>JAQSWS010000099.1 GCA_029266495.1 Rariglobus sp. | reverse complement strand
TCCCATTCCATCCCATTCGTTCCGTGGACGGTTCTGATAATAAAACAAAACCTCAGATTGTTTTGAATCGCATACTCCAATCGAGGCTTTAGCTGCTCTAACTCATCTTTGCATCGATAATGTAATCTTCATCCGATGAAAGCAGCCGCTGAACTAAAGTCAGCGCCTCATCCGGTGAGCCCCACGATAGAGGCTTTCTATCAAATAGATCATCATCTGAGATCATCGATGCGAAAGGCTTCAGTCGGTTCGTCACGGCGTATTCATCTATCTTCTGGGAATTTTTTAAAAGCGCGAAGCCGCTGCCTAAACCAGAACCTGGGACTTTTCCGCTAAAATAGGACATCAAATTTGGCTCCTCAATGATTTTGGATTTCAAGGATCCGTAGGCAGGGAGCATGCTAAATATAAAAATAGTAATCACCATGCCGGCCAATACTTCATTTCCGGCCCCTTTGAGAATCTCTGTCAGCATATAACCTGAGGTGCCGCCGATTAAGGCAAACCATGCAATCCAGAAACATACGGCACGCCGCCCTTCTGAGCGTAATCGGTCAGCAATCACGGGCGAATAATTAGGTAGGCGTGACCAGAGGGATTTCATTTTTTCCCAACAATGTTATTAGGCTGCACCCCGTGCAGCTTTGCATGGATGGAGTTAGCGGAAGCGGAGGGGGGGAGTCGGGGGCAGGAAGACGGAGGGCGGTGACGGACGGAGGGACGGTGAGCCGGGTTGTCGGAAGGAGGGAGGACGGGCTGCCGGAGGACAGAATCCTGAACTACACGGCTCACGGATAGAACGAGAACGAGAACGATTACGAGAATGAGGCCGGAGGGCGGACGGATCCCCTGAACTCACGTTCAGGGGCACGGGATCGGGCAGATGATCGGAAATCAAGATGGCTTCGCCCCGTCACTTCCTCGGGGCGGTTCTGACGCCGGGGCTTGCCGAAAGCGGGCTCGGAAGTTGTGGGTGTGGCGACCGGGGCATGGCAAGTCGCTAGTGGCTGGTTAGTAGTCGCTAGTCACTCGTTGCTAGGCGCCGGAGGGTGGAGTGACGGAGGACTGGAGGACGGAGGACGGAATCCCTGAACTTATGTTCAGGGCCACGGGGACGAGCTGGAAGGTCGGGAGAACCGGGAGGGCGGAGGACGGAGTGACGGGGCGGCATCAGGCCTTGCGGTGGGGACGGGGGTTGTCCTGATTCGGGGCCATGGCTGATGCTTCTGCGAAACGGACTCACCGTATTTTAGGCGGACTGATCGTCGGTTTGATCGCGGGGGTGCTGACGTTGCTGATCGGAGACGTCGGCCGGATGGCGCCGCCCGACGTGGAGGGGGAGGACGTTACCCTGGTCACGTGACGACGAACTTTTATCAGGAGATTCTGGAGAGCAGCAGCCTGGCGGCGTTGTTGCGCGACGGGCGGATGCATCCGGCGCCGGATGACGGCTGGCTGGTGTGCGCGGACGTGCGCGGGTCGACCCGCGCGATTGCGGAAGGACGTTACAAGGAGGTCAACCTGGCGGGGGCGGCGTGCATCACGGCGGTGCTCAACGCGTGTGGACGGGCGGACCTGCCGTTTATTTTTGGAGGCGATGGCGCGATGTTGCTGGTGGGGCCTGAGCACCGGGTGAGGGCGCGCGAGGCGCTGGCCGGGGCGGTGCGGATGGCACGGGCGGCGTTGAGCTTGGAGTTGCGCGCGGGGCTCGTGCCTGTGCGGGCGCTGCGGGAGTCGGGGGCGGAGCTGGTGGTGGGCCGGGTGCGCATGTCGGAGGGGTTTCACCAGGCGGCGTTCATGGGCGGCGCGGCGGCGCTGGCCGATGCCTGGTTGAAAGCGGGGGATGCGCGGGTGGATCGGATCAGTGCGGACGAGACGGGGCCGGAGGCGGATTTGGGCGGGCTGGAATGCCGGTGGCGCGGGGTGCGTCCGACTCAGGGGAGCGTGGCGGCTTTGATTGTCGAGGCGCGGCGGGCCGGCGTGGAGGGGCGGAAGGAATTGGAGACCATTTTGGGGGAAGTGGAGACGGCGCTGGGCACGGCGGCGGAGCGGCGTCCGGTGTCGGCCGGCACGCTGGAGCTGGCGAGGGATCCGCGGGAACTGGAGGGCGAGGCCAGGATCGTTTCGGGCCGGGCCCAGCCGGGGAGGTGGCGGCGCTGGCGGGTGCGTGTGGAAACGGGCGTGGGCCGGTGGTTGATGGCGCGGGGGGTGAAGCTGCGCGGCGCGGATTGGGGGCGTTACAAGGCGGACGTGGCGGCCAATACGGATTTTGAGAAGCTTGACGATGCGTTGCGCATGGTGGTGGCGGCGGATGCGGAGGGGCTGGCGCGCCTGCGGGCGCGATTGGATGCGGCGGTGGAGGAGGGGCGCATCTGGTATGGGTTACAGGTGGCCGAGGAGTGCCGGATGACGTGTCTGGTATTCGTGCGCGGGACGGAGCACTTTCATTTTGTCGACGGGGCGGGCGGGGGTTACGCGGCGGCGGCGAATGCGCTCAAGGCGATGAAGGCAGCCGCGGGACGGTGAAACGAAAGCGGGCGTTTTAGGGTGTGTCTGGGAAAGATTTCAGGCCATCACTGGCGCTCTGCGAGTGAAGGGAGAAAGGGCGCTGGGCCGGCGTTGCCCTCGGCGGCACGACCCGCTGGGTCGCCTCCGCCTCGGTCGCCTTGGCCGAGCACCCTTTCTCCCTCACGCTGGCCCGACTTCTTTCCCAGACGCACCCTAACGCGAAGCCGCAAAGGCGCGAAAGCGCGGGAGGGACGGAGGCGCGGGAACGACGGCGGGCAGCGGAGTGCCCGCCCTACCGATACGTGGAAATTCAATCAATGCGCTCCACCTTCCCGGACTTCATTTGGGAGGAGGAGCTGTCTGACTGCATGAATACGCTTAGAGCACGCTCTTCATGAACTGGGAGCCGGAGTTCATGAAGTTGAAGGCGTGGAGGCCGAGTTCGTCGGCGAGGTCGGCGCAGGCTTTGATGCCGCGCAGGCTGTTGCCCTGGGCGTCAAGGCGGGGCGAGTAGGTGCCGATGCCGAACTGGCGGTTGATGACGGCGAGGATGCCGCCGGCCACGCCGCTCTTGGCGGGGATGCCGACGCGCACGGCCCATTCACCGGCGTAGTCATACATGCCGCAGGTGAACATCACGGAGAGCACGTCCTGCACCGCGGCGGTGTCGAAGACGTGTTCGTGGGTGACGGGGTTGGTGCCGACGTTGGCGAGGGTGGCGCCGATCATCGCGAGATCGCGGCAGTTCACGAGGATCGAGCACTGCATGAAGTAGAGGTCGAGGATCTCGGTCACGTCTCCCTCGATCATGCCGAAGTTGAGCATGAGGTGGGCGATGGCGCGGTTGCGGTGGCCGGTCTCGAGCTCGGATTCGTAAACCTTCTGGTCAACCGAGAGGCGGCGGCCGGCGGCGGCGCTGAAGGTGGCGAGGACGGATTCCTTGCGTTCGGCGAGGGTCTTGCCGGGGACGAGGGCGGCGGTGGCGATGGCGCCGGCGTTGACCATCGGATTGAAGGGGCGGCGGGTTTTCTCGTCGAGGATGATGGCGTTGAAGGCATCGCCGGTGGGCTCGACGCCGACCTTCTTGTGAACGCCTTCGCGACCGAGGGCGGCGAGGGCGATACCGTAGACGAGGGGCTTGGAAATGGACTGGATGGTGAACTCCTGGTCGCAGTCGCCGAAGGCGTGGCAGGTGCCGTCGAGGGTGGTGAGACAGATGCCGAAGTGATCCGGGTTGGCCTTGGCGAGCTCGGGGATGTAGGTGGCGACGTCGCCATCGTTGACGGCGCGATAACGCTGGTGAAGCGGGGCGAGAATCTGGTCGAGATAGGCGGCGGTTTCGGCGGGCGTCATGAGGATGGTGGAGGCGCGGACATTAGGTGCTCAGCGAACTGATGCGCACTCATTAATTTGAGGGATACGCTATTTATTGCTGCATTATGAAGACATCTCATGCCGGGGCAGGCGGAGCGCTCATGTTATAGTCAGTGTCAGCGACCGCGGACTTTTCCCGGCGGCGAACCGGGATTTCATGTCTATCTGAATAGAGAATCCATCAACGTCCATTGCGTGGGGGATTCCATGATCTTTGAACGGGGCTTGTTGCTTAAGCGCTCTCGGGCGGCTTGGAAGCTCCTGCGAGAACTTGCTGTTCCGGTTGTGGGTCTTCACGCGAAATGACCGGGTCGTAAACGAGAGCCTCTTGCTTTACCCGTTTTTAGAGAGGACACTGCGGGGGTTCTTTCGACCCCACCTTTACCCATGAAAAATGCCAACCCAACGATTCTAGTAGTCGATGATGATCCCAATGATCTCCTGCTGATCAAAATGGCATTTAAAGCGGTGGGAGTCACTTCACGGATACAGACCGCGGATAGCGGCCATGAAGCCGTGGCTTATTTAAAGGGGGAGGGGAAATATGCCGACCGGAGAGATCATCCGTATCCCGACTTTGTGCTCACCGATTTGAAGATGCCCGGCCTTGATGGATTCGCGGTGCTGGAACATCTTAAAAAGAACCCTGAATCCGCGATCATCCCCACGGTGATTCTTTCGGGTTCGCAGGATAACGACGACATCAAGAAGGCCTATCTGCTGGGCGCCAGTTCATATCACGTGAAGCCGAGTTCTCCGGGTGAACTTCGCGTGCTGGTGAAAGTTCTCCACGACTATTGGGTGCTGTGCGAAGCGCCCGCAGTCGATGTTCACGGGAAGCAGATTGCGACCGACAGCAGCCATAAGTTGGGCGAGAGATTTTCCCTGAATGCGCGTTGATTTAGCAGGCAGATGATTGAGACGAATCAAGTGATGTTGCTAAATTGATTTCGTTCATACCCTGATGTATCGCTCCTGTCCGAGGGGAGATATGAAGCGACCAAGCAGAAATGCTCTACATTACCCAACACATCATTTCTGAGGAGCGCCTGGCGGAGAGCATCTCAGACACGGACGCCCGGGCGGCTTTTCGCGTATGTGAGAAGCTGCGACGGTCCTTGTCGGTGCTCACGGGTGTCGTCGGTTTTCGTTCCGTATTGTCGCGGGCCTTGGTGCTGGCCAAGACCAAGGTGCCCTGGCTGGGCGAGCTGCGCATCGGATCGGACGGATCTTTGGAGTTTTCGGCGGAACTCGAGGCCCGGGTGGGGGCGGAGGAGGCCGCCCGCGGTGGCACCGCCCTGATCGAGAGTTTGCTCGCGTTGTTGGTCACTTTTATCGGCGAAACGCTTACGTTGCGCCTTGTGCAGGATGTATGGCCGAAGGCGGCGCTTAAGGGTCCGGAATACGGAAAGAACGATCAGCTATGAAAAAAACACCTAAAGCCGGCGCGCTGAAACGCGTGGTCAACGTCCCGGCCAGAGCCGGCAAAGTCACCATCCGCAAGCTCCCGACCGGTGTCCGGGGGCTCGACGAAATTCTGGGGGGCGGTCTTCCGGAGTTTTCGTTCAACATCATCGCGGGATCGCCGGGCTGCGGGAAAACCACACTGGCGCATCAGTTCGTGTTCACCAACGCCACGTCGGAACGTCCCGCGCTCTATTTCACGGTTCTCGGTGAGCCCGCGATTAAAATGCTGCGTTACCAGCAGCAGTATTCGTTCTTCGACGAGGCCAAGCTGAACGACTCCGTTCGCTTCATCAACTTGAGCGAGACTGTCATGGGAAAGGATTTGGACGCGGTCCTCACGGAGATTGCGAGCCAGGTGGAGACGGCCAATCCCGGGGTCGTGGTGGTGGACTCGTTTCGCACGGTTTTGCGAAAAATGCCGAGCGGAGGCATGGCGGAAATGGAGCTGCAGTCGTTTGTCCAGCGACTGGCCATGCTGCTCACGAGTTATCAGGCCACGACGTTTTTGATCGGCGAATACACGGAGGGCGAGTTGCGGGACAACCCGGTGTTCACGGTGGCCGACGGACTCTTCTGGCTGTCGCAAGCGGTGGAGCGCAATTCGGTGGTGCGGAAGTTGCAAATCATGAAACTTCGAGGGCAGGCCTCGGTGCCGGGCTTGCACACCATACGGATCGGAAATGCCGGGTTGCAGGCCTTTTCACGAACCCTGGGTCTCGTGGGGGAGGTGGAACATGCACATGGCAATCGACGCCTTTCCTCGGGCATTCCTGAGCTCGACACGTTGTTGGGTGGCGGGATTCCCGAGGGCGACAGCCTGCTGGTGGCCGGCCCTTCGGGCACGGGAAAATCGGTGCTCGCCACGCAGTTCATCGCCGCCGGCCTTCGCAAGCGCGAGCCGGGGATCATCGTCATCTTTGAGGAGCGGCCGGTGAAATACACCGCACGGGCTGCCAGTCTGGGGATGGATTTACAGAAGGAGTTGGACGCGGGGATGCTCGAGTTGCTTTACCTGCGTCCGCTCGACCTCTCGGTGGACGAAACCATGCAGGAGATCCTCGACGCGGTGAAACGAACGGGGGCGCGCCGGCTGGTGATTGATTCCTTGGTGGGCTTCGAGATGGCGCTGGCGCCGGGGTTCCGCATGGATTTTCGCGAGTCGCTTTATCGCATGATTGCGGCGCTCACGGGCGCGGGCGTGACGATTGTCAGCACGGTCGAGGTGGAGGACACGTTTGAGTCGTTTCACTTCAGCCGCTATGCGATCTCGTTTCTCACCGATGACATCATCCGGCTGCGCTACGTGGAGATCGACGGACAGTTGAGGAAGATTCTTGTCGTGATCAAAATGCGCGGCGGCAACCACAGCAAAGACATCCGTGAATACGTGATCACCGAAAAGGGCCTGGAGGTGATCAGTCCCCGCGGCACCGACTTCACACGCATGACCACGGGTCTTCCGGAGCAGGTCGGGACAGGGAAGGAAATCGCGCCGGAGCCGAAGGCGTTGAAATAGGAACCATACCATGGACGCCGGACCTACCTCTCGCAGAACCGATCCGGCACCGGACCTGCGGAGCCGGTCTGCGCCCATCATCGAACGGGCGCCCCTGCCGATGGTCGAAGTCGAAGGCTCCGACCATCGGGTATGTTTTGTGAACGCCGCCTTTTGTCGTTTGTTGCAGCAGAAACAGGAGGAACTGGTCGGAAAACGTTTTGCCGAAATTGTGTCGAACGGTGAACACTGTGTGCCGCTGCTGGACCGGGTTTATAAAACGGGGGAGTTCGCAACCCAGATGGTGCCCGAGGCGCCGGACTCCGCCGATGTTTACTGGGTTTATGCGATGTGGCCGGCCCTGAATGCGGAGGCGCAACCGGAACGGGTGATCATCCAGATGACCCGGTCTCTTCACTTTCATCAAAACGCCGCGGCGATGAACGAGGCCTTGCTGCTCGGTGGATTGCGTCAGCACGAACTCAGGGAGGAAGCGGAGAAGACGACCGCGCAGTTGATGCTTGAAGTCGCCGAGCGTGAACTGGTGTCGCAATCGTTGATGGAAACCAAGGAGCAGCTCCGCGTGCATGCCGACAGCCTAGAGCAAACGGTCGCCGAGCGCACCGCGCAACTGCGTGCGTCGATGGGCGAGTTGGAGGCGTTCTCCTACAGCCTGGTTCACGATTTGCGTGCGCCGATCCGCGCGATCCAGGGATTTACCCAGATGGTATTGGAGATGCCCCAGGCGGAAGTCGGGCCGTTGGCGGGCGAACTTTTGAGTCGCGTGGTAAAAGCGGCGGCGCGGATGGACAGTTTGATCCAGGATGTTCTCAGCCTGAGCCAGGTGATCCGCCAGCCGATCAAACGGGAGAAGGTGAGCGTCGATCTGCTGGTGCGCGATCTGGTGAAAGAGCGCCCGGAGTTTTCGTCGCCCCGGGCGGAGATCGTGATAGAAAGTCCGCTGCTGCCGATGATCGGGCATGAAGCAATCTTGAGCCAGTGCCTGACAAATCTGTTGAGCAACGCGGTTAAATTCGTCGCGTCGGGGGCGGTGCCCAGGGTCCGCGTGTGGAGTGAGGTGCGAATGGTGCCGGCGAATTGCCTGGCGCGGTCCTCGTATCAGGGATCAGCCCCCGCTCAATCCGGGACTGAGCCTCCGGTGGTGCGGCTATGGATTGAAGATCAGGGGATCGGCATCACCCCCGAGGCCCATAAGGTGATTTTTGAGATTTTTCAGCGTTTGCACACGCCGACCTCCTATGAGGGTTCAGGCATCGGGCTCGCGATTGTGCGCAAAGGCCTCGAACGCATGGGAGGGTGCGTGGGTGTCGAGTCCGGTCCGGGCAAGGGCAGCCGGTTCTGGTTTGAACTGCCCAAGGGGTAGGGCGGCGGACGCACAAAAAGGCCCGGACCGGGAGGTCCGGGCTCCATGGGACGGAGCGCCTGCGAGCAGGCGGCCTACTCAGATCAGGCCGAGCTTCATTTTGCCTTCTTCGCTGATCATCGACTGGTTCCAGGCGGGTTCCCAGGTGATGCGGACGTCGGCGGCGGCGACGCCGGGGACGAGGAGGATTTTACCTTTGGCATCCTCGGCGATGGCGGGACCCATGCCGCAGCCGGGGGCGGTGAGGGTCATGGCGACATCGACTTTGTAGCCGCCTTCGGGCGCCTCGTTTTTGGAGACATCCATCGAGTAGACGAGACCCAGATCCACGAT
Organism: Rariglobus sp.; assembly: GCA_029266495.1. GTDB lineage: Bacteria > Verrucomicrobiota > Verrucomicrobiia > Opitutales > Opitutaceae > Rariglobus. The sequence continues at coordinate 5,656 of JAQSWS010000099.1, read as the reverse complement.
GTTAACGGGGATCTCGGGGTCGTAGACTTTTTTGAGCTGGTCCCAGACGGCTTCGGGATCGGGGGCGCCGTCGGCCAAGGTGGCGGAGTCGACCTTGTCGGTGATGACCTGTTCACCAATCGCGTCGCCGTCTTTGCCGTCGATGCGGAAGAGACCGAAATCGGTCTGCACGGTGAAGCTGCCGCCGAGCGTCTGATGGATGAAGAGCTTGGTGTTGGCGAACAGCGTGTGCTTGTCGCCCGAGGGAATCTGGGTGGCGACAACTTCGCGGGAGAGCGTGCGTTCTTTGGAGGACATGGGTGGGAAAATAGCGAGTAGCCGGAAAAGTGTTGTTGAGACTAGTTATCGGTGGAACGGGCGTTCGCAAGCAGCGGCGAAGAAGGGATTCATTTTTTTTGAAGATTTCACCAATGAATTCACGAGATGGATCGTCTTCATCGTTGCAGACTATTGAAACTGGCAGTCTGGCTCCGGCAGACACCTGAAAATCCTTATGTTTAGAAACCTGTGTTTTTTTCAACTTGGCGCGTTGGCGTTGATGATTGGGATGGTCGCGGGAGCAACGGCAGCCGAGCAGAAGGATACGCCGGAGACGGCCTTGTTTGTCAGGTTAGTGGACGCGGCGCGGCTGGGTGACGTCGCGGGGGTGAACCGGGCGTTGGATGAGGGTGCGGACATCAATCGGATGGATGGTTGGCCGACAACCAGGCCGAGAACGCCGAAGCCGGTGCAGCGGACGGCGCTTTTTCATGCGATGCAGGCGGGGCGGCCGGAGACGGCGGCGGTGTTGATCGAACGCGGGGTGAATGTGGTTACGGTGATGGATGGCCAGACTCCGTTGGCGTGGGCGGGCACGTTTGGAGACAAGGACAGTTTATTGAGGATCTGGGCGAAGTTGACGGAGGCGGAGCGGGCGGAGTTGCTTAGGAAAAACGAGAGCTGGGAGGGAGGGTTGGAACACGGGCAACTCGACCTGGTGAAGGAATTCGAGCGGCTGGGGTTTTCCCTGCGAGGCACGGATGGCGGGACACGGGCGTTGAGCCTGGCGGTGGCGAGCGGACGGCTTGAGTGCGTGGATCATGTTTTGGCGCTCAATCTTCCCTCGTTGGACGGGCATTGGAAGGGCGTGACCGCGCTGGCGAGGGCGGCGGGCCAGGGAGACCTGGCAATCATGCAACGGTTACTGGACCGGGGGGCCGCGGTGGACGTGCCGAGTATGCGGCTGGCGGATGAGAAGAGCTGGCTGACGGGCTATCGGGTGACGCCCTTGGTGACGGCGGTGATCAAGGGTGAGCCGGAAGCCGTGGCCGTGTTGTTGAATCGCGGGGCTGGGGCCGACGGGCTGGAGAATCTGGCGATTCGCTGGGCGGATCTGCTGGGGGATGAAACGAGTTTCCAGTTATTGAGAAAGGCGGGAGCGCCGGAGCCGGGGGCCTTTTCATTCAAGGAGCGCGTCGCCGCGAAGACAGGACACGACCGCCAAATGTCGAAGAGCGGGATGGTGGAGGAGGAGCTGATGGCTATGCTGGCGAGTGGAGCTCCCGTGTCCGCAGGTGGCGCGGCGGCGACCGTGCGTGAACTGGTGCGGCCTACGAAGCTGGCGATCGTGCCGCTTTCACCTGGTGTGGAAAACGCGGAGGCGCTGCTGGCGGTGCAGCTGTCGGGGTTGGCGGGCGCGACGGTTTTGGAGCGGGCGGATGTGCGACGGATTGCGGGCGAGCGGGCGTTGATCGAAGGGTTCGGCCGGAGTCCGTCGGAAAATAAGCGGCTGGGTGGATTGCTCGGGGCGGATGCGTTGGTGGTGTTGCAACTGAGCCGCCAGGGGAAGTCATCCATTCTGGAAACGCGGGTGGTGAGCGTGGCGACGGGTTTGGTGACGTCGGTGCAGGTGACGGTGTGGGATGCGACGGCATTGGAGAGTTGGGTGGACACGATGGTGAGCCAGGTGGTGGCGGACGGACCACGGATATTCATGGGGCCGGGGGAGGCGAAGCTGGTGGCGGTGGTGCCGTTGACGGCGTCCACCACGGGTCCGACGGCGCGGGAAACCGAGCGACGTCTGACGTTGTTATTGTCGGCGCAGCTGGCGCGGTTGCCCGGGGTGTTTTTGGTGGAGCGACGGGAGCTGGACCGGTTGCGGGTGGAGGCGGACGACACGAACCGGACTCTTTTGAGCAGTAGCCGGCTGATCTCGGGCTCGGTCGAAGTGATCGAGGGCGACGGCAGGCGGGAGGCGGAGAATACCTTGAACTTGAAAGTGGAAACCAACGCGGGTGGAGCGATCAACACGGTGCGGACAAAAGGGGCGGCCAAAGATCCCGTCGCGTTGGTGCGGGCGGCGGCCGCGGAGATTGCCGGATTGCTCGCGGTGACGGGCGGCGACTGGAAACCGGAGGCGGAAGCGGAGGCTTTTTTTGAAAAGAGCAGGGCGTTTTCGAAACGCCGGTTATGGGGCGAGGCGCAGGTGACGGCGGAGGCGGCGTGGGCGCTGGGTTTGCAGGATGACGCGGTGCTGCGCCAGCGGGTGGAAACCGCGGTGAGGCGGGTGATGCTGCCACACGAGGTCCTGACGGAGCGCACTTATAGCCTGCAACCGCCCGCAAGAACCCGCGAGCGGGTGGAGGCGGAGTGCGCTCCGCTGATCTTGGGAGAACCGGGGAAATCTGCGCGGGAGGAACTGGCATTTGAGGATTACGTGGAGCAAGCGGAAGGAATGATCGAGTGGTATGCGCGCACGCTGCACCGGACGGACAAAAAATTCGGCGGGCAGGATTATGATCGCTGGCTGGCGGGCGGGGTTTGGGATGCGGCGACGCTGCCGCTGCAATTAGGCGAGGCACTTTCTTATCAGCGCAAATATGGCACGGAGTTGAACGCGTTGCGCGGACGCCTGCTGGCGGTGAATGCGGAGGCATTGGCGACGGCGAAGGCGGGCGGGTTTGCGACGGCATACCACACGTTGTTGGTAATCCGCTGCCGGTTGTTACCCTGGTGGGAGCCGAACGAGGCGCGCTTTCAAGAGGAGGTGTTGAGGGTGTTGCACCTGGCGCGGTCGGAGAAGCCGGCGATGGCGGGTCACCCGGTGTGGTCGGGCGTGCACAAGGTGGGCGATGCGCAGATGGGCAGAGTGTCGTCGAGATCGTCGCAGGCGTGGGGACGGCTGGCCAGGCGGCTGGCGAAATCGACGGATGCGGAGGAGCGGTTCCTCGGGCTGGCTTGGCTGAGCCACGACCTGTTACCGGGGCCGCGGGAGGTCTCGCGGCGGCAGTTGAAAGAACAAGTGGGCGGGTTGCTGGAGGCGGATGGCGCCTGGGCGGGCGTGATCTGGGGCAACGCTTACGACCGGGGCAAAGAGGCCGGTGTAAACTACGATGAGACACCATGGGGGCCTTGGTATGGCAATGCGTTGCGGGCTTCGCGACGGGAGACAGGTTTTTTGCCTGATCCATGGAAGGCGTATTGGTCGGTGGGACCAGGCACCGGATCGAACTGGCATTCGTTGGCCGATGTGCGGGAGTTTGATTTGAGAAATCTGGAGCGGAAGGTGGCGTTGATCCAAAAACGGGGCGCGGCTTGCCTGCTGAATTGGAGCGACACGCTGAAGAGGACGGGGCTTCGCGATGAAGACCTGCAACGGATGGTGGCGGCCATCAAGCGGGTGGAGCCGGTGCTGAGCGAGGCGTTGAAGGGCGTCGCAGGCGACAAACCCTCCGCGCTGAACGCGACGGAGTGGTTGAAGTTTTTGGAAGACGAGCTGGCGAAGTCGCAGCAGGAGGATCGCGTCTCGGCCACGCCGGCGATTCTGTTTGGGGACGCGGGGCGGTTGTTTCCAGATGAACAAAATCCGGATGCGAGCGATCCGACGAAATCGTGGAATCTGGCTTATTTGAAGTTTCGCGATGGAAATGATAGCTGGTGCTCGGCTCGCCATACACGATTGGGGCGCACGGTGTTTTTCAAAATCGGTCCGCAAGGCCGGCCGCTGGACGTGGTGTCGCACGAAGACAAGGATTCGGGCGGAGTCACGCTGGCGATCAACTCCGTGGCTCGCACCACCCTCGCGGGCGCGGACATCACGGACGACATGCTGGTGGTGCGGGCGCTGGGTCGCCGCCAGGCGGGGCTCTCGATTTTCAGCGAACTGATGCGGCTCTATGATCGGCGCGCAGGGACGTGGACGACGCTGACCCCGCCGTTCCCGGTGAATATCATTTACGATGTTAAAGTTCTGAAGGGGACGGTTTATTTTTCGTTTCTCTACAACCACGAGGTGGACACTGCGCGCGGCCGACTCGAGGAGGACTATCTGAAAAAGGGCGAACCGCTTTGGGGGATCGGGGAATACACGGTCGCGACGCAAAGCTGGCGGTTGCTGGCGAGCAGTCGCCGAAGCCCGGCGGAGTCGCGTTGGGATGTGGCCGGGAGAGAGTTCCGCCGGTTGATTAAACTGTCGCCGACGGCCCTGACGGCGGAATGGTCAACGGACTGGATTTATGATTTGGAAACGAAGGATTGGCGGGCGGGGACGGCGGCGGAGCAGGTCGCGATCAAGCAGGCGTTGACGCCGATCGTGGAACTGGATGCGGGTGGGGAACGGTGGAAGGTGACCGACACGTGGGGCAATTACGGGATGCATGCGTTCACGGTCAGGAATGGGCCGCCCATGGAATGGGTCCATGTGCGGATCGATACGGACGTGGACCTGGCGGCGTTGCCCGCGAGTTTGCGCGCGCACGAGGCCGCCTTCGCGGCGATGCGAAGCGCGGCAAAAAAAGGCATGTATATCCATGTCACACCCGCCGGCGCGATTCACACGTATGGGAATTATTATACCTGGACGCCGATGGCTGAAATCCAGCGCGGGTTGAACGAGGCGGTGCAGCGAATGAAGTCAGGCGGAAGCGGCGTGGGATCAAAGTGGCCGGCCGAGAAGAAGTAATTGCCGACCGATGAGCATAAAAAAGACAGGCCGCGGGAAATGCGGCCTGTCTTGCTGCGACGCACAGGGCGGCGCGGGGGGCGACAATGAGAGCGGCGTTACTTTTTGAACTTCGATTCGATCAATGTGCGGAGGGACGCATGGAGATCTTCGTTTTCGAGTTTGTTGAGGACTTCTTCGAAGAAGGCGAAGACGAGCATTTCTTTGGCGGCCTGGGGATTGATGCCGCGGGACTGGAGGTAGAACTCCTGCTCGGGCTCAATGCGCGAACTGGTGGACCCGTGGCTGCAACGGACGTCGTTGGCCTGGATTTCCAAGCCGGGGAGGCTGTGGGCCTCGGCCTCGTCGGAGAGCATCAGGTTACGGTTCTTCTGATAGGCGTCGGTCTTCTGAGCGTCGGGTTCGACGATGATCAGGCCGGAGAAAATCGTCTTTGCCGTGTCGAGGAGCGCGTTTTTGTAGAGGAGGTTCGACGTGGTGTTGGGCGAGACATGCGTCTGGAGCGTGCGCTGGTCGAACTCCTGGGCGCCGTTGGCGACGGTCAGGGCGAGCATCTCGGAGTGAGCGCCGGGGCCGAGGAGGCGGCTGTGAGATTCGTGGCGGGCCTGGCGTCCGCCGAGGTGGACATTGAGCGAAAGGACCTTCGCATCGCGCTCGGCGACGATGGAATTGGTCTGGAACGCCAGGGTGTCGCGGGACCAGTTCTGGGCGCCGACG
>JAQSWS010000160.1 GCA_029266495.1 Rariglobus sp. | reverse complement strand
ACGGACGCTACGCCACCTACGGGGCCAAACCAGCCCGCGCCCGCTTCGGCATTATCGGAGGCCTCAGCCTGCTCATCCTCGGCACCTGGCTTGGCTGGCCGCAAACCCCCGGCGCGCCCACGCCAACGACCCCGCCCGCCGTAGTCTGGCAGCCCTGGAGCGCCGAAGCGGTCGCGAAAGCGGTCACCGACGGCAAACCGGTCTACGTCGATTTCACGGCCCGCTGGTGTTTCACCTGCCAGACCAACAAAAAAGTCGTGTTCAGTTCTTCGGAAGTCCTCCAAACCTTCCGCGACAAAAACGTGATTACCCTCCGCGCCGACTGGACGAATGAAGACCCGCTGATCACCACCGAACTGGCCAAGTGGAACCGCAGCGCCGTCCCCTTCAACCTGATCTACCTCCCCGGCAAGCCCGACCCCGTCATCCTCCCCGAACTCCTCACCCCGGGCATCGTCTTAAACGTCCTCAGTCAGACACCTTAAACAGGTTTAGCCGGCCAGGCTTCGCATTTTCGCCAGCCGGAGCTGACGAACACCGTGCGGTGCAAAAGACCCATCGCCGAATTACCCATGCTGGCGTAATTCGGCACGTAACCGACGCCACAAGGCTCTGTTTCGCTGGGAGACAACACCACGTGAGGCATGGGCATGCAGAGCCGCAAAAACACATCCGTCGGGTCATACAAACACGCACTCACAACCAGCGAATCGAAACGATTTTTCTTCAACCACCGCTCAAACTCCGCAGGGCGGTCAAAGTCGACCTTATGGAAGGCGTCCGTGCGCTTCGGCGAATGCTGATGATAATAAACCAGCGAAGCCCGCAACATCGGCAGTCCCATCAAATGATGACTCATCGGGTGCTCAACGAAGCCAGGTCGCAGGCAACCCTGCTCGCGCAGCCACTTGATGCCGCGGGCAATGTCTTTGTCGTAGTCGCGACCAACCCGGTGAAGCTCGGGAGACAAAAGGCTCTGGCCAATCGTCACCCAGCTGAAGTCTTCCCAGGGGAAAGGCGGATCCGAGAGCGCGTTGTCCAAGGGGCCCACGAGCACCCCGTGAATTCCCTTCGCCTGCCAGACCTTCGCGAGATGCTTGAACCCCCGCTTCCCGCTGGCGGCGTCCAAGGTGCAATATTCAATCCGGTAGCCCAGCATGCGCCCGCGCTCCTCCGCCGCGGCAAACAGGTCCTTCAGCCAGGGCTGTTTCTGCGGAGGCCTGCTCAAGACCCACACGACCGTCTCTTGGTAAAAATCCTTTCGCCGTGCCCGCGACATGCCCTCCGCCACGACGGGATCCACATAGTAGCCGCGCCGCATCGCGAGCGCCTTTACGCGAGCGGTCGTCTGCTTGCTGATGCGCGGATCATCCCGTAGCGCCATCGAGACGGCTGCGTTCGATAGTCCGAGCTCACGGGCGAGCTCACGCAAATTCGGGCGGGGCATGCTTAACGGTTAAGTAGCCCGGCTCGTTGTGTCCAGAATCTCGTCATCGATTCTCCCGTTCGTCCCCTACCCCTGCCGTCGTCGTGCGCTTCGCTGCGTTCACCCGGCACCGTCACCCGCGATCCCGCGCAGGACCGCGATCATGGCGGCAATTCACAATGCGCTCATCACCCCGATGAAACCCACCCGTGTCAGACCGATACCTGCGCATGCCCCCTCATGCGAACCCACACCGTCTCGCGTAAGAAGACTCCTTGTCCTCGCGGGATTGTTCGTCTGCCCGCTCTCCGCAGCCATGGCGGCCACCTACTACGTCGACGCCGTTAACGGCAGCGAAAACAACCCCGGCACCAGCACCACGGCCGCGTGGAAAAGCATCGCGAGCAACTCGAAGGTCAACACCGTCAGCTTCCAGCCCGGCGACCAGGTGCTGTTCAGGCGAGGACAATCATGGACCGGAACAATCAGCTTCTGGGGCAAGGGCGCTCCGGGCGCCCCGGTCGTCTTTGGAGCCTATGGCCCTGCGACCGACCCGCTTCCCCACATCAGCGGCGGTGGCGCCCCGCAGGTGTTTTCGCTGTGGGCCAAATCATATATCACCATCCAGGATTTCGAGATCACCAACTGGGCCGCGTCCGATGGCATCCGCGACGGCATCCGCCTGAACTATAACGGCGACGGAACGTTCAAAGGCATCCAAATCCTGAGGAACAAGATTCACGACATTCGAAGCGCATCGGCGGATCCGGCTCTGAAGGCCAACGCCGCCATCTACATCATCACCCATGAAAACGGCACGGTCCGCTCGCAGATCGACGACGTGCTGATCCAGGACAACGAGATCTATGACACCACGGGTCCCGGAATCTACATCAAGGCCCCTCCGTATCTCCTTCAATCAAGCCTGGCGTGGCGCATGACCAATCTTCGGATCGAAGATAACATCTTCGATCAGCTCGGTGCCGACCACATCGTGCTCAACGGGGCGAGCGCTCCCGTCGTCAGGCGCAATGCAGGCTACGACGCCGGCATCAATGGAGCCGGCTACAAATATATCGCCGGCATGTGGACCTGCGACTTCACCAATGAAACGCTGTTCGAATTCAACGAGGTCGCCCGCACCCGCAACGAATACACGAACGGCGCCGATGGCGACGGCCAGGCCTTCGATGTCGATTACGGGACCTCGGGCTCCCACACGTTCCAATACAACTACACCCACGACAACTACGGCGGGGTGCTGATCATCATGCCGAAAAAGTCGGGCGGAGCCGACCTGCAGAAAACGGTCATCTACCGCTACAACCTGAGCGTTAACGATGGTCGCAACACCGGCAGCGGCTGCCAGTTCGCCGTGTTCCCCGTGCTGGGCATCAGCTCTCTCCACGCTTACAACAACACGTTCTACAATAATCGCCCCGAAGGCTTTAAGTTCACGGGGACTCCGGCGGCGTATTACACGAACAACATCTTCCATTTCACGGCCGCCATTTACCCGCCGGCTTCATGGTTCTCGAACAACTGCTATTATGGCCACGAGCCGGAATTGACCGACCCCTATAAACTGGTCGCGGATCCGAAGTTCGTCGGCCCCATGCCGGCCGGACCCGTTGCGGACGGTTTCCTGACCGTGAACACCAGTCCGTTCAAACTCCAGTCCACTTCCCCGTGCATCAACCAGGGCAAAGTCATATCGAACAACGGCGGCGTGGATCTTTGGGGCAATCCCCTCTACGCGGGCGGCCACCCGGACATCGGGGCGCACGAAGTCGTCGACGGCGGCAATCCACCTCCCGCTCCGGTCACGATCATCGACAACCCCGCCGGCTCGTCAGGCGGCTACACCGTGAGCTACGGCGGCAGCGGCTGGTCACACGCGACCAACGACGCGACATTCCAGAACTCCACAAAATCGGCGACCGACCAGATCGGTCATTGGGTGCAGGTGACCTTTACCGGCACTCACATCAGCCTCTACGGCAAAAAAAGCCCCACCCAGGCAAAGCTCGATGTCAGCCTCAACGGCGGGCCCACCTCCGCGACCGTTGATTGTTATTGGCCCGTGGACATGCCGCGCGTCGAACTGTATCGGGCAACCGGCCTGCCAAACGGCACCCATACGCTGCGCTTCACCGTTGCCGCGAAAAACCCGGTCGCGACGACAAACTATGTGGGGATTGACTACTTCCAAGTCTCGCCGGTCCCACCCCCGGCGCTTCCGGTCGCGACCGTCATCGATAACACCGCCGGCTCCTACGCCGGCACCTGGGCGATGTCCGCCGCGGATGATTATTCCTATGCCAGGACCAAGGCGGAATCGATCGTCGTCGGAAACTACGTCGAGTTCACCTTCACCGGCACCGGCGTTCGCCTTTACGGCCACAAGAAAGCAGACCACGGAAAACTCAGCATCAGCATCAACGGAGGAACACCGGTCCTTGTGAACTGCTTCTCCCCCGTCTCCGGCGCCCAAGGCCTGTCCCTCGACTATCGGATGAAGCTGTATGAGATCAATGGTCTCCCTCCCGGGACCTACACGTTGCGGGCCACGGTCGCCACCAAGGATCCGGCCGCCACGGGAAACCGGGTCACCATCGACTTCATCCAAGCGCTGGTGGGCGGCGCAACCGCCCCGGTGATCACCGATAACGCCCCCGGTGTGTCGGTGTCTTACTCGGGAGCCTGGACCCATGCCGCCGACGTCGGTTTCTATAACTCCACCAAGTCCGTGTCCTCCACCGTCGGGAATTATGTGGAGTTCACCTTCACCGGAACGGGGGCGAGCCTCTACGCCAAGAAAGACGCCATCCTCGGCAAGTTGAACGTCAGCGTCGATGGCGCCACCCCGCCGTCCGTCGATTGTTCCGCGACAAGCCCGGCCTATCCGGTGAAGCTGTTTCAAGTGAGCGGCCTGCCCTACGGAACATACACCCTGCGCGCCACGGTCGCCACCAAGAACCCCGC
>JAQSWS010000098.1 GCA_029266495.1 Rariglobus sp. | reverse complement strand
ATGACGAATGACGAATGACGAATGACGAATGACGAATGACGAATGACGAATGACGAATGACGAATGACGAATGACCAATGACTGGTGGCCGGTGGCTGGTGGCGAAGGGGGTGAGGGCGGAAAAAAGGCAGGCGCCCGAAAAGGGGCGCCTGCCTTACCTGAGCTCACGCTCAGGGCCACGGGGGAGGGATCAGTCCTCCGTAGGTTGTATTTTTATTTCGGATACGATTAAGGCGTGCCGCCGCCGCCCGTGCCGCCGGTGCCACCGGTGCCCACGCTGACAGAGATGGAGACGTCTTCGTCGGAGAAGGCGCGGGCACCTTCGTTGGCGCCGACGGTGCGGGCAAACGTGTCGAGAATCAGATTCGCGTAGCGGGTGAGCGTGCGGTAGGGCGTGAAGGGGACGTAAACAATGTCGTTGGCCTCGAGCAGGACGTCGGGGGTGCGTCCGTGAACGATCCCTTTGTAGTCGACGATGGAAATCTGCGGTTCCGTGAGCGAGCCGCGAACGATGGCGACGTGGGTCGTGTGGGCGTTGGGGATCGAGCCGCCGGCGGTGGCGACGGCCTGGGCGAGCGTGAGTTTGCTGGTGTAGTTGACCGTGCGCGCCTGGCCGACGGCACCGAGCACATGGACTTCCTGCGCCAGGGCCGACGGCAGGTAGATGAAGTCGTCGGAGTGGAGATAGATGTTCTGGGAGAGATCGCCGTCGCGGAGCAGGCGGTTGAAATCAACCGGCAGCACCTTGCCCTGGCGGATGACAAAGCTGCGGCTGAGGTCGGCGGCTTCGTCGGTGGCGCCGCGCGACCCGATGCCGGTGGCGCTGGTGAGCGAGGTGAACGAAGAGGCGGAGACGGGGCCGCCGGCGAGGGAGATCGCCTCGAGCAACCGGGTGGGCCCGGTGATCGGATAGACGCCGGGCTTGGTGGTGCGGCCGAGCACCCACACGCGCTGGCTTTGGACGTTGAGGAGGGTGAGGGAAACCGGTTGCGGCTCGCGGACGAAGTTTTGCAGTTCGCGGGAGATCAGCTGTTGCGTTTCCGCGAGCGAGAGGCCCCAGACATCGAGACCGGGCAGCACGTAGAAGTAGATCTTGCCGTCGGGACCGACGACGACGCGGGCGCGGGTGGCGACGTCACCGAGGACCTCGATTTCCAATTCGTCGCCGGGGCCCAGCCGGAACGGTTCGGCGGGGCGTTGCAGGAGGGCGGCGTCGAGAGACGGGCGTCCGGCGGCGGATACCGGGGTGGTGAGGGCGGCGATCGGGGCGGGCTGCACGGGACCGGTGCGCGACGCACAGCCGGCGATGATCAACGTGAGGACCGAGCCGGCGAGGAGGCGGGCCGGGAGGCTCAAGCGGAGTGTTTTCATGGAAGGCATGGGGGCGTTCATCAGTCGTTGGAGTAGAGATGGGCGCCGGTCAGGCCGACCACGGCGCCCTCGACGAAGGCAGTGGCGGCGATGTCGAGGAGTTCCTCGGCGCGGATCCAGGGTCGGGAGCTGACGTAGATGATGTCCTTGGGCTGGAGTTTGAAGTCGGGCGCCTTGGCGGCGAGGACGTCATGAGCGTTCACGATAAACGTCTGCGGAGAGTTGAGGGAGCCGCGGATGACAAGGAGGCGTTTCTTCCAGGCGCGGTCGGTGAAGCCGCCGCGGGCGGCGATGGCGGCGATGGCGCCGGAGCCGTTGTTGAAGACCTGCGCGCCGGGCTGCAGCACTTCGCCGAGCACGTAAACTTCGCGGAGATCGCTGGCGGGGAAGTAGAGGTAGTCGTCGGGTTCCAGCGGGATGTTTTGCGTGAGATCGCCCTCAAGGAAGAGTTTTTCGAAATTGACCGGCAGGTGTTTGCCACCGCGGGCGAGGAAGCTGCGGGAGAAATCGGCGAGTTCGACGAGGTTGCGGTCGGCGAGGCCGGTCTCAAGACCGCGGGCGCGGGCGACCGCTTCAATGATGGTGATCGGGCGTTCGAGGGTGAAGACGCCTTTTTCGACGACCTTGCCGAGGACGACGTATTTTTTGCTGCGGTAGGCGAAGGGTTGGACGATGGGCTGGGGGGCGCGCCGGAATTTGCCGAGTTCCTCGGTGAGACGTTCGCGGAGTTCGTCGACGGTGAGGCCAGCGGCCATGACGTTTTGGGCTTCGAGGAAGTTGATGCGCCCGTCGGGGCCGATGGGAACTTCCTTGCGGGTGAAATCGGGCGAACCGAAGAGGCTGAGGTTGAGGATGTCGCCGGGCCCGAGGGTGAGGCGTTGCTGCCAGGGCGCGCGCGCGGCCTTGGAGCTGACGGAGAAGGAGCGCGGTGCGTCGTCGGCGGGCGGCACGTCCGCCGGGGGAGGCGGTTGCACGGCGGGACTTGCCGTCAACGGCACCTCGGGGGGCGGGGCGTTCATAAACGACGGGGAGGTGCCGGTTTCCTGGGCGATCAAACCACCGGGCGAGGCGAGGCTGAGCGCGGCGAAGACGGCCCAGCAGCCCATCCAGCGGGCGAAGCGTCCGCTGAAGAAGGAAGACGGCGCGTGGTTGAGCACGGAGCCGACGAGGTTGCTGCGGGCATGGCGCAGCGTGTCCAGTTGAGTGCGAGTTTCCATGGCATCGGAGCGGCCGCTGTTGGCGAGCCAGACGAGGTTGGGGAGGTTTTCCGCGAGGAGCACGGCTTCGGGCACCGAGGCGGGGGGGAGTTCGACGAGGATGACGATGTTGTCGATCTTGCGCCACAGGTCCAAGGCGTGCTGCCATTGCCTGCGGCGTTCGAGGTTCCAGACCCATCCGGGGAGGGGGATGTGAACCATGGAGAGGGCATCGTCGGCCTTTAATTTTTCGACGACCTGGGTGGGTGTTGAAAGTGCGTTGGTGGTGATGGTGGTGACATCCTCGGGGGAGACGGCGGTGCCGGACGCCGGACGTGCCGCCCGGTCGTCGGGGGGAGTGGCGACGGGGGCGGGTTTGTGGTTTTTCGGGTAGGCGTCCTCGGGGGCCGTGGTGACGGTGAGGACGCGGAACCCGCACTGGCTGGCGGCGTGCGCGAGCAAACGGATCCAGGTGGAGCGTCCGTCACCGGCGTGGGAGGAAGTGATCCCGCAGATGAGCCCGTGCGTGGCGGACTGGGTGAGCCGGCCCTGCAAGGCGATCCAGGTGCGGAAGGCCCACGCGTTTTGATCGGCGGCGGACATCCGCCGGACATCGCCGAGGGTGGCGATGACGGGCAGCTGGGTGACGCGTTTGACGTCGGCGAGGGTTTTGATGCGGCGGTCGAGGAATTCGCGGGAAAGGATTTCGCCGAGGCCGGCGCCAAGGCCGAGCAGGCCGAAGAAGACGGAGACCACGCCGATTTTTAACCACGGGCGCTGCGCGATCGTGTCGCCGGGGGAGGCGGGCAGAAGGATGCGGAGGTAGCCGGGGGGACTGGACTTGATCAGTTCGCCGAGGCGCTTGCGGGTGAGGAGCGCGGAATGGTTGTCCTCAAGGGCCTTCAGCCGGGTGAGCGCGACCTCGTAATCGTGTTGCGAGGTGATGGTGGCGGGGGCGGCCGCCGCGCCGGGAGCGGGTTTGGGTTGAAGATCGACGGCGGGGCTGGCGGCGATCTGTTCGGCGAGGGCGGAGAGGCGGGCGCGTTGCTCACGGACGAGGGGGTGAGCGTCGGTGTAGCGGAGCAGGAGATTGGTGAGCTCGTCGCGCGCGGCCTGGAGTTTGTTGGGGGCGGTGGCGGCGACGGGCACCAGGGCGCTGATCGCGGCGGGCATCGATTTGCGCAGTGCGATGAGGTCGGCCTCGGACTCGGCGAGCTGCTTCTGGAGGTAGTCGCCGGCGTTGATCGCCTCCTGCCGCTGGATCTCCTGGGTGTAGCGGACGGCTTCATCGCAGAAGCGGTTGGTCAGCGAGGAGGCGGTCGCGGGATCGGCGGCGGTGACGGTGATCGTCGTGATATCGGTGTCGTGATCGGAGCTGATCTTCAAACGGGCGGCGACCTGTTTGGCGGAGAGTCGCGGCTTCAGTTGCGCACCGGTTTTCTGAAGGACCTCGGGCGACTGGATCATGCTGACGAGGGTGGCGGTCGCGAGTTCCTGCGGGCGGAACAGTTCGCTGATCGCGGAGGGATCGTTGCGAATCAACTGGGCGGTGCTGGTGTAGGTGTGCCCCCAGAGCTTGAGGCCGAGCAGCACGCCGAGCGCGAGCATGATGGCCCCGGCGAAGAACATGACATACCAGCGATGGAGCAGGGCATCGATGAACGAACCGGCATCCGCATTGAACTGAGGTTTTTTCTCGTGGACATGAGCGGGTTGCGGGCGACTCGCAGTCCGCTGCGAGGCGAACGGAGGAATGGTGCCATTCCCATTCCGGTAGCGGGGGTGGCCGTTGACCGAGGTGACGCCCCGGGGCGATTCCAACTCATTTGGGATTAATGTATTTTCCTCGTTCATACCATTGTTCAATCGTCTTGGCTGATCAGTAAAAAGAGCGCTCATATCTTGGGGCGAAACCCTAGCCGGACTCAGGTGGGGCCAGAAGTGGGTGCCGCCCTACATCGTGAGGGGCGGAGACCCCAGAAAAACGAAGCGATGGAAATGCATGGGCGAAAAGATGGGGGCGGCGGCCGCGAAACAGGGTGGGAATGGCTACTCCACCAAGTGATTTTGGATGGCGTAGTGGGTGAGCTCGGCGCTGTTTGCCATGCCGGTTTTTTCGAGAATGCGGGTTCGATAGGTGCTGATGGTCTTGACGCTCAGGGAGAGTTCCCGGGCGATCGCACTGACGGGTTTGCCGGAGGCGATCATGCGCAATACGAGGAACTCGCGATCCGAGAGGCGTTCGTGCGGGGGCGTCTGCACGTCGATCGAGAGGTAGGAGGCCATTTTTTCCGCAAGCGCGGGGCTCACGTAGCGTCCGCCGGAAATCACTTTCCGGACCGCTCCGACGAGTTCATCCGCGGCGCTTTCCTTTGTCATGTAGCCGGAGGCGCCGGCCTTGAGCATACGCACGGCAAACTGATCCTCGGGATGCATGCTCAACATCAGGACCGGCATCTTGGGACGGAGTTGTTTCATGTCCTTCAGGACCTCGAGTCCGCCGCGGCCGGGCATGGTGACGTCGAGAATGGCGACGTCCCACGGTTGTTCGGTCACGCGCTTGATGGATTCCTGGGCGTTGGCCGCCTCGCCGAATTCCGCTTTTTTAAATTCGGAGGCGAGGATTTGTTTCAGGCCCTGGCGGACCACCGCGTGATCGTCTGTGATGAGGATTTTCATGCGGGGCCGGCGGGGGAGGGGGAGCGGGGGAGGGGAATGCGCACGGTGACGGTGGTCCCCTTGCCCGGGGCGCTTTGAAAGCCGATGTCGCCGCCGACCAGCGCGGCGCGCTCGCGCATGCCGATCAGGCCGATCGAGCGGGTGTTGGTCATCTCCTCCTCGGTGATGCCGCGACCGTTGTCCGCCACGGTGAGCACGAGGCTGCCGTTCTCGGCATCGAGCTTCACCTCGACACGCGTGGCTTTGGCGTGGCGGATGATGTTGGTGAGCGTTTCCTGGAAAATCCGAAAAAACGCGGTGGTGAAATCCTGGTCCCACAAGGTTTCGCTGACCGTGATGGTGACGTTGCAGGTGATGCCGGTGCGGGTTTGGAATTCGGACGCCTGCCACTCGATCGCGGCAACGAGCCCGAGGCTGTCGAGGATGCCGGGTCTCAGTTCGGTCGAGATGCGCCGCACGGTGTTGATGGTCGCGTCGATGCCGGAGGACATGGTCTTGATTTTCGGCTGGAGCCCGCGGGCGTTCTGCGGGAGGTGGCCGGAGAGCCAGGCGAGGTCCATCTTCAGGCCGGTGAGCGCCTGGCCGAGTTCGTCATGAACCTCGCGGGAGATGCGGGTGCGCTCCTCCTCGCGCACGTATTGCAGGTAGGTGGTCAGCGCGCGCAACTGCTGGTGCGAGCGGCGCAGCTGTTCCTCGGCGCGCCGGCGTTCCCGGCGCTCCTCGGCCTCCTGGAGGGCGCGCCTCACCGAAGGCACGAGGCGCGCGAGGCGTGTTTTCAGGACGTAGTCGGTGGCGCCGTTTTTCAGCGTTTCGATGGCGACCTCCTCGCCCATCGTGCCGGTGACGAAAATAAACGGCAGGCCGGGATTCTTTTCCTTGGCGATGGTCAGGGCGGTGTAGCCATCGAAGGAGGGCAAAGCGTAATCGGACAGGATCAAATCGGGGGTGGCGCGTTCGAGCTGGTCTTGAAATGCGTCCCGCGTCTCCACGCGCGTCAGCGAGAACCGCAGCCCTCCCTCCTTGAGGACATGCTCGACGATTTCCGCGTGCGACGCGTTGTCCTCCAGGAGAAGGATGCGCAGTTCCTTCGGGGCCGCGCCCGGGGCCGGCGCGGGCGTCGCTGCGGGCGCCGTCCGGGAAACCTCCGGGGGAGGGGCGTTCGAGGTGGCCGTGGTGGTCATAAGGAGGCTTTGGTGATTTCGCGACGGACGGGCCGGAGGGGTGCGTATCCGGGCGGCGGCGGCGAGCGGTTGACCTGGGTCCAGAAGATCCCGAGCTGGCGGACGACCGCCATGAGCTGCTGGAAGCCGATGGGTTTGACCACGCAGGCGTTGGCGCCGGATTCGTAGCAAGCGAGCACCTCGTGTTCGTTTTGCGAGGAGGTGAGCATCACCACGGGGAGGAGGCGGAGCCGCGCGTTGCCCTTGATCTGACGCAGGACCTCGAGCCCGCCGATCTTGGGCATCTTCAGGTCGAGGATCACGACGGAGGGGAGGCCGCGGGAGGCGGTGAAGGATTTTTTCCGGGCGTGAAGATGATCCAACGCCTCCTCGCCGTCGGGCACGTGCACGACCTTGGGGACCGGGTGCAGCTCCTTCAACGCGTGAAGGAGCAGACGGGCGAGGCACGTATCATTCTCGGCCAGCAGGATGTGGGGAACCGGGGTCATTGGATGTCTTCGTTGCGTGAGGGAGTGAGAAGTAGAACGTCGCGCCGCCTTCGACGGCCGCCTCCGCCCAGGTGCGGCCGCCATGGCGCTTGATGATGCTGCGAACGTTGGCGAGGCCGATGCCGGTGCCTTCGAACTCGGAGGCGGAGTGGAGCCGCTGGAAGACACCGAAGAGTTTTCCGGCGTATTCCATGTCGAAGCCCACGCCGTTGTCGCGGATGAAGAAAACCGTTTCCTCCCCGCCGGCGGTCGAGCCGATTTCGATGTGGGCGTCCTTGCGTTTGCGGGTGTATTTGAGGGCGTTGGCCACGAGGTTGAACACGACCTGACGCAGGAGGAAGGGATCACCCCGCACATCGGGCAGATCGTGGATGGCCCAGGTGACGATCCGGTCGCGCATCTCGGGCTGGAGGTCCGCCTGCACGCTTTTGACGAGTTCGGACATGCTCACGCGCACCTTGTGCATTTCGACGCGGCTCGTGCGGGAAAAGGCGAGGAGATCGTCGATCATCCGCCCCATCCGCTGGGTGGATTTCACGATGGTCTGCAGGTAGCGTTTCGATTTCTCGTCAAGAATCGGACCGGCGTCGGCCATGAGCAGCTCCGCGAATCCGGAGATGTGGATCAGGGGCGACCTCAGGTCATGGGAAACTGAATACGAGAAGGCCTCCATTTCCCGGTAGGCCTCCTGCAACTCGGCGGTGCGTTTTTCGACGCGTTGCTCCAGCTCCGCGTTCAGGCGCCGGATTTCATCCTCGGCCTCCTTGCGCTGGCTGATGTCGCGCGTGATCACCGAGAAGCCGGACAGTTTTCCCTTTTCGTCGCGCATGGCGGTGATGCCGCCGATGGCCCAGTAGCGCGAGCCGTCCTTGCGCACCTGCCAGCCCTCGTGTTGAAACCGGCCGACGGTGACGGCGGCGGCGAGGGCGAGTTCGGGTTTGCCCTGGCGCCGGTCCTCGGGGGGGTAAAAGCGGTTGAACTTTCGGCCGACGATCTCGTGGACGCTGTGTCCGTAGATCCTTTCGGCGCCGGTGTTCCAGATCATCACGCGCCCGAGGGGATTGAGCATGAAGATGGCGTAGTCTTCGACGCCCTCGACCAGGAGGCGAAAGCGTTCCTCGCTGGCGCGCAGCTCGCGTTCGGCCTGCTTGCGCCGGTCGCGTTCCTCGGCGAGCCGCAGCGCGCGTTGCACCGCGGGGCCGAGATTGGGCAGCCGCGCCTTGAGGACATAGTCGGTCGCGCCGCTGCGCAGCGAGTCGATCGCGACCTCCTCGCCCATGGAGCCCGTGACAAAAATGAACGGGGTGTCAGGGCATTTTTCCTTCGCGATGGCGAGTGCGCTGAAACCGTCGAACGACGGGAGACCGTGGTCAGAAAGGATGATGTCGGGGGGATTGAAATCGATCTCGTGGATGAAATCGTCCTTCGTCTCGACTCGTTTCGAGTGGAAGCAAAAGCCGCGGCGGGTGAGCTCGTGATCGATGAGCTCCACATCGGCGCTGACGTCTTCCAGGACGAGAATTCGAAGGCCCTTGTTCACGACAGTCGGAGTTTTTGGGCCGGCCTCCGCAGGGAGCCGGCGGTGTTTCGGCAGGAACGCTGAAGGGAAGTCGTCATTGGCTTGATGGAAGGAAGGCGAAGAGACGCGGGCTTGCTTGCGTTTAATGGTGACATGATAGGTCCGGATGAACCGGGCGGGCAGTAGGTGCGCACCTTATTGCCCGGCGGGTTCAACCCCATTGGTGTTCGGTGGCGATGCACAGCGGGTCGAGCGCGTCGGCCTTGGCCGCGACGCGGGAATAGACCTCGAGGGTGGCGGCGGCGGTGTGGCGCCAGTCGAAGCGTTTGGCGTGGGCGATCCCGACGGTCCGCAGGCGGTCGCGCAACGCCTCGTCCGCGGCAAGGCGTTCGAGTTGTCGTTCGATATCGGGGATGCTTCGCGGGTTGACCGGTTCGACGGCGTTGCCGGCGACCTCGGCGAGGGCACCCTCGGTGGCGGCCAGCACGGGGCAGCCGCAGGCCATCGCCTCGAGGGGCGGGAGGCCGAAGCCTTCAAAGAGGGAGGGGTAGACGAACACCCCGGCCGCGCGATACCACAGCGGGAGGTCGGTGTCGGGCACGAAACCCGGGGTGACGATGTCCTTCGCATACGGCGAACGGCGGATGGCCCGGTGAATTTCGTCCGCGCCATGCCAGTCGGCGCCGGCGAGCACCAATTGCCACGGCGAGCGGGTCGCGAGCTTGAACCAGTTGAACGCCTCGATGAGGCGCACGTGATTTTTCGCGGGATGCTCCAGGCGCGCGACGTAGAGAAAAAACGGATACCGCAGGCCGTGGCGCCGGGCGAGGGACTCGCGCGCCTCGGCGACGTTGCCCGGCTTGAACCGGGCGTGGTCGAGTCCGTTGTGAATGACCGTGATCTGGCTCGAGGGCAGGCCGAAGAACGTGCCGAGATCATTGGCGGTCGCCTGGCTCACCGCGATGATTTCATCCTGCCTGCGCGCGAGCCGGCGCACGACGACGCGTCCGTAGAGCATGCGCTTCCAGTCGTATTTTTTTGGAAGGCGGAAGGGGGCGAGATCGTGGACGGTGGCCACCATTGCGCAGGGCTGCGGCCAGAGCAGCCGGCGGTAACTGGGCACGTGCAGGACGTCGAGCCGCAGCCGGCGCACGAGACGCGGCAGCTCAAGCTGGTGCCAGGCGATGTTTTTTACCGCGGGGCGGTAACGTTCCGGGATGGCGACCATCCGGGCGGCCTGGGAGGCGAAGGCGAACAGAGGGAGGTCGTCCTCCAGCACGAAGAGCGTCAGTTCGTGGCGGGCGGGGGCGGCGATCAATGCGCGCACGAGTGCGAGGACGTATTGGCCGACGCCCGAGCGTCCGCCTTGCATGACCGAGGTGGTGATTCCGATTTTCATATCAGGCGGGTTGAAGGAGAAGGTGGTCGAGGCGGGTCATCTGAAGGACGTTGAGCACGTCCGGTTGAGGATCGGAGAACCGGACCTCGGTGTCGTTTTGCCGGGCCCAGTTGGTGACGCGCAGCATCAGGCCGACTCCGGAGCTATCGATGAAACGGACCTGCGAGAGATCGATCACCAGGGTGACCTGGCGGGTTCCGAGCGAACGCAGCAGGTCGATGGTGAGTTGCCAGACCTGGTCGATGTTTTCGGCGGTGACCTCGCCCCGCCAGGCGAGGGGGCGGGGAGAGCCGCTGAGCGTGACGGGCCGGGAGGGGAGCTGCGTGGCTTTGATCAGGCCCTGAGCTTCGGCCCAGTTGGCGGCGGTGAGAAAATGATCCTGCAGCTGGAGATGGCGGAGGGCGCGTTTCACCTCGGTGCTCGGCGAGATCAACACGAATTGGAGACCTTGGGCATGAAGTTGCTGCCGCCAGCGCGCGAGCAAGGCGGTCCCGGTGCTGTCGATCGCGCGCACGCGCGACAGGTCAAGCAGGCAATGGCGCTTCTGCTGCATTGCCTCGCTCCAGAAACGGGCGTCTTTTTTGAGGGATAAAATCGTGAGGGCTTCCGCAGCCCAGAGCTGGATCCAGCTGGAGGCTGAAAATGAAGCCCGGTGATCCGAGCGTCGGGTGAAGGGGAGCAGGCGCGGTGAGAGGTTCAACCATTGCGAGGTCATCGCCGGGGCGAAGCGCACGAGGTCGTTTGCATACCGCCGGAAAAGCCGGCGCGGCTCCTGCACGAGGCGGTAGGCCCATTCGAGTCCGCTTCGCTGCATCCAGAGCGGTGCGCGGCGCACGCGTTCGGCCAGGAAGTCGAGCGAGGCACCGACGCCGATCACGACCGGAACGCCGAGCGAGCGATAGTGCATGGCGATCCATTTTTCCTGTTTCGGGCAGCCGAACGAAACGAGCAGCAGGTCCGGTCGCGCCTCGCGTATGCGTCCGGCGGCCTCCTCATGATCCATTTCAAGGAGGTCGCTGTAGGGTGGCGAGTAGTGGCCGCAGATGATCAGCTCCGGGAAGCGGCCCTGGAGGTGTTCGGCCGCACTTGCGGCGACCCCCGCACCGGCCCCCAGGAGAAAAATACGATGACCTTTTCCGGCCGCCTCCCGGATGAGCGCCGGCACCAGGTCGGCCCCGGCGACGCGTTCACGGAGGGGATTGCCCAGCCAGCGTGAGGCCCAGACGAGCGGCGTGCCATCACAGAGGACGAGGTCGGCCTCGAGGAGAATGCGGCGCAGCTCCACATCTCCGCGGGCCTGCACGAGGAAGTCCATGTTGGCGGTGGCCACGTAGTGGGGCCGGCGGTCTGCAATCATCGTGGAGATGCGCGCGACGGCGGCGCCGAGGGTGACATTATCAAAGGGCACCCCGAGAATGGCGACCGGCCATCCGTGGTCGGCGAGGCGGCTGTCGGGACGAAGGTCGTTACGTTGACGGGGGCTCCATCGAGCAGGCGAGGGGGAGGTGGGCTCCAGAAGTTTCATGCACCCATTTAACTCCGCTTATCGGCGCCCCGACATGGGGTGTGATACTTCCGATAGGGAGGGGTGCGGTGCGCCCGGGGGTGATTCTGGGGTCAGCACCCACTGATGAAAAAAAATGCAAACCCGTAAAGTGTGCCCCGGCTTCCACTGACAACGAAACACACCGACCGGACAAATCAGGGAGCCGCCTCTCATTATGGAAAACGGAAAATTGGAAATGAATCGCATTGCGGCGACGAGCGGCCATGCGACGACGAACAGCCAGGCGACGACCTGTGTGCATCCGATCGTGAATGGTATCGAATCCGCCCGGAAGACCGGGCGCGCCGCGGGCGCGATCGCCGACGCCGCTCCACTTTCCTCCGGCCAGCGCCGGATCTGGTTCCTCGATCAGCTGGCGCCGGGCAGCCCGCTCCATCATTTGTCAGAGCTGGTGCGCATCCGCGGTCCGCTGGATGCGATGGCGCTGGAATCGTCGCTCGCCGCGCTCATTGAGCGCCATGAGGCGCTGCGCACCACGTTTTCCCGGCAGGGGAACGACCCGGTCCAGATTGTCCCGGAGGCGTGGACCTTCCGGCTGGCCCGGACCGATTTGAGCGCGCTGGACCCGGAGTCACGCGAGCGCGAACTGTCCCGCCTTGCCCGGGAGGAGGCCGTGCAGCCATTCGATCTGCGCAATGACCTCCTGTTGCGCGCCCGCCTTGTTCATCTGGAGGCGGACCGGCATGCCCTATTGCTGGTGCTGCACGAGATCGCGGCCGACCGCGGGTCGATGGGGGTGCTCCATCGTGAGCTCGGCGCGCTGTATGAGGCCTTTTCCGCCGGCGTCATCTCCCTGCTTCCCGATCTGCCCATGCAATATGCCGGCCATGTCCGCTGGCAGCGTGAGCATTTGCACGGTGAAACGTTGCAACGACTCGTTAAGTTCTGGCGGAACCGGCTGGCGGACGCCCCGCCTCTGCTTTCGATCCCGTCCGACCATCACCGGCCGCCGGCACCCTCACGCAAGGGCGGGGTCTGCACGGTGCTCTTTCCGGCGAAGCTTCTCACCCAGCTTCATGATTTCAGTCGTGCACAAGAGGTCACGCTCTTCGAGACCCTGCTCGCGGCCTTCAAGACGCTCCTTTACCGCTACACCGGGCAGGAGGACATCGTGGTCGGCACTTCGCTGGCCGGCCGCAGTCTTCCCGGGACGGAGGGAGTGATCGGTCATTTCGTGAACACGCTCGTGTTGAGGACCCGGTTTGAGGGAGACCCGACGTTTCTTGAACTGCTGGGTCGCGTCTATGAAACGACCCGGACGGCGTTCGAACACCAGGAGCTTCCGTTTGAAAAACTCGTCGAGGAACTCCAGCCCCGGCGTGATCTCAGCCACGATCCCCTGTGCCAGGTCTTTTTTGCACTGGAGGAAACTCCCTCCGCACCCCTGAAGCTGGCCGGTTTGCAAACCAGCGTCGAGGCGGTCCATGCGGGCACCGCGAGGACGGATCTGAATGTATGGGCCGTCGAGGAACCGGCCGGCCTGCGCGTCGGTGCGGAATACAGCCTCGATCTCTTCGAGCACGAAACCATCGAGCGCATGCTTGGCCATTTCCGCACGTTGCTGGAGGCGGTCGTGGTCGCCCGCGATGTGCCGGTTTCCCGCCTGCCGGTGCTCACGCGTCAAGAACAGGCGCGCATGTCGTCCGAATGGAACGCCACCGCCATGGAGTATCCAAAAGACAAATACATTAACCAGCTTTTCGAGGAGCAGGTGGCGCGGACTCCGGATGCGACGGCCCTGGTTTTTAACGATCATGAGCTCAGCTATGCGGAATTGAACCGGCTGGCCGACCGCCTGGCCGGAAGGCTTCGCGACCGCGGGGCCGGCCCGGATACCGTGATCGCCCTCTGCGCCGAGCGATCCCTGGAGATGGTCATGGGCCTGCTGGGCATTCTAAAGGCGGGCGCGACCTATGTGCCGCTCGATCCGGCTTTCCCCGAGGAACGGCTCGCCTTCATGCTCGAGGATTCCGGGGCGGCGGTGCTGCTGACACAGCGCCGGCTGCAGACGCTTTTCCCGGGGAAAACCTCCGTCATTTTCCTGGATGGCGAAAACGCGGACGACGACAGATCCGTTCCCCGGCCGGATGCCGCCCCGCCGCGCACGGACAACCTCGCCTACATTCTCTACACCTCCGGATCCACGGGCAGGCCGAAGGGCGTGATGGTGAGCCACCGAAACGTGATTAATTTATTCGCCGGAATGGATCGTGCGGTGGGCGCGGAGCCGGGCGTGTTGCTGGCGGTGACCAGCATTTCGTTCGACATATCGGTGCTGGAGCTTTTTTGGACGCTCACCCGCGGCTTCAAGGTGATCATCCTCGCGGAGCAAGCCGGGCTGAAAACCGGCGGCGGTCGTTTTCACTCGTCCGACGTCATCCGTTCGCTCGACGAGCAAATTGCGCGGCACGGTGTCACGCACCTCCAATGCACGCCTTCCTTCGCGCGCCTGCTCACGCGCATGCCGGAGACGTTGGGCGCGCTCCGTCCGTTGCGCCGCCTGCTCGTCGGTGGTGAGGCGTTGCCCGCGGATCTCGCGGAGGTGCTCAGCCGCTCGATCGACGGGGATCTGATGAACATGTATGGGCCGACCGAGACGACCGTCTATTCGACGACCCACAAGGTGGCGGGACGGTCCGATGCCGTTTACATCGGGCGTCCGATCGCCAACACGGAGACTTATATCCTCGATCGCAACCGGCAGCCGGTTCCGGCCGGAGTTCCCGGCGAGCTCTATCTCGGGGGCGCCAGCCCGTCGCCCCCGAGATCGAGCTCGGCGAGGTCGAGGCCGTCCTCGGCCAACACCCCGGAGTCCAGAACTGTGTCGTGGTGGCGCGGACCGAAAACCCGGAGGATCCACGGCTGGCGGCCTACATCGTGCCCGCCCCGTCCGGGGCCACCGAGGCCGCGGAGCTCAGGAATTTCATGAGGGGAAAACTGCCCTGCCACATGGTGCCCGACTTCTTCGTTTTTTTGGACCGCCTGCCACTGACGCCCAACGGAAAAATCGATCGAAAGGCCCTGCCGGCGCCGGTGCGCAACACGGTCGTGCAGGTGGTCGAGGTGGCCTCGCTTCCCGGGCTGGAGCAGGCGATCGCCGCCATCTGGAAGGATATTCTGGCGGTCGAGCACTTGAATCCCGACGACAACTTTTTTGATTCCGGCGGGCGTTCCCTGCAGGTCGTGCAGGTGAAGAGCCGGCTGGAGGAGTCGCTCGGGATCGAGCTGCCGGTCGTCAAGCTGTTCCAATATCCGACGATCCGCTCGCTGGCGGATTTCATCGGGGCTCAAGCCGGCGAGGAGGATTCGTTCCACGATAAAATCCAGGAGCGCACCCGGCGCCGGCTGAACGCCAGGGCGAACCGGTGCGCGGACCTGGAGGAGGTGAAATCATGAGCACCTCTGGAATGCATGACGAAGGCATCGCGATCATCGGGATGTCCGGCCGTTTTCCTGGCGCCGGAAACGTCGAGGAGTTTTGGCGGAATCTCCGGGACGGCGTGGAGTCGATTTCATTTTTCACCGACGAGGAGATCCAGGGGACTTGGATCGATGGAGCGCCGCCCAAGGACAACCCGGCGTTTGTGAAAGCACGCGGGGTGGTGGAAAAGCCGGAGTGGTTCGACGCGGAATTTTTCAACATGACGCCGCGGGAGGCGGAACTCATGGATCCGCAGCAGCGGGTGTTTTTGGAGTGCGCCTGGGAGGCATTGGAGAACGCGGGGTGCAATCCCGATACTTTCGACGGGCTGGCCGGTGTGTTTGCGGGATCGAACATGAACACCTACCTGCTCCACAACGTGCTTTCGCACCATCCCGTGACCGCCCTGCAGGGTGGCGACAGTTTCAATCTGCGCCTCTCGGGCGACAAGGATTTCCTTACGACGCGGGTCTCCTACAAGCTGAATCTTCAAGGGCCGAGTGTGAACGTCCAGACGGCCTGCTCGACCTCGTTGATGGCCGTCGCCCTGGCGTGCCAGAATTTGCTGTCTTATCAATGCGACCTGGCGCTGGCCGGCGGCATCTCGATCACGTTCCCGCAGAAAAGAGGGCAACTTCACCAGGAAGGCGGGATCATTTCGCCCGACGGGCATTGCCGCGCCTTTGACGCGGATGCGGCCGGCACCACGTTCAGCGACGGTGCGGGAGTGGTTGTTCTCAAGCGGTTGTCGGACGCGCAGGCCGCCGGTGACCGGATCTGCGCGGTGATCCGGGGCGCCGCGCTCAACAATGACGGTGCGCGGAAAATCGGCTTCACGGCGCCGAGCGTTGACGGGCAGGCCGAGGTCATCGCGCTGGCGCACGCCGCGGCGGGCGTCGATCCGGCCTCGATCTCCTATGTCGAGACACACGGAACGGGCACGCCCCTGGGAGACCCGATCGAGATCGCAGGCCTGGTCAAGGCTTTCGGTCCGCGGGTCGGAAAGCAGACCTGTGCGATCGGTTCGCACAAAGGTAACGTCGGGCATCTGGATGTGGCCGCAGGTGTGGCCGGGCTGATCAAAACCGTGTTCGCGCTCCAGCACCGGCAGCTGCCGCCGTTGCTGCATTACAGGAAACCGAATCCCAAAATCGATTTCGCGAGCACTCCGTTTTATCCCAACACCGTGCTGAAGGAATGGCCGAAGGGGGCCGGCCCGCGGCGCGCCGGCGTGAGCGCGTTTGGCTTTGGGGGCACCAATGTGCATGTGGTGCTCGAGGAGGCGCCGCTTGCCGCGCCATCGACCCCGGCGCATCCGTGGCAGCTGCTGCCGCTCAGCGCGCGTTCACCCGCGGCGCTGGAGGCGGCGACAAAGGCGCTGGCCGCGCACCTGCGAAAGAATCCCGGAGTGAATCTCGCGGATGTGGCTTTCACTCTGCAGGCCGGACGGAAGGCGTTCGAGCACCGGCGCGCGGTCGTTTGCCGCGACACTGGCGATGCGATCGAGGCGCTGTCCTCCGGGGATGCGGCGCGCCTGCCCTCCAGTCACCTCGGCGGGGCGCGTCCACCGGTGGCCTTCCTTTTTCCGGGGCAGGGCACGCAACACGTCGGCATGGGGCACGAACTCTATCTGACCGAGCCGGTGTTTCGCGAGCAGGTGGACCGGTGCTGCGAGCTTCTGCAGCCGCATCTCGGACTCGATTTGCGATCGTTGCTTTATCCGGCGGACGACGAAATCGAGGAGGCCGGCCGGCGGCTGGCGCAGACCGCCGTCACCCAGCCCGCGTTGTTTGTGATCGAATATGGGCTGGCAAAGTTGTGGATGCACCGCGGTGTCCGTCCGCAGGGCATGATCGGTCACAGCCTCGGCGAATACACGGCCGCCTGTCTCGCCGGTGTGTTCAGCCTGGAGGATGCATTGCGGCTGGTGGCGACGCGCGCCCGGCTGATGCAGGCGCAACCTCCCGGGGTGATGCTTGCGCTGCGGATGGCGGAGCAGCCGTTGAAAGACCTGCTGGTGCCGGGACTCTCTCTCGCGGCGGTCAACGGACCCCAGTTATGCGTGGTGTCCGGGGCCCCCGACGCGATCGCCTCGCTTGAGAAAAAGCTGGAGCAACTGGGCATCGCCGGCCGGCGGCTGGTGACCTCGCATGCCTTCCACTCGGAGATGATGGAACCCATGCTGCCCCTTTTTGCCGAGGAGTTGAAGAAAACGAAACTGCATCCGCCGCAGATCCCGTGGGTGTCGAATGTCACCGGCCGGTGGATCACCAACGAACAGGCGGTCGATGCGGGCTATTGGGTCGATCACGTGCGCCGGACGGTGCGTTTTTCGGACTGCCTGGACACGCTGGCGGGACGGGGGATCACCGTGCTGCTGGAAGCCGGTCCCGGACAGACGTTGAGCACCCTGGCGCGCCAGAATCCGGCGACGTCCGAAAGCAAGGGCAAGCTCGTGCTCGGAACCCTCCCGCCGGTCCTGGTCAAGGACTCGGACCGGGCCGCGATGCTGAAGTCGCTGGGCCGTTTGTGGCTGGCGGGCGTCCCGGTGGACTGGGCCCCGCAGTCCAAGCACGAGCGCCGGCAGCGGGTGGAACTGCCGGCCTATCCGTTCGAGCGGAAACGCCACTGGATCGAACCCGCCCTGCCGTCCGGCGAGAGCCTGGCGCCGGGACGCAACGGGCAGACTCTCTGCGACAACAGTAGTGATATTACGAATACGATCGAGGGCCGTGCGGCGGAGGTCACGCCCGGTGTCCGCACCGGAAGCCCCTCGTTCATCGCGGTGAGGACATTGTTTCAGGAACTGTCGGGCGTGGATCTGGCGCAGGCCGACCCCGCGGCGACGTTTTTCGAGCTGGGCTTTGATTCGCTGTTCCTCACCCAGGCGAGCCTGGCGGTGCAGAACCGGTTCAAGACGCGCGTCACGCTGCGTCAGTTGCTCGATGAGTTCAGGACATTGGAAGCCCTCGCGATCCATCTGGACGGAGGGGTTCCCTCCCCAGGCCGGACCGCGCCTGCGGGGATCGATGCACGGGCGGGCGACGCCTCGCAAACGACATCGGACCCCGACCGGATCCCGCTGACGGAGGAGCAGCACGAGGTGTGGTTCGCCTCGCAGATGAGCACGGAGGCCTCGGCCGCCTACAACGAATCGGTCACGGTTCGTTTGAAAGGCGCGCTGGATGGCGACGCGCTGCGCGAGGCGTTGCAACAGCTTGTCGCCCGGCACGAGGCGTTGCGCGCCACGTTCAGCCCGGCGGGGGACCATCAACGGATCGCAGCCTCGCTCAAGATCGAACTGCCTCTGGTTGATTGCACGCACCTTGCCGGGCCTGAGCGGGAGTTGCAGGTCAACGCGCTTATCAAGGGAGAGGCGGGCGCGCCGTTCGATCTCGAGGGGGGGCCGTTGCTGCGGGCAAAGCTGCTTCGTGTGGCCGAGCAGGAGCACCTGCTCGTGCTGGTGTTGCACCACCTCGTCAGCGACGGGTGGTCGCAGGGGGTTCTGTTGTGCGACCTCGGCGAGCTCTATTCCGCTGTTTGCACCGGAAAGGCGTGCACGCTTCCGGCGGCGGCGAAGTTCAGCGATTATGCGCGCCGGCGGGCCGGCCGTCGGGGAACGCCCGCGTTTTCCACGGCCGAGGCCTACTGGCTGGGCAAGTTTTCCGGCGCGGTTCCCGTGCTGGATCTGCCTGCCGATCATTCGCGCCCGGCGGTGCGCACCTATGCGGCCGCCTGCCGGTCGCGGACGTTTGCGCCTGACGTGGTGGCGGCGGTGAAACAAGTGTGCGAGCAACGCGGTTGCACGACGTTCGCGTTGTTGCTCTCCGCATTCAACATCCTGGTTCACCGGCTGAGTGCGCAGGACGACATCGTCGTTGGCGTGCCTGCCGCCGCGCAGGTTTTGAACGGCGTGGAGAACCTCGTGGGGCATTGCGCAAACCTGCTGCCGATACGCAGCCGGAGCAGGGAGGACCAGGCGTTCGATGACTACCTGGCGGCGAGCCGGGGGAGTCTGCTGGAGGCGCTGGAGCACTGGCAGTATCCGTTCGGCGACCTGATCCGGAAGCTCAACCTTCCCCGCGATGCGAACCGTGTTCCGCTCGTGAACGTGGTGTTCAACTTCAACCGCCTGCGCAGTTCGCTGCACTACGAGGGGCTTTCCGCCAAGGTCGCCATCAATCCGAAGAGCTTTGTCTACTTCGACCTCCTGTTTGATTTTGCATCCACCGACGACGAACTCGTTCTCAACTGTCATTACAGCGCGGAGCTGTTCAACGGCGCGACGGTCGACCGGTTGATCGGTCAATACGAGAACCTGCTCCGCGGCATTGCCGCTGATTCCACGCAGGCCGTTTCACGGCTGCCGCTGCTGAGCGAGACTGAACAGCGGCGGATTCTCGTCGAATGGAACAACACGGCCAGGGATTATTCGCGGGACCGCTGCGTGCACGAGCTGTTTGCCGCGCAGGCCGGGCGGACGCCGCAGGCGGTCGCGCTGGTTTCCGGGAACGAGCGAATCACCTATCGGGAGCTTGACCAATGGTCCGGCCGGATCGCCGGACGGTTGCGCATGCTTGGCGTGGGCCCGGACAGCCGCGTGGGGATCTTCCTTGCGCGCACGCCGGCGCTGGTCGCCGCGATGCTCGGCGTGTTCAAGGCGGGCGGGGCCTACGTGCCGCTCGACCCCGCCTATCCGCGCGAACGCCTGGCGCTGATCATGGATGATTCGGAGATGCAGGTGCTCCTGACCAGCGGAGAGCTCCAGTCCCATTGCGACGCCGGCGAGGCCCGGGTCTTGTTGGTGGATGAGATCGATGCCTCCGGGGCCCCGGAGACCCCGGAGCCGGACGCCGGCACGAGTTCGTCGTCCCGCAACCTTGCCTACGTGCTCTATACATCCGGCTCGACCGGGCGCCCCAAGGGAGTGGAGATCGAACACCGCAGCGTGAGCGCGTTGATCGCCTGGGCGCAGGCGACGTATCGGCCGCAAGACTACGCGGGCGTGCTCGCGGCGACCTCCGTCTGCTTCGATCTGTCCGTTTACGAAATTTTTTTCCCGCTGTGTTCCGGAGGAAAGATCATCCTGGCCGAAAACATCCTGCACCTGCCGGATCTCCCGGCGGTGTCGGAGGTCACGCTGATCAACACCGTTCCCTCGGCGATCGCGGACCTGCTGCACACGGGTGGGATTCCGGAGTCGGTCGGGATAATCAACCTGGCGGGGGAGGCGCTTTCCCAGGATCTGGTCGACGAGCTTTACCGGATGACGGGTGCAAAGCGGATTTTCGACCTCTACGGACCGACGGAGACGACGGTCTATTCCACCTACACCCTCCGGGTGCCGGGAGGCCGGGCGACCATCGGACGTCCCCTGGCAAACGAACATACCTACATCCTCGATCCGTTTAAACAACCGGTGCCGGTCGGCGTGCCGGGCGAACTCTACATCGGCGGGGACGGCCTGGCGCGCGGATACCGGGGCCAGCCCGATTTGACGCGGGAACGTTTTGTGGAAAATCCGTTTCACCCCGGCACGCGTCTTTATCGCACCGGAGACCGCGTGCGTTACCGGGAGGACGGCAACATCGAGTATCTCGGCCGCCTGGACCACCAGGTGAAATTGCGCGGCCATCGCATCGAACTCGGTGAAATTGAAGCGCTGCTGCGCCATCATCCCTCGGTGCGCGAAGCGGTCGCGATCGTGCGGACCGACCATGCGGCGGACCAGCGGCTGGTCGCCTACGTCGTTCCATCGGAGCAGCCGGCCGATGCGCATCAGCTGCGCGGGCACCTGGCGAAGGCCCTTCCGGGTTACATGATCCCGGCGGCGTTCGTGACGCTGGAGAAGATGCCGCTGACGCCCAACGGCAAGGTGGACCGGCGCGCCCTTCCTGCGCCCGACACGCGGCGCTCCGTCGAAGACAAACCCTTCATTGCGCCGCGAACCGCCACCGAGGAGGTGCTGGCGGACATCTGGCGCGGTGTGCTCGGGCTGGAGCAGATCGGCATCGAGGATAACTTCTTCGAGTCGGGCGGGCATTCGTTGATGGCGACCCAGGTGCTTTCACGCGTGCGCGAGGCTTTTCAAGTCGAGCTGCCGCTCAAACGGTTTTTCGCTACGCCGGTCATCTCGGACCAGGCGGAGGCGATCGAGGCCGCGATGATGGAGGAAATTGCAAACATGCCGGACAGTGAAACCAGCGAGGAAACCGCCGCGGCCATCGTGGCACCGGATGGAAGAACCCTATGAGTAAAACAGCAACGATATCGCCCCGTCCGCAACTCAACGAGGCACAGCAAGCCCTGTTGAAAAAGCGGCTTCAACAGGCGCGTGCGGTCACCGCCGCCCCGTCGGATGTCACCGGCATCCCGCGTCGCGAAACCCGCGAAAACCTTCCGTTGTCCTCCGCGCAGCTGCGGTTGTGGTTCATCGACCAGTTGGAGCCGGGCAGCCCGGTCTACAACATGTGCGAAGGCGTGCGCATGCGCGGCGTGCTCAGTGTGCCCGCCCTCGAGCGCGCCTTGAACGCGATTATTCGCCGGCACGAAATTCTCCGGACCAACTTCATCGCGGTGGACGGAAACCCGGTCCAGGTCATCGCCGAGGAACGCCCGTTGTCGCTCGTGGTTCATGATCTCTCCGCGCTGCCCGCGGAGGGCAGGGAGGCGCGATTGGGGGAGCTTATCCATGACGAAGCCCGGCTCCCCTTTGATTTGCGCACCGATCCATTGATGCGGGTCCTGCTCACCCGCCTTGAACCGGAGGAACATGTCTTCATGTTCACGATGCATCACATCATTTCCGACGGGTGGTCGCTGGGCGTGTTTTTTGACGAGCTTGCGTCATTTTATGAAGCGGCCGTCGCCGGGGGAGAAGGATGCCTGCCGGACCTTCCGCTGCAATACGGTGACTTTGTCCTGTGGGAAAAGGAGCGGCTTCAAGGCGGCGTGCTGACGAGGCAGCTGGCTTATTGGAAGAGGCAGTTGCAAGGGCGGCTGCCGGTGCTGGAGCTGCCTGCGGATCATCCGCGCGCGGTTTCCTCCGTGTCGCGCGGCGCGACGAAGGCGCTGCCGCTCCCCTCCGTTCTCTCGCGGAAACTGAAGGCATTGAGCCAGCAGGAAGGCGTGACGCTGTTCATGACGCTGCTCGCTGCGTTCCAGACCCTGCTGCACCGCTACACGGGCGAAGAGGATATCGTGGTGGGCTCGGTGGTCGCGGGCCGGCCGCAGGTGTCGCTGGAAAAATTAATCGGCTTTTTCGTGAACACGCTGGTGTTGCGCGAAAGCCTCGCCGGCGACCCGACTTTTCGTGAGTTGCTCGCGCGCACCCAGGAAACGACGCTCGAGGCGCTGGCCCATCAGGAGCTGCCCTTTGCCAGGCTGGTGGAGGAACTGCATCCGGACCGGAACCTGAGCGGCAATCCGCTTTTCCACGTGATGTTCGTGCTGCAGAACACACCGGCAAAACCGGCCCGTCTGCCGGGGCTGAGCCTGCAACCGCTGGAGGTGGAGAGCGGCGCCGCCAAGTTCGACCTGTTGCTGATCATGACGGAGACGCCCGACGGCTTGAATGCCAGCGTGGAATACAACGCGGACCTGTTCGAGGGGGGAACGATCGCGCGCATGCTCGGTCATCTTCACGTGCTGCTGGAGGGAATCGTGGAGAATCCCGACCGGAGGATATCGACGCTGCCATTGCTTACACCCGGGGAG
>JAQSWS010000097.1 GCA_029266495.1 Rariglobus sp. | reverse complement strand
GAAGTCTCAAAATCCTACCGCTCGGAATCAGGATGGTTATCTTCGAGACGGCGAAATCCCCCGGCCAGCGACTCCTCTTCACGGTCATCGCACCCCACCCCCCTCCGGCCTGCTCCCCGCGCTTCGCCTACATTGACTTTCCCGTTCGGCGGCAATCCCACGCTCTTTTGCCGTCGCACGCCCCTCAACAAGAGCCATCCCCTGCATATGAATACCCCTCGATTGTTCCCTACCACCGTGACGCTTGGCCTGATGGCTTTGGCGTCGCTCACGCAGACACTCTCCGCGGCCGTCACCTGGGATACTGTTCCCTTGGGCGGAGGCGGCTACGTCACCGGACTTGCCGCCAACTCCAACGGCAGTGCCATTTACTGCCGCACCGATGTCGGCGGCGTCTTCCGCTGGGCTCCCGCTGCCGATGGCAACAACGGCTCATGGATTTCCCTTTCCGATAACCAGGTTCCTTTCGGTGTTGAAGGCGCCGGAAGCGTGATGAACGTGGAATCGCTCGCGACCGACCCCAATAATCTTAACCGCCTCTACACGGGAGCGGCCGATGCGGTCTGGGGCTCCGATGACCAAGGTGCCACCTGGTATGTCGTTCCTGGCAGCCCGGTCATAAATACCGAAGGAAACATAAACCTCAGGTGGTGCGGCGAACGTCTGGCGGTCGATCCCAACACCTCCGACGTCCTCTGGTATGGCTCCCGCGAGAACGGCCTTCAAAAGGGCGTCAAACAAGCAAACAACACGTGGATCTGGAGCGTTATCCCAGCCACTGACGTTCCGTGGGGACAGGTTCCCGTTGCAAACCCGCCAAACGCCAAAGGCGGCGTCATCTTTGTGGCCTGTGACAAGAACAACAGCGGCACCACCATCGTATATGCCGGTGTTTACGATAGCGTGGACACATCGGCCACCACCACCGGTGGCGTTTATCGCAGCACGGATTTGGGCGGCACCTGGACCAAGTTGAGCGTCGCCGACGACCTCTCCCGTCCCAGGCGCGCCCAGGTCGCTCCCGACGGCACGCTCTACGTGACCGCAGGGACCAGTGGGGTATTTAAAGTGGCACGCACCGCTTCAACGCTCACGAAGATCACCACGTTGCCCACCACCATTAATTACAACGCCGTGGCGGTCGATCCGAACAACAGCCAGATCGTCTACGTATCCGACAACAGTTCGACCGCCAAAAACGTCTATCGCACCGCCAACGCCGGCGGCAACTGGACGAATCAATACAACGTCACGCAAACCCGCCAGGAGCCGGACGGAACGCCTTCCGTCACCGGCTACTGGTTTGGCAACACCGCGGCAATGATGGTCAATCCCGCGAATTCCAACGAACTCTGGCTCTCTGACTTCTTCGGCGTTTCCCGCACTCGCAACGCCCAGGACCTCGGCCTCTCCCCCGGCTCCACCTGGTATACGCTTCAAAAAAACCAGGAGGAGACCGTCGTCTTCGCACTCAAGAATGCCCCCACCGGTCCGAAGCTCATGGCCGGCGTCGCCGATGTCGGCGGCTTCCGTTACACGGATATCACCGTGCGTCCCACCGGCGCGGGCGGCAACGTGTTCACCAACCCGTCGGGTCCCAACAACACCAGCATCGACTTCTCGGAAGCCAATCCAAACATATGGGCGCGCACCACCGTTGGTCCCAACGGCTACGGTGGAACAGGCGCCGCCTCCCTGGATGGTGGCGTCAGCTGGGCAAGCTTCGGACAACTGGCCCAACGTTATATCACCAACAGCCCCGCCGCCGGCTGGGAAACGTTCGACATCGTTCCCTATCTCAAGCGCATCAAGGCCGACAATCCCAACGCCGTGGTCACGCTGGTCATTCACTCCGGCTGCTGGGCGATGCCCTCGTCTCAACTGCGCTTCTCCTCCAAGGAAGGTGCCAACGCGCCCCAGCTTCTCGTGAACGGAACGACCACGCTGACCACCACGGCCGACGTCACCGTTAAGAGCGGAGCTCCCACCACCAACTACGCCAGCGATGTCGAGTTGGTGGGCGCGGCTTATTACGGGGAGCTCAACCGCTGGATCTACCTGAAGTTCGATCTGAGCACGGCCCCCGCGAACATCACCTCCGCGAGCTTGCGCCTCTATCGCCTGGCCGGCACCGACACCTACAACTACGCAACTTCGGTCTACATGGAGGACGTGACTTCCTGGACCGAGAACACACTGACGTGGAATACCCGCCCGCTCTTTAACGGCCGGGCAAACACCTACGTGAGCACCATTCCGACTGCGCTCGGGACCTCCACCAGCGGTGGCGGCGGACGCGTGGCCGTATCGGCCACCGATCCCCACAGCCTCGTCTGGATACCCGTAGGCCAGGGCACGCCATCACATTACAGCAAGAATCTCGGGGTGACCTGGACCGCCTCCACCGGAGGCCCTGGCTCCCAAATCACCGGCCTCTACACCGACGGCAACAACTGCGGCATGACTGCGCAGCCCCTCGCCTCCGACCGGGTCAACGGCAGCTTCTATCTCGCGGCTTTTGCCAGTTGGAACAGTGCCACAAGCAATACCCAGCATGTCATCTATCGCAGCACCAATGGCGGCCAGACATGGACGGTCGCCGGCACGATCAACAATGGCAGCGGCAACAAGCGCACTCCCCAACTGGTCGCCGCCCCCGTCGCCAATGATCTGTGGCTCTGCGACGATTCCGACTATTACGCCAACCGCCAGGGAGCCGGCATGTGGCGGTCCATTGATGGCGGCGGGAATTGGGTGAAGTTCAGCGGTGTCGGCCGTGTCACCTCCGTCAGCTTCGGCAAGGCCAACGACGGCAGCCCTCATCCTTATGCGGTTTATATCTACGGTTACGTGGGCGCCTCGCCCGGCGTTCTTGGCGTCTACCGTTCGGATAATCTCGGAGCGACCTGGACCAAGCTGCTCGACCCGACCATCGCGGAGACTCCCTCCCTCGGCGGGGATCGCCAGAACGCCAACAGCGTTTTCCTCGGCACCAGCGGCCGCGGCATCTTCCACTACAACAACGGAGTCATTCCGGAAATCATCATGGATAACACCGCCTCGACCGGTATAACCACGAGCGGAACCTGGACGGCCAGTTCCTACACACCGGGATATTACGGGACCAATTATCTCCACGACGGGAACTCCGGCAAAGGCGGCACCGCCATCCGCTACACACCGACCTTGACCGTGCCCGGCACCTATACGGTCTATGCCCGCTGGACGGCCGATGCGAACCGCGCCAGCAACGTCCCGGTCGATGTCGTTTCCACCTCGGGAACCTCCACCGTCTACGTCAACATGCAGGCCAACGGCGGCGCCTGGGTCGCACTCGGCACCTACACGTTCGCTGCCGGCGCGACCGGAAGCGTGCGTGTCTACAATACCGGAACGACCGGCTATGTCATCGCCGATGCCGTCCGCTTCGTGAAACAGTAGTTCGCATTCAGGAGGGCCGGGCCACCGGCCCTTCAGCCCGTGATCGCCCGGCGACTGATTACTGAAGTCGCCGGGCTTTTAATGCCCGCCGGACGCCAAGGCGGCTCCGCCTGTAATTGTTCGAACGAACTCTTGGAATAATCATTTCAATGGGCTCTCCCGTGTGGGCAGCGGCGGTCACGCGTCCAACGCTTCATCTATTCACCACCCCGCCCTCCATCCCCGCCGCGGGAGGGTCCGCGCCATTTTTTTCAGCGTATCTTCGTCAACCATGAGGCTCCCGTTCACCGCCAAAACCCTCCACATTGGGCTGCTCGCCGTCACCGCCACGCTCTGGGCGAGCGCCCAGCCGGCTTACTCATGGAAGCCGGTTCGCATCGGCGGGGGCGGCGCCACGACCAGCATCCAGGCCCACCCCAAGGTGAAGAATCTTTATTTCATCACCACCGATGTGGGGACCCCCTACCGGTGGAACGCCGTGCAGCAACGCTGGGAGGGCATGCTTTACAAAACAACGGTCGCCACGTGGGAGAATCGCAGCGCCGCGTCCCGTCTCGCGTTCGATCCGGGTGACAGCACGGGCAACACGCTCTACATCACCACCGGTGGCTTTTGGTCGATCGACGGCACCGTTTTAAAATCCGTTGATCGAGGCAACTCGTGGGGTGACTGCGGCATCCTGCTCGATGTCAACCCCAACAAGGAGCAGGGCGCCGGACAACGCATCGCGGTCGATCCGCTCAACAGCAATGTGGTCTACGTGACCACGCGCGCCGGAAAAACACCGGGCTCCGCGACGAATGGAACCTTCAAAAGCACCCAGGCCGGCGCCCCCGGCTCCTGGACCAAAATCAATGATCTCTGCGGCAGCTTCCTCCAGTTCGACGCCAGCGGCGGCGCCGTCAACGGAGTCACCAGGCTCATCTATCTCGGTTGTGCCGATGGCACCTATCGCAGCACCGACGGAGGAGCGACCTTCACCCTGATCCCCGGCGGACCGGCCGATGTCAAAAAAGCGGCGCTCCACACCGGCAGCGGCCTGCTCTACGTCAGTGGAGGAAAGGGCGTTTGCAAATGGAACGGCACCAGTTGGGCCAACATCACGCCGCCCACCCCCGGGAACTATTCGGCGGTCGCGGTCAACCCGAACAACAAAGATCAGGTTGTCGTCAGCAGCGGATCATTTGATCCGTATCGCTTTATCCACTACAGGAGCAGGGACGGCGGCGCAACCTGGAGCATGATGCCGGTCAACCCCGATCTATCCGAGGCTCCGTGGTTTGCCACCACGCTCGGACAGGCGACCGGCTCGTTTTGCTGGGATCCGTTCAACCCGTCGATGGTGTGGTTCACCGACTTCTTCTTCGCATCCCAGACCACCGATATCTGGGCATCTCCCCAGGTGACTTGGAAACCCCGGGCCGCCGGCCACGAGGAGACCGTCACGACGGGCACCCTCCTCTGCCCTCCCTCGGGTGGCAATCTCCTCCACTCAAGTATGGCCGACGTAGGCGGATGGGACCACCCCTCGCTCACCGCCCCGCCCGCGGTTGGTATGATGAAGTTCTTTCCGTGGACCCCGAAGCGCGAGTGGGGAAATCTCTCCGGCGTCGCCGTCCAGGAAACGAATCCCAACTTCATCGCCCGCGTCGGTCGCGCCGGCTGGGATGGCCCCGGCTACTGCGGCTACTCCGCCGACGGCGGCAAGACCTACACGATCTGGAACTCCCCCGCCGACGCGTCCGGCGGACGCATCGCGATCTCCGCCACCAGCGAGACGATGGTATGGGTCACGCAGCAGCAAGGATCTTACCGTTCCGCCGACCGCGGCGCCACCTGGACGCCGATCACGACCCTGCCGAAAGGCATCATTCTGGGCGGCGCCAATATCTTTTCGACGGGACCGCGTTTCCCGCTGGCCGCCGACAAAGTGAACGGCTCGAAATTCTACGTTTACCATTCCGGTCGCGTGCATGTGAGCACCGACGGCGGCCGGACATTCTCGCCGCATGGCAGCCTGGCGAACTCCTATCCCACCGACCACCTCACACTGGAGACCACTCCCGGCAAGGAAGGCGATCTGTGGGTGGGCATGATAAAGGCGGGTTTGTTCCACTCCTCCGACTCGGGCACGACATTCACTAAAATCGCCGCAGTCGAAAGCGTGGACTTCATGGCCATCGGCAAGGCCGCTCCCTCCGGCCCGGCCACTCCCGCCATTTACGTGCTGGGCAAGATGAACAACGCCGCGAAAAGCCTCTACCGCTCCCTCGACGAAGGCGCCACCTGGACCGATCTCGGTCTGCCCGCCATCGGCAAGACACCGCTCTCCATGGCCGCCGATCGCCGCGTCTATGGCCGGGTTTTCTTCGGCACCGCCGGCAACGGCATCCTGATGGGAGAACCGTGATCCCGGACACTCTTCGTCTTTCCACCATGAACATTGCGCCTGCGCCAATCCTCAACTGATCCGCCACTTTTCGGAAAAGATTTAAAACACTTCCCGTCAAAAAAAACCGCTCACCCATTTCCGCTGCCTGCCCGGCCGCGTTCCATCCTAAGAACTTTTACGTCACGTCAAATTTCCATCCAACACCTGCCTTCATCATGAAAATCCCCGCCCTCCTCACACTCGCGCTGGCCCTCGCGCTCCCCTCCCTGAAAGCCGACATCGTATTCGGCAATCTCGCCGCACTGACCAACGGTGGTGCCACTACCGTGATCCAAGGCACCAATGGCACCGGCAAAGCGATCGGTTTCACCATGGGAACCTCCAGCTACGAAATCACCAGCGTGACACTGCGTTTGCTCAACGTGGGCAACGATCTCTCCACTGACGTGCCACTCATCACAATCTGGACCAGCAACGGCAACAAGCCGATGGTTCAAGTCGGAGGGACCTTCACCAATCCGACCTCTTACACCCCGCTCACCAGCACCAACTATACCTTCACGCCGGCCTCCACGATCACTCTGGATGCCAACCAGAGCTACTTCCTCGTGGTGCGCGGCAACAACGCCGCAACGAGCTTTGACTGGTTGGCGGGCAGTCCCACCGTCGCTCCGACCGGAGTTGCCGGCTCGGCAATCTCCCGTTTCGGCCTCAACACCAGTGTGCCCAATTATTCCAGCGCCAGCAGCGTCTATAACTGGTTCCAGATCGACGGCACCGCCATCTCCGTCATCCCCGAACCTTCCACCTATGCGGTCTTCATCGGGATCTCCGTATTGGGCCTCGCGATCTATCGCCGCCGCAGCCGGGTTTCCTGATCCGCTCTGGAGTGGATCCACTCAGAGGTGTCCGTTGCAGCGCACCTCCTGCCATGCACGTAAAGCCCCGACATCACGTATCCGATGTCGGGGCTTTTACGTGAATGCCGGTGATCAGCGACACACGCCCAACCGCGAACCGAGCCTCGCCGTCACGTCGGCACGGAAACGATCGATGAAGCCTTGCACGTAGGAAAGGATGTCGAGCGTCTCGTCGGCGATCAGCGGAGTCAGGTCCATCGCAAAAGCCAGCGCGTCGGTGCCGTCCACCGCGTGGGAATTGAGCATGGTCGCGTTCGCCCTCCGGCGGCCCAGGATCGCGAGATCGTAACGCTTGCCACCCGCGATCTGCGAGTCGAACACCCCGGCAAGCGTGGCGGCCAGGGAATCGTTCCCGCCCACGTCCTGGATCACCTTCTCGTCGTCCTGCATCCAGTCCAGATTGCGCCAGGCCTCGCAGCCATACACGCGGGCGGGACGCTCCGCCCGCGGCAGCGCACGCATCGCCTCGAGCGCGGCGACGGTCACGCCGATGTGCGTGTCATGCTTGTCGGCCGGGTTGTGAGTGTAGACAACGTCGGGACGCGTGGCACGCAGCACGGCGATCAAATCATCCCGCAAGGCATGTTCACGCGGGTCTTTTACCGCGGCACTCGGGTGATCGAGCTGGATCATCGCGCCAAACCGGCCGATGCGTGCGGCGAGATTCTGCTCCTCCCGGCGGATCGCCCGCAACTCCGCGTTGGAGCAATTCGAGTAAGGCCCGGTGCGCGCGCTGCCGGCCCCGTCCGTGCAGGTCACCCCGCCAAACCACAGGTCCTCACGCCGGTAACAGGCGGCGATACCGTGAAAAGCCATGAACTCCAAGTCGTCGTGATGCGCACCGATTCCGAGATGCGTGACACGCCCGAGCGCATCCGGCGAAGGCAGGCCGTCGGGCACATGAATTTCAGCGCCAGGTTGGTAAAATTTCATGGGTTGTAGTGGCAGGATCACCCGTTCCAGCGACAAAAGGCTTCGATGGCCTCGTATTCGGCGAGGCCGAGCGCGTCGTAAGTATCGGCGAGGTCTCGAGCGGCGGCCTCGGCTTGCTGCCACGCCTCGTGCAGGCCCGAGCCGGAGGCGGGGGTCTGGCTTCGCTGGCTCTTGTGTTGATAAACGACCTGCACCTTCCGAGCGAGCTGGGCGGGACTGAGCGGCACCGCCATGTCAATCTCGTGGGCGGCCCAGCTCTTGTCGGGCGTGCGGTAGAGCCATACGCGGCAGTCCGCGCGCCATGCTGTGGCCGCGTGACTGGCAAGCGCGGCACGCAGCACCTCGAAGCACACCGCGCCGATTCCACTCGGATCCTGACCTTCGCCGGTGGCGAAAATTTGGTGCGGCTTCAATTCGTCGAGCAACGCGGCGACGGCGGTGATGTCGGCCGGCCCGGCCCGGAACTGGCGGTAACGGCCGTTCTCGTAAAAAGGCAGGTCGAGAAACCGCTCGGCGGCGGCGGGCACGCCGGCCAGACGCAGCGCGGCCCGGGCTTCCCCGCGGCGCAACAGGCCTTTCAGCCGGCGCGTGTCAGGCGTGTCGGAAGCCCTCGGGTCCCCCTGCTTGGCGGCCAGCGCGTCGCGGACTTTTTTCGCGGGTGCGGCATCGGCGGAACCATTGGCAAAATCCAGCACGAGGTCCGCGGCAATGACCGCCTCCTCGTCGGGCACGGCAAGGTTGCCCGAGGTCAGATAAACCACCGTGACGATGTGCCCTTGCTCGACGAGGCGCGAGAGCGTGCCGCCCATGCCGAGCATCTCGTCAGAGGGCTCGGGCGAGAAGACCACCACGCGCTTCGGGTGGGGCGAGGCACGCTCGGGGCGATAGGTGTCATCGGCGTTGGGCTTTCCGCCGGGCCAGCCCGTGATGGTGTGCTGCACCTCGTTAAAGATGCGGATATTCAGATTATACGCCGGTCCCTGTTCAGTGAGGAGATCGGCCATGCCGTGTTCGCCGTAATGCTCGTCGAGCAGCTTCAGGACCGGACGTTTGACCTCGCCCGAGAGCCAGGTGACGGCGCGCCGCGCGAGCGCGGGCGTCCACTCGGCCGGACCGACCAGCCAGGGATGTTTTACCCGTGTCAGTTCGGAGCTGGCGGCGGCATCCACCATGAAGCGGACATCGCGATGGCCTTGAAGAAAGCTGGCCGGCAAAGAATCGACCGGATCACCCTCCACGGCCTGCGCAACCACGCGCGCCTTGGCCTCGCCCCAGGCGAGCAGAACGATCTGGTGCGCATCGAGGATGGTGCCGACTCCCATCGTGATTGCATGGCGGGGGACATTGGCCTCCCCAAGAAAGTCGCGCGCCGCGTCGCGTCGCGTAAGCGCATCGAGCGTCACCAGGCGCGTGCGGGAGTCACGACCGGACCCGGGTTCGTTGAAGCCGATGTGGCCGGTGCGGCCGATGCCCAGGATCTGCAAGTCGAGCCCGCCGGCGGCGCGGATCTTTTCCTCATAGGCAAAGCAACGGGCGAAAACCTCGGCCCGCGGCACGGTGCCATCGGGCACGTTGATGTTCCCAGCCGGCATGTCGATGTGATCGAAAAGTTGCTCGTGCATGAAGCGCCAGTAGCTCTCGGGATGCTCGCGGGTGAGCCCGTGATATTCGTCGAGATTGAACGTGACCACGTTCTTGAAGGACAGGCCTTCTTCACGATGCAGGCGGATGAGTTCACGGTAGAGACGCACGGGCGTCGAACCGGTCGCGAGGCCAAGGACAACCATGCGTCCCTGGGCGGCGCGCTCGCGAATGAGCGCGGCGACCTCGGTGGCGAGACCGCGGCAGGCGGCGTCGGCGGAAGCATGAATCTCGGTCCGGATGCGTTCGCGTTGCTGGGTTTCGGAGGTATTCATGCGATGACCGGAATATACGGCCTATGCGGCGGGAATAGAATAGCAGTTGTGCTTTTGTGTTTAACAAAAACGCCGGGACGAAAAACGCCCGATAAGCGTGAAGCGTCTCCCTCCGTTCGAAAACCGCACCCTACCTACGTATCAATCCTATAACTACGATGCTGTGGCGGCCTCCGCCGTGCCGGAATTCACCGCAAACTCCTCCTTGACCTACGTTATTCCCGCAGGTTTAAGCACCCGCTCCGGAGCCCGCAGGCCGGCGGTTCCACGCAACCAGGTCAGCGTAGCGGACACCCCGCCCGCCAAAGATATCCAAAGCGCTGCCCACCGTGAGATCGAGCGTGCCGCCACTCGCCTGCTCGACCTTGCGAACATCCTCCATCGTGGCGACACCACCGGCGTAGGTCATCGGGCGTTTCGCCCAGCGGCCCAGCAATGCCACCAGTTCTTCGTCGATGCCGCCGCAGAGGCCTTCGACATCGGCCGCATGAATGAGAAACTCCGCACAACTGCCCGAGAGACGGTCGAGCGTCTCCGACGTCACCTGCAGGTCGGTCAGGGTCTGCCACCGGTTCATCGCCACGGTCCAGCCGGTGGCGGTGCGCCGGCAGCTCAAATCAAGGACGAGGCGCCCGGCTCCCACGCGGCGCTTCAAGGTCTCCAGCCGGTCTTCGAGAAAACGCCCGTCCGCACCAAACAACCACGAGGTCACGATCACGTGGCTCGCTCCGTGCTTGAGCCAGGTTTCCGCATTGTCGGCGGTAATGCCGCCGCCGATGTGCAGCCCGCCCGGAAACGCCGCCAGCGCCTCGCGCGCCGCCTCGTCATTGCCCTGCCCCAGCTTGATGACATGCCCGCCGGTGAGATTGTCCGCCCGATAACGCGCCGCAAACGCCGCCGCGCTCTCGTCGCTCACAAAGTTCTCGCGCAACCCGGCGCCATCGTCGCGCAGACTCCCGCCAACGATCTGCTTCACTTTGCCGTCGTGGAGGTCGATGCAGGGTCGGAACTTCGTCATGGTGAGATAAAACCCCGCACCGTAGGACCGAAGCCGCGTTAGGCAATGCAGCTTTCACGGAGCTGGAAACAATGAACCCAAGGGCACTCCGTATTCCGATCCTTCCGTGGCTGCCAAAACTCCAAATCATCGCACCAGGATGTTGATTGGTCATTTAAACGTCGCTCCCACCATAAGCGCCTCGATCCTAATCCCTTCATGACCTCCCCTCGCCAATCTTTCGCTTGGTGGTGCTTTGCCAACGCCGGTCTCGCGCCCGAAACCCTGTTCGCAGGCGCCGCCGAGGCCGGCTGCACCGGTGTCGATTTACTCGACGCAACCTTGTGGCCGCTCGCCCGCCGCTTCGGTCT
This sequence comes from Rariglobus sp., assembly GCA_029266495.1. Classification (GTDB taxonomy): domain Bacteria; phylum Verrucomicrobiota; class Verrucomicrobiia; order Opitutales; family Opitutaceae; genus Rariglobus. Next base: position 3,378 of record JAQSWS010000097.1, on the reverse strand, counting down.
GTCGCCCGCCTGCATCGCCGGTCACGGCACGATCGAGGACGGCCTCAACCGTCGCGAAAACGCCGCCCGAATCGAGGCCGGACTGCGCTCCCAGATCGCGACCGCCGCCGCCCACGAGATTCCCGTGATCCTCTGCTTCAGTGGTAATCGCCGCGGCCTTTCCGACGCCGACGGCCTGAATATTTGTGCAGAAACCCTCGCGCGCGTGGCACCCGCGGCGGAATCCGCCGGCGTCACCCTCGCCGTCGAACTGCTCAACAGCCGCGTCAACCATCCCGATTATCAAGCCGACCGCACCGCCTGGGGCGTGGCCTTGTGTGAACAGGTCGGCTCACCCGCGGTGAAGCTGCTCTACGATATCTACCACATGCAGATCATGGAGGGTGACATCATCCGCACGATCGAAACCCACCATCGTCACTTCGCCCACTACCACACCGCCGGCAACCCGGGCCGTGGTCCGCTCAGCGCCAACCAGGAACTAAACTATCCGGCGATCCTGCGCGCCGTGGCCCGCACCGGCTACACCGGCTTTATCGGTCATGAGTTTCTCCCGGGCCCCGACCCCCTCGCCGATCTGGCCGCCGCCTGCGCCCTGACCCGCAAAGCGTGCGGCCATTGATCGCTTCCGCGCCCCTGCCTCGATTCAGCAAAAACCCGCACCACTCACGGTGCGGGTTTTAGTTTAAACGGCCTGGCCGGTCTCAGATGTGGCGGAGAAGAATGCTCTCGTAGAGCTCCTGCTTGCCGCTCTTCGGAGTGACCTCGCCTTGCTCGTGCGCAATTTTGTGCAGGTCGGTGAGCGTGAGTTTACCCTGCTCGTAGTCCTTGCCCTGTCCTGAGTCGAAGCTCGCGTAGCGGGCTTTCACCAAGCCCGGGATTTCCGATTTGGAGAGCACTTTCTCGGCGGCAATGGCCGCACGGGCGAAGGCGTCCATGCCGGAAATGTGGGCGATGAAGAGGTCTTCGATGTCGGTCGAGTTGCGACGGATCTTGGCATCGAAATTGATGCCGCCATGCGTAAAGCCGCCGGCTTTGAGAATGACCATCATGGCTTCGGTCAGTTCGAGCGGGTCAATCGGGAACTGGTCCGTGTCCCAGCCGTTCTGCACGTCGCCGCGATTGGCATCGACACTGCCAAGGAGGCCGGCGTCGGCCGCCACCTGCAGCTCGTGCGGGAACGTGTGCCCCGCAAGCGTGGCGTGGTTGACTTCGATATTGAGCGAAAAATCACCAAGGAGATCAAACTCGCGAAGGAATCCGATCACCGTCGCCGCATCGAAATCATACTGGTGCTTGGTGGGCTCGCAGGGCTTGGGCTCGATGAAGAACCTGCCTTTGTAACCCCGGCTGCGGGCATAGTCGCGGCCGATCGTGAGGAAGCGGGCGAGGTGCTCGCGCTCGCGCTTCATGTCGGTGTTGAGCAGTGAGAGATAGCCTTCGCGTCCACCCCAGAACACGTAGCCTTCGCCACCGAGGGCGATGGTCGAGTCGATGGCCGTCTTGAGCTGGCCGCCGGCGCGGGCGAGGATGGAGAACTCGGGATTGGTGCCGGCTCCGTTCATGTAACGCGGGTTGCTGAAGAGATTGGCCGTGCCCCAGAGGAGTTTTACGCCCGAGGCCGCCTGCTTCTCCTTCAGGTAGGCGACAACCGACTGTATCCGTTTTTCGGATTCGACCAGCGTGGGGGCTTCATCGACAATGTCGGTGTCGTGGAAGCAGTAGTAAGGCACGCCAAGCTTGGTGATAAACTCGAACGCGGCGTCGGCCTTGTCCCGGGCGCGCTGCACGGGGTCGGCGGCGGAAAGCCAGGGCATCGGACGCGTCGGCGAGCCAAACGGGTCGGCGCCGTTGCCACAGAAGCTGTGCCAGTAGGAGACGGCGTAGCGCAGCCAGCTTTCGAGCGGACGACCCGCGACCATGCGCTCCGCATCATAATAACGGAACGCAAGCGGATTGGTGCTGGCCACGCCTTCGTAGGCAATGCGACCGATGTTCGGGAAGTAGGTTTGGGAACCGAGGGTGAGTTGGGTGGACATGGGAGGATGGAGGAAAGTTGCCTGTTTCCAGTGGCTGGCCGCCAGGTGGCTGGGGGCTACTGTGCGAGCGCCCGGGCGAGCGCGGCTTCCCACCGGGCGGCGGCATCCTGGCAGAGGCCGACGAGCAGGGGGTTGGGTTCGATAGTCTCGATGATTTCGAGTCCGGTGAAAGCGTCAGCGGGTTTTTTGTAGATTCCCGCACCGAATCCGGCTCCGCGGGCGGCGCCGGCCGCGCCATCGGTGCGCACAAGCTCGATGGTCACGCCAAGCGTGGCCACGAGCGTTTCCCGGAAGACCGCGCTCTTAAACAGATTGGCATCTCCGGCGCGGATCTTCGCAGGCGTGAGACCCGTGGCCTTCATGCCGGCGATGCCGTGGCTGAAAGCGAACGCGATGCCTTCCTGCGCGGCGCGCGCGAGGTGACCGGGCGTGTGGCGAAGAAAATCGAGTCCGCTCCACCGAGAGCCGATGCGGCGGTTGCCAAGCATGCGTTCGGCACCGTTGCCGAAGGGAAGCACGGTGAGACCCTCGCTGCCGGCGGGTGCGGCCGCGGCCAGGGCGTTGAGCTCGGCATAGGAGAGGTTGCCGCCGAGGGTGCGGCGCAACCATGCGTAAAGGATGCCGGTGCCGTTGATGCAAAGGAGCACCCCGATGCGCGGATCTGCGGCGGTGTGGTTGACGTGTGCAAAGCCGTTGACGCGGCCCTGTGAATCAGAGGCGAGCTTGTCAGTAACGCCGTAAACGACACCCGAGGTGCCACCGGTCGCGGCGATTTCACCGGGATTGAGCACGTTGAGCGAAAAGGCGTTGTTGGGCTGGTCGCCCGCCCGGTAGGCGACCGGAATGCCGGCAGGCAGTCCGAGTTCGGCGGCAACCGAGGCAAGAACCCCCGCTTGTTTGCCAAAGGTGGGCGTAAGTGCGGAGAGCAACGCCGGGTCAATGCCCCAGTGCGCGAGGAGAAAGTCAGCGGGGGCATTTTTTGAAAAATCCCACAGCGTGCCCTCGGAAAGGCCGGAGGCGGTGGTTTGCGCCTCGCCGGTCAGGCGCAGGGCAAGGTAATCACCCGGAAGCATGACCTTGCGAATGCGACGGAAAGCCTCGGGCTCGTTTTGCTGAACCCAGCGGAGTTTCGACGCGGTAAAGTTTCCGGGCGAATTGAGGAGGCGACCGAGACAGACGTCGGCCCCGAGCTCGGCGAACGCCTGCGCGCCTGTTTCGACCGCCCGGCTGTCGCACCAGATGATCGCGGGGCGGACCGGCTGGTGACGCTCGTCGAGCGTGACAAGGCCGTGCATCTGATAGGAGATGCCGATCGCGACGACTTGGGATTCGTCGCGGC
>JAQSWS010000096.1 GCA_029266495.1 Rariglobus sp. | reverse complement strand
AATACCGCATTTGGAATCTATATTTCCCAAGATGGTGCCGCCGGCACCACCAACAACCTGTTTTTGAACTTCAATGTGAACCTGAGTGGTGGCGCGGACACGTTCCGTATTTACCGGGACGGAAGTATCTCCAGCGGCACCACCGGCACCCTAGTCGCCGAATATACGCAGCCCTACGTCGCGGATGTCATGGTGCCGGGAGGCTCGACGCCCGGCGTATTTGCGCCGGTCACGTTCTCGGTCACGAGCACCTCGGTTTCTTTGACGGTGGGTGGAGCGACCCTGACGCAGGCATTGACGTTGACGGATATTAATTGGAGCACGGCCAATATTTCCTTCCGTGCGGTCGATGGAGCAAACTCGGGTGCCACGATTAATAATCTGTTGCAGATGGATAATTTCACCATCTCCACGGTCCCCGAACCCTCCACCTATGCAGCATTCGCCGGTCTCGTGGTATTCACTGGCACCGCGATCGTTCGCCGCCGTAAACGCCTGTAATCGGATTTGTTCCTGCGGCGCCGCCAACTCCAGGCGGCGCCTTTTTTTTGCCACGGAGTCGGTGACTTCCTATGCCCCGGGGGCCGGATCAAATAATAAAATCTGGAGGCGCGAGCCGGAATCGAACCGGCGGTAGAGCTTTTGCAGAGCTCGGCCTTACCACTTGGCTATCGCGCCTTGACTGAAGGAGCGCGGAACTTGTGTGAAAAAAGAGGCGTCCGCAAGAACGGAAACTCAGGTTGTTGCAGATGCTTTCCGGGCGTCGCCAACGGAGAAGGGCGGGGAGCTGTGGCCGATTTCGTAATCGGCGAGAATGCTGAAATAAAACACCGAGCCTTCGCCCACACGGCTTTCGACGGAGATGGCCCCGCCCATGCGTTCGCAAAGACGCTTGGCAATGATCAGCCCGAGGCCGGTGCCGCCACGACGGCGCTTGGCCGAGGTGTCCACCTGGCTGAACGGCCGGAAGAGCTGGTTGATTTTGTCCGGGGGAATGCCGATGCCGGTGTCGTGCACGCTGAACTGGAGGCGCACGGCGCGGTTAAAGCCGCCTTTCAGGACTTCCTCGGGGGCGGCGGCGACGGAAATGGTGATCCCGCCTTTTTCGGTGAACTTGATGGCGTTGCCCACGAGGTTGCTGAGGATCTGGCGGAGGCGTCCGTGGTCGCTGTTGACCAGGACGGGAACCCCGGGGGAAATCGAGGTGGTGATGGTGAGCCCGACCTCCCGGGCGCGGGGGCCGAACAGGGCGCTAATCTCGTCCATGCAATCACGCAGGGAGAACGGGGCATGCTCGATCTCGATCTTGCCGGCTTCAATCTTGGACAGGTCCAGAATATCGCTGATCAGGGTTTCCAGCGTCTGTCCGCTGCTGGTGATCATGTCCACGAAGGAGCGTTGCTCGGCGGTGAGCGTGGAATCACGAAGAAGCTTGGCGAAGCCGATGACGCCGTTGATGGGTGTGCGGATTTCGTGGCTGACGATCGCGAGGAATTCGCTCTTGGCGCGATCAGCGGATTCGGCGGCTTCCTTGGCGGCGACCAGAGCCAGTTCGGCTTCCTTGCGTGTGGTGACGTCGTGGCCGACGGCTTGGTATTCGATGATTCTGCCTTCGGAATCCTTGATGGCGCGGTGGGTCCAGGAATGAAGCACCGCCGTGTGATTCAAATCCATGGAGGTGTGTTCGAACACCGCGGCTTCGGGAAGGGGGCCGGAGTGCAGTTTGATGAGGCCGGCGGTGAGGAGGAGGCAGGGCTGGCCGATCAGTTCGAGGCGTTTACGGCCGAGGAAGCGTGCATAAGCGCCATTGACGAAGGTGAGTTTCCCGTCGGGTGAGTAACGGCAGATAAGGTCGGACTGGTCCTCGACCACGGCACGATAGCTGGCTTCGAGTTTTTGCAGGGATTGGGCCATGCGTTCGATCTTGCGGGCCAGGCCGATCACCTCGTCATGGATCTCGTCATGATCCGCAGGAGCCACATGTGGAGTGGTGTGATGGGTCATCTCCCGTAGTCGTTGCATCATCGAGCGGTCCCAGACGTAGCCCCCCAACACGAGCAGGACGCATCCGATGATGGAGAGGCAGAGAACGTAATACTGGGGCGGAACTTCGGCGTCGGAGATGGAGGTCGGAATGATGATCGCTCCCAAGGCTGCCAGCAGCGCGAACGCCAGGGAGAAGATCAGCACGGTTTTTCTTCGCTGGGCTGAACTCATGGGCATCATCACTGGCCAATGAAGGCAGCGTAGTCTATGCCAAATACCTGCGTGTGGACGGGCATCGGGGACGGCATTCCCGCCATTACGGGCGTGGAATCAGCCCAGGCGGCCGGGGAAAGTGAGGTCGGCGACGGCTGATTTGTCGAGGCCGCCGCGGCCGAGGGCGACGAGCCGGTCGTATTGAAGCTTGGTCGCGGCGGCCAGGGGCAGGCTCAGGCCGGCCTCGGCGCCGAGGGTCCATGCGATGGTGGAGTCCTTTGCCGCATGCGCGGCCGAAAAATAGCAGTCGTGGGCGCGGTTTTGCATGTCTTCGCCATCCGTCTTGAGGACCTGCGAGCTGGCGCCGGTCTGGGCGAAGACCTCGCGGAGCATGGCCAGATCAAGACCGAGTGCCTGGCCGAGGCCGAGGCCTTCGGCGAGCGCGGCGGTGTTGATATTCATGACCATGTTGACGAGGGCCTTGACCTGCGCGGCCTGGCCGGTCGGGCCGACGTAGCGGAGGGCATTGCTCAAGTGGAGCAAGACGGGCTCGAGGCGGTCAAAAACGGGACGTTCACCGGCGCACATCAAATAGAGGGTGCCGTTGCGGGCCTGGGGGATGGAGGAAGCCATGCAGGCTTCGAGGGCATCGGCGCCGGCTTCACGGGCGCGACGGGCGACCTCGACGTGAACCTTTGGGGTAAGGGTGGCGCAGTTGATGAACGTTTTGTTACTCGCTCCGATGAGCAATGAATCGCCACTGGATGGATCCCCAAAAATGGCGAGTTGCGCCGCGTCGTCGGTCACCACGGTAAAGATGAGGCTGGCAGAGGCGGTGATCTCCGCGAGGGTGGCGGCGTGACGTGCGCCGAGTTCGCTGGCGAGGGCGGACGCGGAGGGAGCGTGGGCGTCGTAAACGGCGGCGAGGGTATGGCCGCAGTCCTTCAGGCGGCGGGCCATGTTGGCGCCCATGCGGCCCACTCCGACGAAGGCGATGGTTTCTGGCATGTGGGAAGCGTCAGGCGACGGGGTTAGCGGGCGAAAAACGGGTTGTGTTGTTTTTCGAATGTGAGGGTGGTGAGCGGGCCGTGGCCGGGAGCGATCACAGAGTTACGCGGAAGGGTGAAGATCTTGTCGTTGTCGTTGCGCAGCTGGTCCGCGTAGTGGGTGGCACTGCCGCCCATTGAGCATGAAAAGAGGGAGTCGCCCACAATCGCGATGGGCCAGCTCAGACCCGTGATGAAGAAGGTGGTCATGCCCGGGGAGTGGCCCCAGGTGAAGAGGGTCTTGATGGCGATTTCGCCGACGTGGAAATGGGCGTTCTCGGCGAAGGTTTTGGCCCCGGGGTGGTCGACGGGTTCGCGTTCACCCGACCACACCTCGGCGCGCGGGCAGGCGGCGGCGATGGCGGGGAGGGAGGCGACGTGGTCCTCGTGGGTGTGGGTGATGAAGATGTGGCGCACGTCGAGGCCCTCGGCCTGAATGGTGGCAATGAGCGCCTCGGCGTTGGCCCCGGTGTCGAACACGGCGGCGAAACGCGAGCGGGCGTCCCATATGAGGTAGTTGTTCACGGTCATGTCTCCATGGGGCGTGTTGAACATCGCGAAGCCGCGCGGGAAAACGGGGGCAGTCGGATAATGGCGTTTGTGCGCGAGGTCTTCGAGAGCGTTGGCGCTCAGCTTGAGGTGCCGGGCGACGCGGCGGATGACGGCATCGAGGAGCTGGCCGGATTTCACCGCGGCGAGATCTTCCTTCGAAATCTCCGCGCGCTCGGCGAGTTGTTCGTCGGTGATCTTCAGGCCGCGCTGGGCTTTGGCGATGACGTCGGTGAAATTATCTTCGAGAGGGAGGCGGGCCATGTGTTAATAACGGGTGATGCGACGACTCGCGCAAGCCGTAAGGCCGGAATCACCCGGCGAGCGTGACGACGCGACCGGTGCGCGCGGATTCGTAGACGGCGTTGATCAGTGTGACCGCGGAGCGACCGGCGATACCGTCGACAAGCGGGCGGCTGCCGGTGCGGATGGCATGGATAAAGTCTGCGAATTGGGCGCGGTGAGCGTCACCCCAGGACCAGGCGCCGGGTTCGGCAGAGGTTGTGGGAATGGCGGAGGCATGGGCGGTGGCAGGGCATGGGCGGTGGCGGTTTTGCCGTAGACGGTTTCACGGCCTTTGATGGCGAGTTGTTGCAACTCGTCGCCCTCGATCACGACCGAGCCCTGGGTGCCGTGGAAGCCAAGATACGCGGGGAAGCCGGGATAGGCCGATGTGGTGGCCATGAGGCTGCCGATCGCGCCATTGGCAAAGGTGAGGGTGGCGGTCACCACATCCTCCACCTCGATGCGTTCGTGACCGGCGGTGCGCATCTGGGCATAGACGGTTTTTACAGGCCCCGCCAACCAAAGGAGAAGATCCACGGTGTGCACTCCCTGATTCATGAGGCATCCACCGCCGTCCAGGGCCCATGTGCCGCGCCAGTCGCCCGAGTCATAGTATTCTTGGGTGCGATACCAAGGAACGCGGGCTTCGGCGAGGACGAGTGCGCCTAGTTCGTTGCGATCGAGGAGCGCGCGAACCTGCTGGCTGGAGGGGTCGAAGCGGTGCTGGGAAATCACCGCGAGTGTCCGGCCTGAAGCGCGTTGGGCCGCGAGGAGGGGGTCGCATGCGGCCGGGGTGATCTCCATTGGTTTTTCGATGATAACATGTTTGCCGGCTGCGAGGGCACGCGCTCCCAGCGAAGCATGCATGCCGCTCGGGGTGCAAAACGTGACGGCGTCGACGTCCGGGTCGGCGAGGATTTCGTCGAAGGTGGCGGTCTTCAGTCCAAACTGGGATGCGAACGCCTCGGCCAGCGTGACATTGGTGTCACAGCAATGTGTCAGGCGTGCGTCGCCAGGAAGGGCGGCGAGGGCCTTGGCGTGGGTCGGTGCGATGCTGCCGCAGCCAACGAGTGCGAACGTGAGGGGAGCAGGGAGTGAGGCCATTGAAGGAAGAGTTACTTCAATAAAATGCCCGCACGGCTGGCAAGCAGTCAGGCGGGCTCATCGGCGTGCTTGAGCTGAAAATTGATTCACAACATTGCGCTGTCCGTCGGGAAGGCGGTGCGTTTCGATGGCATCCGCCCTTATCCTATATCCAACTTTATCAACATGAGTTCTTCCGATTATCTGTCCTCTTTATTTTCTCTGCATGGCAAGGTTGCCGTCGTTATCGGCGGCACCGGAGAACTGTGCGGCGCGATGGCTGAAGGTCTCGCCGGCGCGGGGGCGGAGGTGATTCTGGTGGGCCGTAATGAAGAAAAAGCCTCGGCCCGCCTGGGCAAGATCCACGCATCCGGTGGCAAGGCCTGTTTTCTTCCGGCCGAGGCGAGCGATAAAGCGCAACTTCAACAGTTGCTTGAGACCGTGCTTCAGCGTTTTGGCCGGGTCGATATAGTGATCAATGGAGCCGGGGTTAATTCGCCGACTCCCTTCCTGGATATCACTGAGGAGGAGTTTGAGCGGATCATTGATATCAACGTAAAAGGAGTGTTTTTGGGCTGTCAGGTTTTTGGCAGGCATATGGTCGAAAAAGGAGAAGGCGGCTCTATCATCAATCTTGGGTCGATGTCGGGCCTCGTGCCACTATCGCGTGTATTCACTTATTCGGCGAGCAAGGCGGCGGTGCATAATCTCTCCAAGAACCTTGCCCGTGAATGGGCGCCGAAGAATGTGCGCGTCAACGTGCTCGTGCCGGGATTTTTTCCCGCCGAACAGAACCGCAAGGTGCTCACACCGGAACGGGTGGCCTCCATCATGGGTCATACACCCGCCAAACGGTTTGGAGAGGCGAAGGAACTGATCGGCGCCACACTGCTGCTGGCGGGTGGAGCAGGCAGCTTTATCACCGGGGCGGAGATCGTTGTAGATGGCGGATATCACGCCATGACGATTTGATTGGATGTGCCTGCGTCTGTATTAGTGATAATATAGACTTGATAATACGCGGAGCAGGTTGAATGTTCGCAGCGATATGTCATTCACAGACCAAATTGCAGAACTCGAAAAAGCCAAAGCCAAGCTCGCCCAGGCCGAGGCCAAGCTCGCCGCTGACCGCGTTGCGGCTCTCGCCAAGCTCCCCGGAGACTATGGTTATTCCAGCCTCAACGATTTCATCAAGGCGCTGAAAGCCGCCGCCGGCAAGGCGCGCAAGGGCAAGAAGGTCAAAGCTCCCAAGGCCGCCAAAGCTCCCAAGGCTGCGAAAGCCAAGGGCGGCAAGCGCACCCGCGCCAAGATCACCCCGGAACTCAAGCAGCAGGTGATCTCTGCTGTGCAGTCGGGCCAGTCTGGTGCCGAGATCGCCGCTGCGTTCGGAATCTCCCTCCCCAGCGTGCAGAACATCAAGAAAGAGGCCGGCCTGGTGAAGGCCCGTGGCACCGGCGCTTCCGAAGCCCCCGCCGCTTCGTAAGACTCCCGGATATAATCTGTTTAGCGCGACGCCTCCGTGTTTTACTACACGGAGGCGTTTTGTTTGAGCCTGTGACAGCAGAGCCTCGCGGATATGCGCTTTGTTGCTCCGTCTCTCCCTGACTTTATAGGGGTCAATGCCCACGGCTTTTATGCCGCTTCCGAGCCAGTGCTCTTTTGGTCAATCGACAACTTTCCACGCTTACGTGACTTATGAAGGATGGTTCACCTGTTGCCGGATGAGCTGAGTTTGAGGCGAACACTGCGACAAAACGAGGTGGCCGGTCGTCGTGCTGTATATAACACAATGAAAATCTCTGTTTTTACCCAATCCTAGTTTGTCACTTATTAAGTGACAAACAGGTTCGGATGCGGCGGACGCAGGATCACGGTGTCTGCATGGGAAGGACGGATTTTTTAATATCGCGGCACCGTGGGATCGATCGTCAGCGACCAGGCATCGATGCCGCCGGCGACGTTGCTCACGGCCTCATAGCCGTTGGCGCGCAGAAATTGCGTCACCCGCAGGCTGCGCCCGCCATGATGGCAATGGATCAAGAGGTGCTTGTCTTTGGGCAGCGCGCCGACGTGCTCCGGGATCTGTCGCATCGGGATGTGCTCGGCGCCCGCGATGCGGCAGAGCTCCAACTCGTGCGGTTCGCGCACGTCGATCAAAACGACCTCGCCAGGTTTTTCGTCGAGCAGGTGTTTGGTTTCTTCGACGGAGAGTTCGAGCGGATAAGAATCGGGCATGTGCACGAAAGACATGCGTTCAGGCCCGGCTCGCAAATGAAATTGCACCGGCCTTGGCGGGCGGCGCACACTCCGCGCGCATGTCTCAGCACTTCATCGTTATCATCGCAGGTGGCAAAGGTGAGCGTTTCTGGCCCCAGAGCCGCGCTCCTCGTCCGAAACATCTCTTGCCCGTGGTCGGCAGCAAGCCGTTGCTCGCGCAAACCATCGACCGCGTGAAGCCGCTTGCCCCCGCAAAAAACATTTTTGTCATCACCAGCGCCGTGCAGGAAAAGGCCGTGCGGGAGGTCTGCAAAGGAATCCCGGCCGCCAATATCATTGCCGAGCCGGTGGGTCGCGATACCGCCGCCGCCGTGGGACTGGCCGCTGCGATTGTGGCGGCGCGTGATCCGCAAGGCATCTTCGCGGTGCTGCCCGCCGACCACGTCATCCATGATAACGCCTCCTATCAGGCTGATTTGAAGGCAGCCTTTGCCGCAGCCGAGGCGGATGCTGTCATGGTGACGATCGGGATCAAACCCACCGAACCGGCGACGGGGTTCGGCTACATTCAGCGCGGGGAGAAGTGGAAGTCGTTCAACCGCCGCCCGGTGTTCCGGGTGAAGCGGTTTGTTGAAAAGCCACAGCAGTCCGTGGCCGAGGCGTATCTCGCCTCGGGTGATTACGTGTGGAACGCCGGCATGTTCGTGTGGAGCGTGCCCGTCGTCGAGCGGGCGCTCGCGCAACATGCCCCGGAACTCGATGCCGCGCTCAAGCCCATCCGCACCGCGCTTGGAAAAAAACGTCCGCTGGCGGGTGTGTTGAAGAAGGTCTACCCGACGCTTCCCAAAATTTCGGTGGACTACGCGTTGCTTGAAAAATCCACCAACGTCGTGGTGCTGCCGTCGTCTTTTGACTGGGACGATGTGGGGGCCTGGCCGGCGGTCTGCAAACATTTCACGCCCGATGACGCGGGCAACGTCTTGCGCGGTCTCTCGATGGTGGAGCAAGGCAGCAACAACCTTGTGTTCAGCGAAGGCGGCCACCTGGTCACAGTGGTGGGCGTGGACGACCTGATCGTCGTCCATACGCCGGATGCGACGCTCGTCTGCCCCAAGGCGAAGGCCCAGGAAATCAAGGCGCTGTTGAAGCGCGTCGAGGCGTTGAAGGGCGGAGCGAAGTGGCTCTAAGCAGGCATTGATTCATGCGTTTTCTCGGCATCGATTATGGCACGCGGCGTATTGGTCTCGCTTACGGCGACGACCTCGGCATCGCCACGCCGCTGCCTGCGCTCACCGACGCGGAGCCGAAGAAACGCCGTGAAGGTCTCGCCGCCATCGTGAAACAACGGCGGATCACCGAACTCGTCGTTGGATTTCCCTACAACATGGATGGGTCTGTCGGCTTCAAGGCCAAGGAAGTGGAGGGATTTGCCGAGAGCCTCAAAAAGGAATTCAACCTGCCGGTGCACTTCATCGACGAGCGCCTCACCTCACACATGGCCGAGGCGGGGATGAACCAGAAGCAGCTCCGCGAGATCCGCGCTCAGGGCATCGTCGATTCGCGTGCGGCGGCGATCATCCTGCAGGATTACCTCGACCAGCGTTTTCCGCCCAATCCTGGTTTGGCCACGGATATCACGGACAGGCACGGATGAATCATCCGGGTATTCGTATATTTTCGTGAAACCCGTGGTTAAAAACTCCGCCATTCCGACCCGCTGGAAATGCACCGTCGCCTACGACGGCACGACGTTCGCCGGGTGGCAGATCCAGCCCAATGCCGAGACCGTCCAGTCGGTTATCGAGCGGCGGCTGGCCGAGGTGCTGAAGGTTCCGGTCGATATCACCGGCAGCGGACGCACCGATGCAGGCGTGCATGCGCGCGGGCAGGTGTTTCACTTCGACGCCCACTGGCCTCATGACCCGGCGAAGCTCCTTACCGCGCTCCGGATTGGTCTGCCCCCCACCATCCAGATCAAGACCGCGCGGCGCGTGTCGGCGACGTTTCACGCGCGGTTCTCCGCCAAGGGTAAAATCTATCACTACGAAATCTGCCACGGAGGTTACGCAGATCCGTTCACGCAGGCTTACTCCTGGTCGATGGCGCGGACGCTGGATATCGACGCAATGCGGAAGGCCGCGAAGGTCCTGACGGGCACGCACGACTTCCGCTCCTTCAGCGCCATTGCGGGCAGCGGAATCGAAAAAGAAGACACGGTGCGCGACATCCGCCGGCTGGAGATTGTCACGCGAGGCAATCGCCTGCGCATCGCGGTCGAAGGGAACGGGTTTCTCTACAAGATGGTCCGCAGCCTGACCGGCGCGCTGGTCGACGTCGGCATCGGCAGGCTCACGCCGGTCTCCATCGAGCAAATTCTCACGAGCAAGAAGCGCACGGAGCGCGTGGTCACCGCGCCGCCACAGGGGCTGTGTTTGATGAAGGTGTTCTACTGATGAGTGGCGACGCCCATGGCCCGGATTCGCCCGAGGCGGCCCCGGCGGGGGTGACCCGACGACCGGCCTCGCTCCTCGGCAGGCAACTTTTACGGGGCGTTGCGGACATTGTGTTTCCTCCGGTGTGCGTGCAATGCGGCGGGCTGGTTGAGGGCGGACGGTTGCGACATGTGTGCACGACGTGTGAACCGCTCATTCATCTGGTCGGGCCGCCTCACTGCACAACCTGTGGGAGTCCTTTTTTTGGCGAGGTCGAGGGCGAGCGGATGTGTCCGCATTGTGAAGGGTTGCACCCGCAATATGCCGAGGGGCGCACGCTCACATTGTTCAAAGGACCGGCCCGAGCGCTCATCCATGCCTTGAAATACCACAAGGGCCACCACGTGCTCGGAGACATCGAGCAACTGGTGCGCGCGTCCCCGCATATCACGGAGTTTATCCGCGACGCCGTGCTCGTGCCCGTGCCGCTGCACCCGCGCAAAGAACGTCACCGCACTTACAACCAGACGGCTTTGCTGGCCGGAGTGCTGGCACGGGCCGCAGGGGGAGCAACGCGTGTCGAACCGGTCTTGCGACGTTCCGTGGACACGCCATCGCAAACGACCTTCGATCGAAAGGCGCGCCGGGCGAACCTGAAAAATGCCTTTGCACTCGCGCGGGGGGCCACCATAAACCCCTCCTCACCCTACATCCTCGTCGATGACGTTTTTACAACAGGTTCAACCCTCAATTCCTGCGCCGGCGTTTTACGTCGCGCGGGTGCGGTGAACCTGCGCGTCGTCACGTTCGGCCACGGTTAATTTTTTCTGCATGTCGCTCTTCAGCAAACCGAAGTATTCCACGGTTGTCGTCAAAAAGAAGGATATCCCCAAGGGTATGTGGACCAAGTGTCCCATCTCGGGGGAGATCGTTTTCAACAAGGAACTTGAGGACAACCAGATGGTGGTGCCGAAATCCGGTTACCATTTTCCCATCGGCGCCCGCGAGCGCATCGCAGCCCTGTTCGACGAGAACACGTTTGAGGAGATCGACGCCAGCATCCGTTCGGCCGATCCGCTCAAATTCGTCGATTCGCAGAAGTATCCGGATCGCATCAAAAAATACGAAAAGGATAGCGGCCTGACCGAGGCGGTGGTCTGCGGCACGGGCAAGATCCATGAGATCCCGGTCGTGGTTGCCGTGATGGACTTTCGTTTTTGTGGTGGCGCCATGGGTTCGGCGGTCGGGGAAAAGATCACCCGTGCGGTCGAGGTGGCGGTCAAAAAGAAGATCCCCTGCCTCATCTTCAGTGCTTCGGGCGGCGCCCGCATGCAGGAAGGCATTTTCTCGCTGATGCAGATGGCCAAGACCAGTGCCGCGCTGGGTCGTTTGTCGGAGGCGAAGCTCCCTTACATTTCGATCCTGACCCATCCGACGATGGGCGGTGTCACCGCGAGCTTTGCGGTCCTGGGTGACATCAACATTGCCGAGCCGGGTGCGTTGATCGGCTTTGCCGGCGCCCGCGTGATCAAGGACACGGTGAAGCAGACGCTGCCTCCTGGTTTTCAGACCGCGGAGTTTTTGCAGAAACACGGCCTCATCGACCAGATTGTCAGCCGCCTCGAGATGCGCGACCGCCTGCGCGACATCCTGCAGGCGCTGTATCTTAAAAAACGCGACGTGGTGAAAAAGTGAGCGGGTGGTGACGGACCGCTGGGCCGTCCGATTAGCCTCTCGGCGGGCCCAGCGGTCCCGCCCACCTACTGATGTCAACCGACTACGCCGCGACCCAGGACTATCTCTTTTCGCTGAAGGCGAAAGGTGTGAAGTTCGGCATCGACCGGATGCGGCTGCTGGTGGCGGGCCTCGGGCATCCGGAGCGCGCCACGCCGGCGATCCACCTCGCCGGCACGAACGGCAAAGGCTCGGTCGCGGCCATGCTGGAGGCGATTTTCTCTGCAGCCGGCTGGCGCACCGGACTCTATACCTCGCCCCATCTCGTGAAACTCGGCGAACGCGTCCAGGTGGCGCGGCAGCTTCTCACCGAGGCGGAGATCGTTGGCTACACGCGTGAACTTTTGCCGGTCGCCGAGGCGGTCAGCCGGGGAAGCCCGGACGATCATCCGAGTTTTTTCGAGTTCATGACCGCGATGGCGTTCCTGCAGTTCGCACGCAAACACTGTGACATTGCGATCATCGAGACCGGTCTCGGTGGACGACTTGATGCGACCAATGTGGTCACACCCGAGGTTGCAGTGATCACCTCCATCGGTCTCGACCACTGCGACATGCTGGGCGACACGCTGGAAAAAATCGCCGCCGAAAAGGCAGGCATTATCAAACCCGGAAAGCCGGTGGTGATCGGTCGTTTGCCGCCGGAAGCCGAGGCGGTTATCCGTCGTGTTGCGGCGGAGCAGGGAGCGCCGGTGCATTCGGTGCGCGCGGTGTTCGGCGAGGAGATCGCAAACTACCCGGAGACGGCGTTCGAGGGCGATTACCAGCGCTGGAATGCGGCGACGGCGGTCCTGGTGGCGCGGTGTTTCGATGCCCGGTGGAAACTCACCGAGGACATGGTCGCCCGGGGCCTGCGAGAGGCGCGCTGGCCGGGCCGCTGGCAACGGACGAGGATCGGCGGGCGTCCGCTTATTCTCGATGCGTCGCACAATCCGGAGGGCGCGGTTGTATTGGAGGATCAACTACGCTCGCTGGTGGCGAAAACCGGCCGCAAGCCTGTGATCGTGACGGGTGTGCTGGGTGCGGCGCGGGCGCGTCCGTTGCTGGAAACGATCAGCCGGCATGCGGCGGAGATTCATCTGGTGATGCCGCAGCAGTCACGGGCGTGCGGCTTTGAAGAGTTGGAGACGTTAATCCCTAAAACATTTTCGGGCCGGGTGACGCGTGCCACGGTGGCGGGCGTGTTTCCCGATGAGAACACCTGCACGGTGGGCGGCCCGGACGACACGGTGATTGTAACCGGTTCGATTTATCTGCTCGGTGAAGTGATGGCGCGTATCGAGCCCGAGCGTGGCGCGATCGAAAACCGGCTGCAGGATTTCTGATTGGGGAAAGCGGGGAATCCGCCCGGACTAATGGGGAACTCAGGAAATCAGGAACGGGCGGTCGAACCGGGAAATTCCGTCTTCCTCCGATTCCTGATTTCCTGAGTTCCCCATTTAATCAGACCAGCTTGATCAGCTCGGACGTCGTGGGGACGTCTTTGATGATTTGGGACGGCTCGGGGCCGACGCCGAGGTAGCGAAGGTTGGGGAGCTTGCCGGCGGACGGCAGCAGTTCGCCGTGGAAGGCCACGTCGAGGAGGGACTTCACCATCGCGGCGACGTAGCGTTGGGCGTTTTTCGGGAGATCGGCGAAGTGGCGGACCTGCGACACGTCCTCGGCCCAGCCGGCATGCTTCGTATACACGGGCTTGAGGCTCTTGCGGATCGCGTCGTTGCGGGGGACATGGTGGTAGCGTTTGCCGGCGGCGTCTTCGTAGGCCGTGCAGATGAGCAACTCGGAGTTCCATGCGCCGCGGTGGGTGAGGGCGTCCAGCTTGTTGATCATCACGTCTTGAAAACCGCCGTAACGGAGGGCGTCGCCTTTTTCCACGGCGTCATACCAGCCGACCATGCGCTGGCGGCCGGTGGACGTGCCGAATTCGAGCTGTTTAAGCAGTGCGGAGAGCGGGTGAGCTTCGTCCATCTGGGTGATGAAGACGTGGGTGCCGACCTTGGTGTCGTAGGCTTTGGCGACGCCGAAGGTGTGAATGGCCTGCACCGGGATGCCGGCGCTCTCGAAAAACTCGGGCGTGAAAGTGTGCGAGGCGGTGACGTTGGGCGAGAAGCCATGGCGTTTGTCGAGCCAGTAGGCCTGGCCGAATTCGCCGATGATGGTGTGGCCGGCGCGGACTTCCTTGAGGATGAGCTCACGGACTTCACCGATGTTTTTGACGAGGCGCTGGCCGGCCTGCCAGTAGGTTTCGGTCAGGGCGGCGAGGTTGATCGTAAACGGCGCGGCGCCCCGGAAACCGGTGAAATCGAATTCGTCTTTTCCGAACACGCCAAGTTCGAGGGCCTCGGTGTTGGCGCGAAGTTCGGCGGCACCGAGTTTGTCGAAGAAGCCGGCGAAAGTCTCGGCGCTCACACGGCAGACGTGTTGAATGGTGGCGAGGGCGCGGTCGGCACGCTGGGCGAGCTTTTTGGCGTAGGCTTCGCGGCTGCCGAGGAAGTCGGCGTAGGTGATCTGCCACTGGCCGACTTCGTCGCAATAGGCGGGGGTGATGCCGCGGCCGGTGGAACCGCGCGGTTCTTCACGGAGGACGTTGACGCGGTAATCTTCCCACGCGAGGTCGAGCAGGCGGTGGGTGAGATCGGAAACGAGGGTGCGTTCGTCGATGACGAGACGGGCGAGGACGTTGTAACCCTTTTTTTCAAGGGGCTGGGCTTCCCACCAGGCCTTGCGCGGATCGGCGACGACGCCGGCGCCGATGGCGAGGTGTGAGATGCATTTCTCGACGACACCGGACGGGAGTAGGTTGAGTTTGATGCCGGCGGCGGTGTGGCCGGAGTTGGCGCCACCGTTGACCTTGAGAACGGTGGTCACGGGCGTGGCGGTGTCGCGCAGCTCGTGAACGACTTCGGGGATCAGGCGGCCTTTGCCCTCGTCACCGAGAGAAATACCGACGTCTGCGATGAGCTGGCTGGAGAAAGGGAGGAGCGACATGGCGAACGGACAAACAAAGCGGGCGGAACGGGGCGGTTCAATCGCGGAATCACGGAGTTTTTAACGCAAAGACGCAAAGAATCACAAAGAGCGTAAGGGATCGGAATTCCGACTTTGCGAGCTTTGCGGTCCGGCTTGGCGTCTTTGCGTTAAGCAGGCCTGGCTGTAGGTGCTTGCTGAGCTCAACCCTTGGCCTGGGTCTTGATTTCGACCACGTCGTGGGGGGCGGCTTCTTTTTGGCCGGCGGGGGAGACGCGGATGTAACGGGCTTTTTCGCGCAGGGTTTTAAGGTCCTTGGCGCCGAGGTAACCCATGCCGCTTTGCACGCCGCCGACGAGGGTCGAGAGCACGTCGTCGGTCGAGCCGGAGACTTCCTTCAAGGCTTCGATGCCTTCGGCGGTGAGCTTGCGGGCGTTGTCGGTCTTATCGTGACCATAACGGGCGGCGCTGCCGGCCTTCATCGCGCTGAGGGAACCCATGCCGCGATACTGTTTATACAACTTTCCATTGATCTCCATGATTTCACCCGGGGCTTCGCGGCAGCCGGCAAGGAGGCCGCCAAGGATCACGGCGTCGGAGAGGGTGAGCGCCTTGACGATGTCGCCCGACTTGGTGATGCCGCCATCGGCGATGATTTTGACGCCGCGGGCCTTGGCACCCTGTGCGGCTACGTAGAGTGCGGTCAGCTGGGGGATGCCCACGCCCGCGACGACGCGGGTGGTGCAGATGGATCCCGGGCCCTGGCCGACCTTGACGGCGCTGGCGCCGCAGGCTCCGAGGTAGTCGACACCGGAGGCGCTGGTGACGTTGCCGGCGATGATGGTGAGATCGGGGAAGGCGTCGCGCACGAGTTTGACGATTTCGCCGACACCGGCGGTGTGCCCGTGGGCGGTGGAGACGGCGACGGCGTCGATGTGTTCATCGACGAGCTGGCTCACATGGGTGATGATTTTTTCGTGGTCGAGCGTGCCGTCGGGCAGGCGGACGGGGGCGATGGCCGCGCCGACGACGAGGCGGAAATCGGCATCGCGGGCGGGCTTGCGGCGGGACTTTGCCTCGGCGGTGATGCGATCCACGTCGGAGAAAGTCACGAGACCGCGCAGGCGGTCATGGTCGTCGACGACCAGCATCTTATGGATGCCCACATGTTCGCTGAAGAAGGCATCGGCGGCCTTGATGGGATCGGGCTGAAGGGATTTTTCGTGAACGGTGAGGATGTCGCTGCGAGGGGTCATGGCCTCGGCAACCGTCTTGCTCTTGTAGCGTTCGCGCACGGTGCTGCCGGAGAGCAGGCCGACGAGTTTGCCCGCTTCGTCAACGACGGGGAAGGTGCGGAAATCGAACTTGCGGTTCTCGATGAGCGTGAGGACGTCGCCGACGAATTGGGTCGGTGAGACGGTGATCGGGTCCTGGATGAGACCGTGAATGTGGCGTTTGACGCGGGCGACTTCCTTCACCTGCTCGCGGGCCGGCATGTTGTAGTGGATGATACCGAGGCCGCCATTGAGAGCCATGGCGATGGCCATGCGCGCCTCGGTCACGGTGTCCATGTCGGACGAGATCACCGGGATCGAGAGCTTCAGCGCCTCAGAGAGCATCGTGGACGTGTCGGCGTCCTTCGGGAGGATCTCGGAGTAGAGCGTCGCGAGGGAGACGTCGTCGAACGTCAGGGCGACGGGCAAATTGGCGCGGAAGAAGGCGTCGGCCGGCTGATAAAACTCAGCGTCGAAGGCAGTGGCGAAGGGCGTGGCAACCTTTGTCATAAGTTGCCGAGAACGTAGTAGGCGGGTTTGTGGGGAGCGCAAATCGTTTTTCAGATTGGGTTGGGCCAGGAGCGGAAATCCGGTCATCGGTGGATTTCATTAGCGGTGAAACGGCTGATTCGCTTAGCTTGGAAGTCATATGCGTCTGCGCCTTGCCGATCGTCGCTATACCCTGCCGTTTCGCATGCCGGTGCGCACGGCGCATGGAGTATGGGCGGAACGGGAGGGTGTGATCGTGCGGCTGATGGATGACGAGGGCCGCGCAGGCTATGGCGAAGCAGCGCCGATTCCCTGGTTTGGCACGGAGACACGGGATGAAGTCGAGGCAGCTTTGGCCGCGCTTGGCGAGTGGGTGACGGAGGAACAACTGGCGTCCGTGCCGGAACGATTGGGGTGCTTGCGTTTTGCGCTGGCGGGAGCCGTGACTGAGTTGCGGAGGACGGCGGAGGTGCGGAAAACCGGAGGACCGGAAAGCCGGGAGGCCGGATTGCCGGAATACCTGCCGGTGGCGGCGTTATTGCCTGCCGGGCGCGCGGTGCTGGCGGCGATCGCACCCAAAGCCGAGCAGGGTTTTCGCACGTTCAAGTGGAAGGTGGGCGTGGGTGATCCTGCGGATGAGCTGGCTTTGCTTGATGACGTGATCGCGGGGCTGCCCGCGGGGGCGAAATTACGTCTCGATGCCAACGGGGCATGGGAGGCGAGGCAGGCTTGCCGCTGGCTGGAACGCGCGGTGGACCGGCCCGTGGAATTTATTGAGCAACCTTGTTTTGCCGGGGCTGCCCAGGGTGCCGCTTCGGTTCGGCGCGCGGAGGATGTGCTGCGAGGGTTGGCGGAGGATTATCCCACGCCGATCGCGCTTGATGAGTCACTGGTGGGAGCAGAAGACATCGATCGCTGGCTTGCGAGCGGGTGGCGCGGGGTGCTGGTGGTGAAACCGGCGTTGCTGGGCGATCCTGCGCCGGTGCTGGCGCGGCTCGCGGCGGCGAAGGCGGATGTGGTGTTTTCGTCGGCGCTGGAAACGGCGGTGGGCGCCCGCGCGGCCTTGCGGGCGGCATTTTCCTGGCGCGTGGAGAAACCGCGCGCGTTGGGCTTTGGCGTGTGGCCGTTGTTTCAAGATAACGGTTGCGACGGGCTGTTTGCGGCGCCGTTTTTTCGTGTCGAGGAAGTGGAACGACTCAACCCGGAGGCTGTATGGAACGCGCTGACTTGATCCGGTTGTTGGGCTCACCGCCCGTCATTGCGGAAATGCGCAATGTCATCGTGGAGGAGCGGGAGCCTGCACTGTTCATGAAATCACTCGCCGATGCCGTCGCGGCGGGCGGCACCGTATTCCTTGCCGACCCGCACTGGGGTGAACGCGAACGGGCACAATTTCAGGAACTCGTAGGCCGGGCGCCGTCGGACGCGGGGCATTCCGGCATGGAGCGTGGATGGCTCTGCATCCCGACGGGCGGATCCTCGGGTAATCTCAAGCTGGCGCGGCACGATGAAGAAACGATCGCGGCGTCCGTGAATGGATTTTGCTCACACCTGGGCGTGACCCGGGTCAACGTGGTCGGGTTGCTTCCACTGCATCATGTGAGCGGTTTTATGGCATGGATGCGCACGGTGCTGACCGGCGGGATTTATCTGCCGGCGAGCTGGAAAGCGGTGGAGGCGGGCGGGCGTCCGGCGTTGCCGGCGGAGGTGGGGGACTGGTTTCTTTCGCTCGTGCCCACGCAGTTGCAGCGGTTGCTGGGTGATGCCGAGGCCGAGGATTGGCTGCGGGGGTTTCGTGCGGTGTTTGTGGGTGGGGGGCCGGCCTGGCCTGAGCTGGTCGAGGCGGGCGCGCGGGCGCGGCTGCCGCTGGCGTTTTCCTATGGCATGACCGAGACGGCGGCGATGGTCACCGCGCTGCGCCCTGAGGAGTTTCTGGACGGCGAACGCGGCAGCGGGACGGTGCTGCCCCATGCGAAAATCGTCCTGGATGGCGAAGGACGGATCTCCGTTGAAAGCGCGTCATTGTTTCGTGGATACTGGCCGGAGATGCGCAAGGAGGGTCCCTGGCACACCGAGGATTTTGGCCGTATCGATGAACGGGGCGGCCTGCATGTGCTCGGACGGCGTGATGCATTGATCATCACGGGTGGCGAGAAGGTGGATCCGATCGAGGTTGAGCGGGTGTTGATGGGCACCGGGCAATTCGTCGATGTAGCCGTGGTCGGCGCGCCGGATGTAGAGTGGGGGGAAATCGTCGTGGCCTGCCATCCGACGGAGTTTGCGCCGCACGATCTGTCCTCGATCGGGCGCGTCTTGGGCAGTCATCTGGCCGGCTTCAAACATCCGAAGCGGTATGTTGCCATCGACCGGTGGCCACGCAATGCGCAGGGCAAGGTCAACCGGGCGGAGTTGCGACGAATGGTGGAGCGGTGAGGCTCGACTTGCATTCACGCTGGCTCATCTNGGCTCATTTTGATGAGCGATTGCTTATGGGACCTTACACGGAAATTATCAAGGCACTGTCCGATGCCCATGTTGATTTTATTATCGGGGGCGGGGTTGCCTGTGTGCTTCACGGGGTTGAACGGGTGACCATGGATATCGATCTCTCCGTGCACATGACACCGGAGAATCTTGGCCGATTCATTGATGTCATGGCCGCCTTAAAGTTGAAACCGCGCGTTCCCATTTCTCCCGCGGCGTTGCTGGATCCCGGTTTCATCCGGATGATGATCGAAGAGAAACATGCTTTGGTGTTCAGTTTTCTCGATCCTGATCGCCCAATTCGACACGTGGACATGTTTCTTGTGGCAGATCTTGCCTACGAGTCACTGCTCCCCGACTCGGACCAAGTTGAGGTGGAAGGTATTTCCGTGCGTATCATCAATCGGAGGCGGCTTCTGGCCATCAAGCTGGCGATCACTCCACCACGCCCCAAGGATACCTTGGATATTGAGTTTCTTCGTCGTTATGAAAGCTGAACAAAATTCCCCGGTGCCGGGGCGGGTTGCATCGGCTGCGGACTGGGCGGCGTTAAGGGAGAGCCGGCCGGTCGATTATGACGGGCATACGGGATTCGATCTGATGACACCGGCTGCGAGGCTTCGGTGGTTGGAGCAGGCGGCGGAGTTTGTCTGGCGCCAAAACCGGGCGGCATCGCCAAGATCCCAAGGTATTGAGGGCGACCAACCCTGAACTCACGCTCAGGGCCACAGGAGCAGATCACCCCGCCTGCACCCAAGCGGCCAGGCTGGCGGGGAGCGGCAGGCGCTCGCGAGTCTTGGACGAAATGCACACGTGTTCCGTGCGAACCACGGCCGCGCGTTTGTCGGCGGTCCCGATTTTCCAGATCACATAATCGATCGCGTAGCTGTTTGCGGTGAGTGACACCGGTGTCGCATCAATGCGGAGTTTGTCTCCGCATGCCAACGGGCGCAGGTAGGTCGCCTCGCTTTTGGCGACGGGAACGATCACGCCGTGGTCGGCGAAAAACGTGCCCAGTGGCACGCCTGCGGCAGCCAACGACTCCTCGTAGGCTTCGTGGCACATGGACAGGTAGCGCGCGAAAAACACCACGCCGGCGGCATCGGTGTCGGGAAAGTGCACGGTGCGGTTGTAGGCGAAGGGCATGATCGTTGGAGCTGAGTTAAGACTCGGAATTTTGAACCACTAAT
>JAQSWS010000095.1 GCA_029266495.1 Rariglobus sp. | reverse complement strand
CGGCACCGACATCACCCCGCCCGTGCCGTGGATGTTGGTGAAGGCGACCTTGAGCCTGGTTTTTTTAAAGACCGAGGGATCGATCGCCGCCTTGGTCGCGACCGTCAGGTAAGCGTCGTCGGCCGGACGACCCAGCGTGATCACGCGCGAGAGGTCCTTGGACTGAAAAACTGCGAGATCGGTAAGCGGCACCGCATTGACCTCGGCCACAATGCCCTTGTCGTGCGGGGCCACCACCTGGGCGCCGTCTTCGAAGTAGGCCTTGAAGCCGTTGTCGTGGGGCGGATTGTGGCTGGCCGTGATGACCACGCCGGCATGCGCTTTCAAATAGCGCACCGAAAAGCTGAGCTGCGGGGTCGAGCGCGGTCCCTCGAAAATGTAGGCATTGCCACCGAGTTTCGTCCACGTGGAGGCGGCGAGCTCGCAGAAATGACGTGAGAAATGGCGCACGTCGTGAGCGATGACCAGCGAAGGCGCCTCGGCGCGGCCGGCCGCCGTGAGATATTTCTTGGTGTAACGAAAGAGGCCGACGGTCGCGCGGGTCAGCGTAAAATCGTTGAGGATGTTGCTGCCGATGGCGGCGTGGGCCGGCGTGCCTTGCTCCGTCGGAGTGCCGGTTTCGGTGGCGGTCGGAGTGAAACCGATGGTGCGCCCACGGATGCCGCCCGTGCCAAACTCTAGATCACGGTAGAAACGGTTATTGAGCTCCTCCCACGCGCCCTTGGCGGAGAGTTCCTCGATACTGGAAACGGCCCACGCCGGCAAGGAGGCCGCCAGCCAGGTGTCCAGGTTCTGGACGGTGGAGGGAAGCAGATGACCGGCCTGGCCGGCGGCTTGGATCGCGGAGAGTGTGCTCATGCGGATGGGTGTCGTTTTATTCGAGATAGAGACCGGCGTTGATGGAAGGCTTGGGCGTCAACCGGGCCCAGGCGTCGGCAAAGGAATCCTCGTCGTAGCCAAAGAGAGGCGAGACTTCGACCGCAAAGGGCGGCAGGCCGGTCTCATCGGTGGCGATGGCGGCACCGTTGGCCTTGAACCAGCGTGCGAACTGGCGGAGCTGATCGTCACGACAGGTCTTGGGCGAATCGAGACCCTCGGCGTTTTTCACCGGGGAGAAATCATCCTCTCGACGGGTTTCAATGACCACCGGATTTCCGGCGAAGGGCAGCGCATCGAAGACGAACATCTCGAACTTCACGCCGTTGGTCTTCTCCGGCTTCACCGGATTCCCGGCGGCATCCACCGTGGGAATTTTTTTGTCGGCGCGGTGGAACGGCAGCGAGTTGTCACCGCGCGCCATGCGGCGAATGAACTTCGTATCCAAAATATGGATGGCGATGCTCCCGGCAATGTAGCGCAAGGCGCCCGTGGCCGGGTCGATCTGCTCCTGATAATCCTTCGGGAGATCGGAGTATTCGATCACCACGTTTTTCCCGTTCTGGGTGCAGAAGTGACCGACCTTTTCGCCGGCGTAGGCCTTGGCGACCATCTTGCTCGACATCTCGGAGCCGCGCAGGACATGCCAGCCGATGAAGGTCGGGTCGATGCCTCGCACCAGCGGGTTGTCCACCTGGAAATAGCTGAGGATATCGATGCCCTCCTTCTCCATGAGATCGAGCGCGCCACTGCGATCGAGCGCTCGCAGCGAACCGCCATGGCCATCGGGTGACATCGCAATGGTGCCCTTGGTTTCGAGCAGGATTTTACCTTCGGGCGTGACCGCCGGCATGCGTCCCTGGCGGAAAAAATGCACATGGGACGAGGCGAGGCCGAAGTAGTTGTGCTCTTTAAAGAACGCCTCCGTCGCCGCATGGTTCATGTTGCTCGTCATGATGAACCAGTGGATCGGCTTGCCGTAACGCACGCCGGCGGCACGGACTTTTTCGGCGAACACCTGAAAAAGGGTTTTCTGTTTGATCGGCGTGACCGGGAACGTGCCCTTGGGGCCGTCGTAACCGAGGCGCGTGCCCTGCCCTCCCGCGACCGTGAAGGCCGCCACGCGGCCGGCGCGCAAGGCGGCTTCGCCTGCGGTTTTCGCATCGTGCCAGGCTCTGGCGTAGCCGCCATTTTCAGGGCGGCGTTCGTAAGGCGCGGGAGCCAGACCGGTGAGGTCGATGCCCGTCGCAGCATCCTTGGCAAGCAGCGTGCGGGTGAGACGATCGATCTCGGCCAGATCAATCTCGGCAGCCTCGTCGAGCAGCGTCTTCTGCGCCTCGGGAGCGAGTTCGTTATAAAAGGAAAAAACGTGCCCTTGTCCGGCACGTTCAAATTCTTGGATCAACAGGGGCTTGGCCATGAGTAAGATCAAGATAGAGCAAGGCGCACGCGGACGGAGCAATGCCTTTTTGACGGGTTCGGATGACGACCCGGGGGCCGCACCGGGGGTTTACCGGGAGGACGCCGCCCAACGGTGGACAAGCGGAGGCCCCGGCGCGCACCCGGGCCTCCTCCTCCTAGATTGGCCGGCTCAAGCCGTGCAGACCGTGACCGAAGGCAGATTCCAGATATCCTTCGCGTATTCGCGAATGGTGCGGTCACTGGAGAATTTGCCGACGCGGGCCGTGTTGAGGATCGCCATCTTTGCCCAACGCGCCTTGTCGCGATAGGCAATGTCGACCTGTTCGTGGGCCTGCACATAGGCGCGATAGTCAGCGAGCACCTTGAAGTGGTCGCCGCCATCGAGCAGACTGTGATGCAGTGCGCCAAAGGCATGGCTTTCGCCGGGCGTGAAGTAATCGGAACCAAGCCAGTCGACCACGGCGCGGAGCTCATCATCGGAGCCGTAGTAGCTCCACGGGTTGTAACCCTTGGCATCGAGTGCCTCCACGTCGGGAACCTTGAGGCCGAAGATGAAGATATTGTCGTCACCGACTTCCTCCCCGATCTCGACGTTGGCGCCATCGAGTGTGCCGATGGTAAGTGCGCCATTGAGGGCGAGCTTCATGTTGCCCGTGCCGGAGGCTTCCTTGCCGGCGGTCGAAATCTGCTCGGAAAGGTCGGCGGCGGGAATGATGCGCTCGGCGAGGGAGACGCGATAGTTGGGCAGGAAGGCGACCTTGAGCTTGCCGCCGATGCGCACGTCTTTGTTGATGCGGTCGCCGATGACGTTGATCGCGCGAATGATGTTTTTCGCGAGGTCGTAACCAGGCGCGGCCTTGGCACCGAAGATGAAAACGCGCGGCACGATATCGAGCGAGGGATTCTGCAGAAGACGGCGGTAAAGCGTGAGGATGTGCAGCAGGTTCAGATGCTGGCGCTTGTATTCGTGGAGGCGCTTGATCTGCACGTCGAAGAGCGCGTCAGGTGACACATCCACTCCGCACTGGTCCTTGATGACGACGGCGAGGTCCTCCTTGTTGGCGCGTTTGATGGCCATGAATTCCTTTTGGAAATCGGCCTTGCCCGCGAGTTTTTCGAGCCCGCGCAGGACGTCGAGATCGCGTGCCCAAGTGGTAGGCGAGCCAAGCTTCGCGGTGATGAGTGCGGAGAGGCGCGGGTTGCAATCCAGCAGCCAGCGGCGGGGGGTGATGCCGTTGGTCTTGTTTTGGAATTTGCCCGGGTAAAGCGCATCAAAATCCGGAAAGAGATCCTTCTTCAGAAGCTCGGTGTGCAACGCGGCCACGCCATTGACGGCATGCGAGCCGACCACCGCGAGATTGGCCATGCGGAATGCCTTGGCGCCGCCCTCTTCAACGAGGGAGAGGATGGCTTTGCGGCGGTTGTCGCCAGGCCATTTGGCCTCGACGGTTTCCATGAGGCGGCGGTTGATTTCGAAGATGATCTGGGTGTGGCGCGGGAGCACCCGGGTGAAGAGCGGCACGCCCCATTTTTCGAGGGCTTCGGGCAAAAGCGTGTGATTGGTGTAGCCGAAGGTCTTGGTGACGATTTCCCACGCGACGTCCCAGGCGAAATTATGTTCGTCGAGCAGGATGTGGAGGAGCTCGGCGACGGCGACGGCGGGGTGCGTGTCGTTGAGCTGAACGGCGACCTTCGCGTCGAAGTTGGCCCATGTGTTGCCGGCGTGACGGAAATGGCGACGGATGATGTCGCGCAGCGAGCAGGCGACGAAGAAATACTGCTGCACGAGACGCAGCTCCTTGCCGTTTTCGGTCTTGTCGTTCGGGTAAAGCACCTTTGAGACAGTCTCGCCGATGGCTTTCTCGCGCACGGCATCGACGTAACCGCCGCTGTTGAACGCAACGAGGTCGAACTCCTCGGTCGAACGCGAAGCCCAGAGGCGGAGAAGGTTGACGGTCGCGGTGCCGTAGCCGGCGATCGGAATGTCATAGGGCACGCCAAGAATGGTCTTGGCATCGACCCAATGCGGACGGGAATTACCCTGATCGTCGAAAACGTTTTCCACGCGTCCGTAAATGTGAACCTCGGTGGTGTATTCAGGCCGCACGATCTCCCACGGTGTGCCGAAGATCATCCAGTTGTCGGGATGCTCGACTTGGTGCCCGTGGATAAACTCCTGCTTGAAGAGTCCGAACTCGTAATGAATGCCGTAGCCGATCGCGGGCAGGTCGAGGGTGGCGAGGGAGTCGAGAAAACAGGCGGCGAGGCGACCCAAGCCGCCGTTGCCGAGACCCATGTCGACCTCGCTCTCGCGAACCGTTTCCCAGTCCACGCCCAGTTCCCTCAACGCGGTGCGGGCCTCGTCATAGAGACCGGTGTTGTAGAGGTTGTTCTCGAACAGCCGGCCCATCAGATATTCGAGGGACAGGTAGTAGAGGCGGCGGACGTTCTGCTTGTTGTGCACGCCCTGCGTGGTGATGAGGCGGGCAAGAATGTTTTCGCGCACGGCCAGCGAGGTGGCGATCCACCAGTCGCGCGGTTTGGCGGTATTAAGATCGCGGGCGAGCGTAAAGGTGAGGTTGCGCAGGATGGCTTGCTTCAGACTCCCGCAGTCCACCACCCCGTTTACCTCCGGGAGGGTCTTGGTGGAGGCGGTTTCAGACTTCGTTTTCTTGGATTTGGTGGATACGGCCATGTGAAATTGGATGGGTTTTAGCGGGAACAACAGGAAGCGTGCCAGTAAGTGAAACGCCCCCGGTTCTTCTCAGATCAAGCGGTGAAAAGACATGTTGAAAGCAAGGATGTAACGCAATGTCACCGTTGGAAACGCCGGGAAAGTTCTCCATGGCTCAATTCGACATGGGTGGGCGTGCCGCCAGGGCTGGTGAGCGGGGAGCGACAGGCGAATAATTGGGCCACAAGCGCGAGCATGGCGGCCTCGCCACCGGCTTCGCCCAACCGCACCGCGCGGGCTGCTGCGAGGCGCGCGAGTTGTTCACGAGCGACATCGAGGCGGCTCTCCTGCAACCGGCCGTCGCGCAATGCTCCCAGTAACTCGCGAACAAAAGGCTCGGCATCAGCCGGCTCCATCCAGGCCGGCACGCCTTCGATCCGGAAAAAATTCCGGCCGAACTCAACCACCTCGAAGCCGTGGCCGTTGAGAAACTCAAGCCGGTCCAGCAACAACGCGGCTGCGATTGGATCGAGTTCCAAGGGCACCGGCAGCAGCAGGCGCTGGCTGGGCACCGTGCCCTCGCGAAACTGTTCCTGCAGGCGTTCAAACCAGATGCGTTCATGCGCCGCCCGCCGGTCGAGCAACACCAGACCGGCCTTGGTTTCGAACAGCGCGTAAGTCGCATGCGCCAGGCCAAGGAACCGCCAGGCGGGCGCGACCGGTGCCGACGGCACCGGGACGGGATGAGCGATGGGCTGGCTTGCCGGCGGAGCCTTGAGGTGGGGCGCGTGGTCCGCAACGCGCCTCTCGATCGCCGCAGGCATGACCGTCACGAGTTTCGGCAGGACGACTGCTGACGCGGGTGCAGCCGGACTTGGCGCGATCGGTGCCGCCATCGGGACGGCGACAATCTCACCCAGTTCACGCAGCCGGGTCAGCACGCTGCGAATCACAAAGCCCCTCACCGCCGTTTCTGCACGGAAACGCACCTCGCGCTTCGACGGGTGCACGTTCACGTCAACCGCCGCCGGATCGATTTCAAAGAAGACAAATGCGAGCGGATAACGCCCCTTGGGCATCGATTCATGGTAGCTTTCGATCAGCGCGTAGTTGATTGCCCGCGTATCGACCGGACGCTGGTTGATGAACGTGATCATCTCGTGCCGTGTGGACCGCCCGGTGCCGGGGCGGCCGATCAGACCGCTCAGCCTCATGCCGTTTTCCGCCGTGTCGATCGGCACCAGTTCGCTGGCAAGCTGCCGGCCGAAAATCTCCGCCACCCGTCCGAGCAGATCGGCGCACTCGGGTGACCGGAAGATCACCCGTCCATCCTCGATCAGCGTGAATGCCACCTGCGGAAACGCCAGGGCGTAGAGCCGCACGCCGGTGATGATGTGCGCGGCCTCGGTCTGGTCGGTCTTGAGAAACTTGCGGCGTGCAGGAACGGAATTGAACAACTGCGCCACTTCGATGCGCGTGCCCACGGGCCGGCCGCAGTCGCGCACGTGGACGAACTTTCCTCCGTTCACGAGGATTTCCGTGCCGGCGTCGGCGCCGGCCTCGCGCGTTTGCAGGACGAAACGCGATACGCTCGCGATCGACGGCAGCGCCTCGCCGCGAAAACCAAAGCTCGCCAGCCGGTTGAGATCGTCGGCCTCGGCGATTTTGCTGGTCGCATGGCGCTCGAGCGCAAGAAGCGCGTCATCGCGCGACATGCCGTGTCCATTGTCCTCGACGCGCATGAGCGAGCGTCCGCCATGGCGGAACTCGACCTCGATCCGGGTGGCGCCCGCATCAATGGCGTTCTCGACGAGTTCCTTCACCACCGCGGCCGGACGCTCGATCACCTCGCCCGCGGCGATCTGATTGGCGACCCGGTCGGAGAGGATGCGAACCTTGGCCATCGATCAGCCGAGCAGTTTCTCCCAGCGCTTGAACTGTTTTCTCACCTGCGCGGGACCGGGCATGCCGGTGCCGCGGCGTTTGTCCATCGCACGCTTGAGATCGAAGACCACCGCCCAGTCGTCACCGTAGCCCGGGTGGATTTTTTTCACTTCGGCAGTCGGGAGCTTGTCGAGCGGGAGCTGGAGGGTCTCGGCAAGTTTCACCACCGAGCCAACCGCATGGTGCGCCTCGCGAAACGGCACTCCGCGATCAACCAGATAGTCCGCCAGATCCGTTGCGAGTAGCGCGGGATCGGCGACCGCCCCGGCGCAACGGTCACGGAACACCGTCAGGCCCGCGATCGTGCCCGCGAGCACATCGGCGCAAAGCGCGGTCTGGTCAAAGCTGTCGAACACCGGCGGTTTGTCCTCCTGCAAGTCGCGATTGTAGGTGAGCGGCAGGCCCTTCGCCAGCGTGAGAAGCGTGTGGAGGTTGCCCTGAAGGCGCGCCGATTTGCCGCGCAGGAGTTCGCAGGAGTCGGGGTTTTTCTTCTGCGGCATCAGCGATGAACCAGTGCAAAACGTGTCGGGCAGATCGATGAACTTGAACTCGACGCTCGACCAGATGATCAGGTCCTCGGCGATGCGCGACATGTGCACGCCAAAGAGCGCACAGGCGGTGGCGAACTCGATGAAGAGGTCGCGGTCGGCCACGGTGTCCATGGAGTTTTGCGTGACTTGCGGGCGGCCTCTGGCGTCGACGAAGCCGAGCTGTTTCGCGGTGAACTCACGATCAATGGGCAGCGTGGTTCCGGCAATCGCGCCGGAGCCGAGCGGGCACCAATTGGCATGGCTCGCCACCTCGACAAGGCGCGCGCGGTCGCGTTCCAGCATTTCAAGGTAGGCGAACAGGTGATGTGAAAGAAAGACCGGCTGGGCGCGCTGGAGATGGGTGTAGCCGGGGATGAGCACGTCCCCGTCACGTTGGGCGACGGAAAGGATGGCCCGCTGGGCACCGAGGATTTTTTCGGCCAGGACCGCGCATGCATGCTTGAACCACAGGCGCATGTCGGTCGCGACCTGGTCGTTGCGGCTGCGGGCAGTGTGAAGCCTGGCGGCGGCGGGCACGTTTTTCGTGAGCGCCTGTTCGATGTTCATGTGAACATCTTCGAGCTGGGTGCTCCAGGTGAACTTGCCCGCGGTGATCTGGGCGAGAATGGCATCAAGCCCGGCATGGATGGCGTCGCGTTCTTTCGTGGTGATGAGGCCGACGTGGGCGAGCATCGCCGAGTGGGCCTTGCTGCCGGCGATGTCAAACGGCGCGAGCCGGTGATCGAACGAGACGGACTCGCTGAATTTCAGCATCAATTCGGCGGGGCCGGCAGTGAAACGCCCGCCCCAGGTCGCTTGGGATTTCTTCGCCATAAAAAGGAACCGAGAGCAGACGCGTCCGCCCCCCCCTGCGCAATGCGAAAGACGCCCCGTTCAAGTCACGATTTTGAAAAACCGGTTCACCTCGGCGAGCGCCTCGCTCATCGCAAACGGTTTTTGCAGGTAACCTTTGGCGCCCGCACGTAAAATCTCGGTCTTCAAATTGGCCTCCAGATGGCCGCTCATGATCACGGCGTTCACCAAAGGCGAATGATCCTTGATCTTCAAAAACGCCTCCCAGCCGCTCATCCGCGGGAGGCCGAGATCGATCACCACGAGGGCAATGCGGCTCGCATGGCGGGCAAACTGCTCGACTGCCTCCACGCCATCGCGGGCCTTGATCACCGTGAACCCATGCCGCGTCAGCAAAAAGCTGAGCGCCTGCAACAACGTCTCCTCATCATCGACCACCAGCACGGTGCGTTCGGCTGCGGCGGCCGCCGGGGTCACCGCCTCGGGCGGTTGGGGCGCGACCACGAGCTCGGCCAGCGCGGGCAGATAAAGCCGGAACACCAGCGCCGGGCCCGACCAGGTGTCGATCTCCAGGTGCCCGCGATGGCTCGCCATGATACTATGCACCACCAGCACCGCCAGGTCACGCCGGCGCTCGGCGAACCGCACCG
The DNA here is from genome assembly GCA_029266495.1 of Rariglobus sp. Lineage (GTDB taxonomy): Bacteria > Verrucomicrobiota > Verrucomicrobiia > Opitutales > Opitutaceae > Rariglobus. The sequence goes on along the minus strand of JAQSWS010000095.1, from coordinate 5,567 downwards.
CCGCGTCCCACGTGCCCGGCCGCTCGCCTTCGACAAACGTGGCAGCCGGCGGCTCGGCCTGCAGCTTCAACATCACATAAGACGGCTCGCGCGCATCGGAAAACTTTGTGCGCACCTCGGCTCCATCGACCTGCCGCGTCGCAAATGAAATACGTCCGCCTTCACCCGTGAGATCGCGGGCTTTCTGGCCGAGGTTGGCGAGCACATGGTGAAACTGCTGGGGATCGAGCGACACCGGGGGCAGGTCGCCTTCGAGGTCCAGCGACACCTCGATGCCCGGCGTGAGCGTCTCACCGGCCATGCGGTAGAACTCCTTCACGAAGTCGCCCACCGCGATTCGCTGAAAGGCCAGTTCCTCGCGGCGCGAAAGATGCAAGGTCTGGCGGATCAGGTTCGCCGCACGCCGCACCGCATGATCGATGCCGCCGATCGCGGTGCTGAGCCGGTTGGAATCCAGCGTGCCGTCCTGCAAAAACGCGGTGTAACCGAGGATGATCGAAAGCAGGTTGTTGAAATCGTTACTGATGTCGGAGGCCAGCGCGGTGAAATTTTCCGCCTGTTGATGCTGGCGCAGTTGCGGCACGCCGCTCACCTGCCGGCTCAAATCCACCAAGGTGGTCAGACGATAGGCACGCCCGTCAGGCGTCCGCACCCGCGTGTCCGAGGCGTGCGCAAAAATCGGCCGCCCGCTCTTGTGCAGGTAGGTCGTCTCCGCCGTCGCCGCATCGTCGCCCGCGATAAACGCCGCGTGCTCGACCGAGCCGCGCACGGAGGCCTCGGCCGCAAACAGGCGCATCATGTGCAGCCCCGACAACTCCTCGATGGTGTAACCCACCGTCTCGGCAAAAGCCAAATTGGCCGCAACGATGATGCCACGGTCATCCGTAAGGCACAAACCGACCGCCGAGCGTGCCCAAAATTCCGTGAGCAACCCGCCCAGACCTGCCGGCATGGAGGCTTTCACGGCGGCGGATTGCGTCACAACAGTCACGGACTTTTCCACTCCGGAATTCATTCAGACCAATGAAAAACAACCGGCTTCTCGACCTGCGGATGCAAGCTCTGGTGGACGGGACAGTGATGAGCGGCGTGTTCGAGCAGCGTCGCAAGCGGCTCGGTCTTCGCAAGCGGCAGCCACACCGTGGTCGCCAACCGGACGATACGACGGGGCGCATCGGTGGACATCTCCTTGATGACTTCGTAGCGCAGGCCCTTGAGTTCGACGCCCTGTTTGCGGGCGGCGATCGCCATCGTGGTGGCGATGCAGGTGGCCATCGCGGTCGCCACCAGATCGGTGGGGGAAAACGCCTCGCCGCGGCCCTGGTTGTCCTTCGGCGCATCGGTGACGAGGCTGTTGCCCGAAGGACCGTGCGTGGCGACGCAATGCAGATCGCCCTGATATTCGCCGGTGACTTTGACCATGCGCCAACGCTCAAGCGTTTTGCGAAGCTGGCAACAGCCAACTTTGTAAATGGTGCGCCTGGCGGGATTCGAACCCACGACCACCAGCTTAGAAGGCAGGTGCTCTATCCAGCTGAGCTACAGGCGCCCTGGCAAACGACCCGAACGTTGGCTCCCCTGCTTCAGGTCGACAAGGTCAAAGGCGGACGTTGACCCGCGGAGCATCCAGCCGCTACCACCCTTTATCCATGAGCGTTCCGCTGCCTCCCTGCCCCCACCTGCCCACTCCCCGCGAACAGATGGACTGGCGCGCGTTCGGTGACCATGGCGAGACCCGCGATGCCGGGTTTTATCTGACCGCGCTCGAATACGGCCATTACCTGTGGCAACGCGGTTTTGCCGCCCGCGCCATCCTTTGCCTCGACCGTGCGATGGGCGCCGGCGTGCAGCCCTCCGATCGCGCGGTGCAGGTCTGGCCAATGCCCTATGCCGCGATGGCTTGGTTTCTTTCGCACACACCCGACGGCGTCTTCATCGGCAACCCCCGCGTGCATTTCCAACATTACGCCGACCGCCTCAAAGCCCCGCGCCGCGATCAGCGCCGCTGGCGCGCCTGGGCCTGCTGGGCGCTCGCCCGCCGTCTGCGTCCGCATCTCCCCAATGACCCGAAACACCTCGTGACGGAGCCCTCCGAAGACGAGATCGCCATGGCGCTCAATGTTCATGGCCTGCCGGGTGAAAGCATGCTTTGGCGTGACGTTTTGCAGGACTGTAAACCGGTTTAAACCACGGTTGAGATTTTAAATTAAAACAACCGAAAGGACGCTTGACAGTCGGAAGGCGAATTCTACGGTCAGCCCCCTTTCCCCATCCGGGGTGATAGCTCAGCTGGTTAGAGCGTCTGCCTGTCACGCAGAAGGTCGCGGGTTCGAGTCCCGTTCATCCCGCCAGTTTTAAGGCCCGTTAATCCAAAAGGTTAACGGGCTCTTTCTTTTATCACCGGAACACGGCCTCGCGGACGACCAACTCCCCTTCTCGTCGCCTTCATCGGGGCGTTCATCACGACATCACGAACTCCCCGGCGATTTCGGGTTTTCAACCGACCGTCATGCGCAAGGAGCGCGGTGTTCCGGCGTTACTCGACCACCGGCGCGGCGCGCTGCACTTTCACACGACGCACGCGCTCGGCATGCACGTCGGTCACCGTGACGTGATAATCGCCGACCGTGACCGTCTCCCCCCGCTTGGGAAGCCGGCCAAAGTGGCGCTGCGTCCAGAGCGCCACCGTCTCCTTCGGATTCCACTCGAACGTCCAGCCGGTTTCCGCCTGCAACTCGCGCATGGTAAGAGCACCACTGACGACAATGAACTGTTCGTTTAACTCAAAAATAGGACCGTGCTCGATGTCGAACTCGTCGCGGATATCGCCGACGATCTCCTCCAGCACATCTTCAAAACTCACGATGCCTGCAGTGTTGCCCGCATCGTCCAGCACGAGGGCGAGGTGATTGCGCGAGGAGCGAAACAGCTCGAGCATCGTGTGAATGGGCGTCTTTAACGTAAAGGTGATCACCGGGCGCACCAACGGCTCGAACGAGGCCTGAGGCCCGAGCGCCTGGATCTGCCACAGCCACTCGCGCACCAGCAGCACGCCTTCGGCCTGGTCGAAGGAATCATTCCTGCACACCGGGAACCGGCTGTGGCCGCTCATCTGGGCGATGCGCAGATTTTCCTCCATCGGCTTGTCGAGCCAGAGAGCCACAATCTGCTCGCGCGGACGCATGATCTGATGGGCGCGAATCTCACGCAACCGCAGCGAGCGGATCATCAACTTGTTGATCAACGAATCACCGGGATGCGAATGCCGTGCATGGCTCAGCACATACTCCAGCTCCTCCGAGCTGAACGCATGCTCGCCCTCGCCCGCCGGATCAAGCCCCACCCACTTGAGGAAGAGATTCGCCGTTCCATTCAACGTCCAGATGAACGGAAACAGGATGTAATAGAAAACGATCAATGGAGCGGCCGTGAACAGGGACACTGCCTTGGGGCGCTGGATCGCGAGCGACTTCGGGGCAAGCTCGCCAAAAATAATGTGCAGGAATGTGATGACCGTAAAAGCCACGGCGAACGACACCGACGAGACCGTGGTCGGATCGGTGATTCCGAACTTTCCCAACACGGGCGCGATGCGGTGCGCGATAAACGGCTCACCCACCCACCCGAGTCCCAGACTGGCCAGCGTGATGCCGAGCTGTGTGGCCGATAACGCGGCGTCGAGTTTGTTGGTCGCGGCCAGAGCGAGTTTCACCCGCCAGCCGCCCGTTTTCACCAGCGGCTGCAGCTGGCTCGCCCGCACTTTGACCAGTGCGAACTCCGCAGCTACAAAGAAGCCATTGGCCGCCACCAAGCCGAGGACGATCACCACTTCCAACGCGATACCGAAGAATGCGTGCATGAGTTGGCAGAGATTGGCGCTGAAACCTCCATGTCGTCGAGCGCCAACATGCAAACCCCGCGCAGGTGCCCTTCAAGCGCGTGACCCGGTGGAACTTTCGCTTGGCGGGACGGCCTTTCGCACCCCACCATGCGCGCTTCATGTCCACTCCCTCGCGTCACCCCGATATCCACGGCCTGCGTGGCTGGCGCCGGCTCGCCCTCTGGCCGCTGGGCCTGCTCACGCGCATGTGGGGACGCTCATTGCACATCGCGGTGTCGCCCGAAACGCTGCGCAATCTGCGCAAAATCGACGAACCCGTCGCCTTCACCCTCTGGCACAACCGGCTGTTTATCACCGCGGAGGTGTTTCGCCGCTATCGGCAGGGCCGTCCGATCTACGGTCTGGTCAGTCCGAGCAAGGATGGAGCCTGGCTGGAGGCGTTTTTCTCGCTGGTGGGCATCCGGGCCGTCCGCGGCTCGAGCCACAAGCTGGGCCGCGAGGCCGTCACCGCACTCGTTGAAGTGATGAAGGCGGGCAATGACATCGGCATCACCCCCGACGGTCCGCGCGGACCGATTTACGAATTCAAGGCGGGCGGCCTGATCGTCGCACGGCGCGTGCAAGCCCCCTTGCTGCTGCTGGGGTGCGCCTTTGAGTCGTCCTGGCAATTGGGCAGTTGGGACCGCTTTCATCTCCCGCGACCGTTTTCACGCGTGCACGTCTACTGCGAAGAAGTGCCGTGCGCCGCGCTCGGCGACCGGGAGGCCAGCGCGACGGCGTTGCAAGCACGCCTGCTCACGATGAGCCCGGACACCAAAGATCCCCACGTGGTCGTGTAGACGGATCAACCGATCCGCCTGACGGCCTCCGGAGGACCATATCGCAATCGGCCCGCCCGGTTCGTAACGGAGCAGCGTCAGAACGTCGGAACGACGGTGACCTTGGAGCCGGATTCGGACACATAGTCGGAACCGGTCGACCAGCCAAGGTCGTTGATCAGGAACTTATAGATGACCGGCTTGCCTGAGCCCGGGAGGGAAATGCTCCATTTGTCGTCCGCGATACAATCCAGCGGAACACCCACGTCCCAACTGAGACCCGGACCTTCTCCGCGCAGGTAGAGCACGTTGCCAAAGCCAATGTCGATCAACGCGGTGATCACGGTTGAAGGCAGCTTCGCGGCCGAGGATTTTACGGCGGGAGCCTTGGCGGCAGGAGCTTTGGCAGCGGGAGCGGCCACACGCTTGGCGGGCGCAGCGGCCGGTTTTTTGACGATCTTGGCAGGGGCCTTTTTGGCGGGCGTGCTCGTTTTGGCGGCTTTGACGGAGGCTTTTTTCATAAAATTGGTTCTGTGGTTAAAAGAAGGAACGACAGCCGCACTTTTGCGCCCGCCGCTTTTGCGCTTCAATAGCAAATTAAGGACCAACCAGCGGGTGCTCCATGATTTTACGTGATCGTTGAACACCTGAAATCACGGGAATGAAAATTGATGTTTACTCGCGGAGGCCGCCTCCCCAAATACATCCCTTCCCTGCATGGGGCAGTAGCTCAGTTGATAGAGCGCTTCGTTCGCAATGAACGGCACAGCTAGGAGCAATACGCCCGGTTGCTACGAGTGGCAAAATAAACAGCAACCGCCTACATAAAATCGAGGCAAGATCAGCTTATAGCACCGGAGGAGCCGACTTCTCTCCCGGCAATAACCCGCCACCGTTGAGCGCACGCT
>JAQSWS010000094.1 GCA_029266495.1 Rariglobus sp. | reverse complement strand
GACCTCCACTTCGAGCGTCTCAAACCCCGCTCGCGTCGTCAGCCATGGCGCGACGGTTTCGCGGCTCACGCGTCCCTTCACCCGCCCTTGGACAAGCGTGCGCGTGCGAAAGTCCCAATCACCGCCCAGCTCAAGCTCGTCGCCGTCCTTCAGTTTCACCGCCGCCGTCTTGACGCGCACCCGCGGCCAATCGAGATCCGCCTCCACTTCGGCGCTTGTCGCCACCCGGCCGGCAATCGCCGCATCGGCAGTCGAAAGCGTCGCCGTCACCCACGGCACACCGTCGCTCCGCGGAATGACTTTCACCACTCCGGTAACGGAGCCCCGTCCCTCAAACCAGGGCTGCTTCGCCAGGTCCACCGTGAGATCGAAACGCGAAGCCTCGGACTGCAATCGTCCGTCACGCCCAATGATCACCGGTTCGCTCAAGTGCCCCGTCACCCCCGGCAGTTCCACGTCTAGCCGCTCGATGTTCAATTGATCGAGCCCGCCTGCTCCATGCAGTTTCACCTGCAACGGCGGCGCTTCACTCCCCGCCTGCGGTTTCCCCGCAGCCTCCACGTCCAATGAAAAATGTCCATTCTGCCAGGTGATGTCCGCGCGACCCGTGATCATCTCATAAAACTCCCCCAGCCCCGCGCGTTCAGCCGCCAGGTTCCAGTCGCTCGCCTGCACCTTCGCCTCCACCGGCAGCCAGCCGGTCTCGGAAAACCGCGCCTGCACCGACAACGGTTGCCCCGCCCACGACCCGTTCCCTGAAAGTCGGGCGCCTTCGCTCTCGAGCTTCGCCGCCCACGGGCTCTTCGTCGCTCTCGCCTCGACGATCACCGGCCCGGCCCTTTTCCCACGCGTGATCATCAGGTCCGCGGTCTGCTCACGCCACGTCAACGCGGTGATCTGCAACCGCACCCCGTCTCCCGTTTTCCAATTGGCTGCGTCCAGTCCCACCGTTCCGCCCGGCCAGGCAACCTCACCGGCTCCCGTGGTGGCCGAGGGAAGCCATAACTCCAGCACCGTGACGATCTGCTCAATCCGGCTTCGCAATGGCTGCCAGCCTTTCAATTGATCGGCTTCCTTCGGCGCGTCTGCCGGCGTGACGGTCACGCTCCAGCGACCAATCGTCACTTCACCCGGCCGTCTCGCCAACCACACGAGCGGCGTGCCCGACTCCACCTGCGAGGCTTTGACCTGCACTCCTGGCCTGCGCACCTCCACGTCCGTCAAAACAAACCGCGTGTAACCAATCCGTCGATACTCACCAAAGGTCAGTCCGAATCGTCCACCAACCGCGCCAAGCGCGGCCCCCAGCCACCAAGGCAGCGCCGCCAGTGCAATGAAAGCGCAGGCGGCGAAAACAAGGAGGATGAGGGCGATTTTTCGACGCATGCGGAACCTACGCGGCCGGAACCAGGCCATTGCGCGCCAGCAACGCCGCGAGGTCCGGATCACGACCCATGAAACGCCGATACAGTTCCGCCGGATCGGCGGAGTTCCCCCGGCTGAGAATATGCTCCACGAACTCCGCACCCACCTTCGCACTGAACACGCCCTCCTGTTTGAAACGCGTGAAGGCGTCCGCATCGAGCACCTCCGCCCATTTGTAGGAGTAATAACCCGCCGCGTAGCCCACGGGATCGCTGAAGAGATGCCCGAAGCGCTTCACGATCGTCCGTCCCGGGGGCGAGGTCGGGATCATGCAATCGGCAACCAGCGCGCGCGCCTTCGCCTCGATGTCGCCATCGATGAACTCCGGGGCTCGCATGTGCAGCAGCAGGTCCATCTTCGCAAGCTGCACCTGCCGGATCGTGGCGCAGGCCGAACGGAAGTTTTTCGCCGCCGTCATTTTCCTGAAAATCTCATCGGGGATCGTCTCTCCCGTCTCATGATGGCGGGCAAAGAGATCGAGGCTCTCGCGCTCCCAGCACCAGTTTTCCATGATCTGCGAGGGCAGCTCGACGAAGTCCCACGCCACGTTGACGCCGTTGAGCGACTTGATCGCCACCTCGCCCAGCAGGTGATGCAGCAGATGCCCGAATTCGTGGAAAATCGTCTCCACCTCGTCATGCGCGAGCAACGCCGGCCTGCCCTCGGCCGGCGGTGTGAGATTACCGCAGATATAACCGAGGTGCGGTGTGCGCGAGCCGTCGGGCTGCGGACCGCCCGTGACCAGATAGCCCATCCACGCCCCTCCGCGCTTCGATTCACGCGGATGCCAGTCGGCATAAAACGAGCCGAGGTGCCGTCCCGACGGACCGTTCAAATCGTAGAACTTCACCTCCGGATGCCAGACCTCGACCGTGCCGGCCGGACGTTCCACGATCCGCAGACCGAACACACGTTCCGCGAGTTCAAACATTCCTGCGATCACCCGATTCATCGGCAGATAAGGCCGCAGCACCTCGTCATCAAAATCGTAACGCGACTGGCGGAGTTTCTCCGCCCAATAGCCAACCTCCCACGCTTTGAGCACCGCGCGTGGCCCCCCCGTTTGCGCGGCCTTGAACTCCTCCAGCTCCCTGCACTCGTTGACGAATGCCGCATGCGCGCGATTGCGCATGTCCTCGATGAAAGCCAGCGCACGTTGGCCGGACTGCGCCATGCGACGTTCCAGCACAAGATCCGCGAAGTGCGGTTTGCCGAGCAGCCGTGCCTTCTCGTCACGCAGCGCAATGATTTCTTGGACCAGCGCCGCATTGTCGTGCGGCGCCTGCGCACCCACCGCCGTCGCCGCGGTCCACACCTCCTCGCGCAAGCTTTCGTCCCCGGCGTAAGTCATGACCGGTTCCTGCGACGGCATGTGCAAGGTGAAGCGCCAGGCCGGTTTTTCCGGCGAGCCAAGCCCCTTGCCTTCGGCACTGCGCTTCGCCGTGGCCACGGCATGGGCGGGCAGGCCGCGCAACCGTGTTTCGTCGGTGACCACGAGTTCCCAGGCGTTGGTCGCATCGAGCACGTTGTCCCCGTATTTCTGGGTCAGCTCGGCGAGCTCCGTCTGGATCGCCTCCAGCCGCGCCCGTTGCCCATCGGGCAAGTCGGCGCCGGCCTGGCGGAAGTCCTTGACGGTCTCATCGAGAAACCGGCGATGAATGCCGGTGAGCGCCTCCGCCACAGACGTGGCGGCGACTGTTTTGAGGCGCATCCACAAGGACGGATTGAGCGGAATACGCGCAAAAAAAGCCGAGACCACGGGCAGCAGCGCGTTGTGGGCGTCGCGCAACGCGGGCGAGTCCGCCACCGATTGCAGATGGGTGACCTTGCCCCAGGCGTAGTTCAGCTCCTCGGTGGCATTTTCCAGCGCGAGGAAGGTGTTGTCGTAGGTCAGCGCCTCCGGCGGGAGCGCGGCAATGGCATCGATCGCAGCCTGCGCCCGGGCAAGCGCCGCCTCGATGGCGGGCGCGATCGACTTGGGCGTATGCCGCGACCAGTTAACTTCAAACGTCGTGTCGAGAAAAGGATTGGTTGCCACAGCCCGCAATGACCCCGCCCGTCCCGCGCCTTGTCAACCGCACAAGCAATTCCCGATGACATGTTAATCCACACGCTCCGCCTCGAATCGGTGAAATACCCAGGTCGAGCGCACTCCGCCGCCCTCGCGGTGCTGCGCGTCGTAGGCGCGAATAATCCTCCGCAGCCTCCCCGCCGTAAAATGAGGGAACGGGGCCGCCCCCACCCCGTGCAAACTGCGCAGAAGGTGCAACGCCGACGGATGATGAAACACCCGTCCCTCCGTCTCCGCACGCACCAGGCGCAGCCAGCCCAGGGCAAGGCTTTCCGCCCACTCCTCCGGCATGCGCCAGGTCAGCGGCGTCCAGCCCTTCGTCAATATCCTCAGCTCCGGCAGGCTTCCCTCCGCAAACAGCCCCGCGAGCACACGCCCGCCCGGCTTCAAGGCCTGTCGCCACGCGGCGAATACCGCCCGTGGATTTTCGACCCATTGCAACATGCTGCTCGTAAAAATCCAGTCGCACGGTTCGCCGGTCGGAGCCTCCGCCAGCATCACGCGCCACTCCACTTCCGGCAGTTCCACCCGCGCCTCCCGGCACATTGCCCCCGCCATGTCGGTGGCCGTCAATGCCCCCGCCCAGGGCAACAACCGCCGGGTGAAAACCCCGGGGCCTGCGCCCAGTTCCAGCGCCCGCCCCGTGCGTTCCGCCGGCAGCCACTCCGCGAGCCAGTCGGCCATCGCCTCCTGCACCACCGCGTGCCCTGCATAGCCGGTCGCCGCCCGCTCGAAGCTGGCCCTCACCCCGGGTAATGATGTGTGTCCGTCGCTCATGAAAAATCAGCCGCCCACGCGCGAATCAACGCCTCCGGGTGATGCGTCGCATCGTCGACACAGGTGATCGACGGCAGCAGGCCCGCCAGCTTTGGAGCGTCCAGCAACGCATCGGTCCGCCCGACATACGCACGCCACCCCGCCGGCAGCGGAGGATCTGCCCGCTCGGTCGCCAGTCGCTCCAACCCCCATTGCAACAGCCCCAGCGGCGCCGGCATGCTCTCCGCACCGCAGTGGCTCAAACCCGCCCGCATATAGAAGTCCGCCAGCGCCGCCGGCCGGTCGGTTTTCAACCAGCGCACCAGATATTTCACCTGCGTGCCCGCGACCTTCCCTCCCAGTCCCGCCTCCGAAGGAAATGCCAGCACAGGCGCGAGCAGGGCCACGCGCGGCGTGAGCCGGCTCACCGTCCGCGCTTCCTTCAACAACAGCAGCGTGCCCAACGAATGCCCCGCGATCGCATCCCACGGACCCGACGCGCACACCTGCGCCAGCCACGTCGGCGAAGCGGCGAAAAAACCATGTTCCGCGTGGGGAAACACCGCGCGCACGTGCGCCGAAAACCAGGCTTCCGGAACCGCCCAGCCCAGGATCCAGGCGATCCTCATGACCTTGCCCTCCACGCCCGCATGACGGCGAGCACACGCAGCGAGTCCGCCTCGCCGAATGTGCGTTTCAATGAAAACCTCAGCCGGCTGGTCCCGGCCGGCACCGTCGGCGGCCGCACCGCCGCCGCGATAATGCCGGCCTCGCGCAGGGCCGCCGCCAGCGCCACCGCCGTCCCTGGAGCGCCCAGCTTCACCGGCACGATCGGCGAATCCCCGTTGGGCGCATCCCACCCGTCCGCCTGCAACGCCGCGCGAAACGCCTGCGACTGCGTGCGCCAGGCAGCCTGGTCTGTCGCCAGACACTGGATACGCCTAACCGCCGCCTCCGCCGCCGCGACCGTCATGGGCGGCAGGCCCGTCGAATAAATAAATTCGCCCGCCAGGTTGACCAGCGCGTCACGCACGGTCTCGTCGTTGAAAAGAGAATACGCTCCGCCCGACGCCAGCGCCTTGCCACAGGTGCCCACCAGAACATCCACGCCGGCCTCCACTCCGGCCGCCCGCACCAGTCCCGCCCCTTGCGGACCATACCACCCCAGCGCGTGCGCCTCATCCACGATCCAGAAAAAACCGAACTGGCGTTTCAACTCCGCCATGCGGGCCAGATCGGGATGGTCCCCGTCCATGCTGAACACGCTCTCGGTCACCACAAACACCAGGCGCCCCGGTTCCGCCCGGGTGAGTTCGTTTTCCAGTGCGGCAAGATCGAGATGGGGATATCGCTTGAGCCGGGCGCCACTGCGCAACAGCCCCGCCACCATGCTGTGATGCACCAGGCGATCGGCGAGCACCAGGTCTCCTTTTTGCGGCAGCACGCCGAGGATGGCCGCGTTGGCCGCATAACCGCTGCTCCACAGCAGCCCGTGAGGCAACCCGTGCCACTCGCACAACGTCTTCACGAGTTGCGCATGCGGCGCGTGCCAGCCGGTGATCAGTGGCGAGGCCGAAGCCGAGGTGCCGTGCTCGACCGCCGCCCGCGCCGCCGCCGCCGTCACCCCGGGATCATGCGCAAGCTCCAGATAATCGTTGTCCGCCAGGTTGAGCAGCCGGTCCCGTCCGTCGGTTACGCGGAGCACGCGTCGCAACCCGTCCTCCTCCCGGTCCGCAAGCACGGCGCGGCACCGGTCGCCCACCCCGTCTACGGTATGCGCCGCGGAGCGCACGACGGAATCCACATACACCTTCGTCAACGCCGAGACCACCGACGAGGGATTGTCCGGAAGCAAATCGCCATGATGCTGGACCGCGAGCGGTGTAAGTCCTGACGCACACAACCCGGTGAAATTCGCCTCCGCCACGTCGGCATCCACCGGCGCGCATTCGTTGAGCCAGATCAACGGATTCAATCCACGGGCCCGTGCATAAGCGTGAGCCATCCGCGCCTGGTTGATCGCCCCCAGCCGGTTGGGCACGACCAGGACGGGCCGGGGGTCGACCTCGACCAATTTCGCAAAATCAACCCAGTCCCGGCCGTCTGCCATCAACGGCACGGCCAGCCCGCCCGCGCCCTCGATGATCCGCCAGTCGCAGTCCGGCAGCGCATCCAGCCGCGCCTCCAGCTCGGTCAACGTGATCTGACGCCCTTCCGCCGCCGCCGCCGCGAGCGGGGCCAGCGGTGCCTTGAATGACATCAAAGTAAACGCTTCCGCCGACGTGCCCGCCAGTCGCCAGGCCCGCCGCGCATCGCTCTCATTCGGATCGCCCCAACCCGTCTCCAACGCCTTCACGATCTGAATGCTCCCGCCCTGCGCGGAGAGCAGCCGCACCAGTGCAGCCACCACCCGCGTCTTGCCGATTCCCGTGTCGGTGCCGGTTACAAAAAGCGTGCGCATCGCGGGCGGTTCCCTCAATGCGCGTTACTCGCAGCCGCAACCGGCCCCGGCGACGGCTTCTTCACCTTGGGCGGCGATCGACGAGGGCGAGGCGGCCAGCGCATGCAATCCCAGGCGCCCCATGAGCGCAAAGTCATCATTGCGGCCGGGGTTCGGCGTGGTGAGCAGTTTTTCCCCGAGAAAAATGCTGTTGGCCCCCGCCATGAAACACAACGCCTGCAACTCGTCGCTCATCTCGGTGCGTCCGGCCGAGAGGCGGACCATGGCCTTCGGCATGAGAATACGCGCAATGGCGATGATCCGCACAAAGTCGAATGGGTCCACCCGGGCATTGTCCGCCAGCGGCGTGCCGGGAACGGGCACCAGCGCATTGATCGGCACCGAATCGGGTTGCGGGCTGATGCTCGCCAGCTCCACGAGCAGTTTCAGACGGTCCTCGGTGGTCTCGCCCAGGCCGAGAATGCCGCCGCTGCACACCTGCAAGCCCGCGCGACGCACCGCCGCCAAGGTATTGAGACGATCGTCATAGGTGCGTGTCCCGATGATCTCGGGATAGTAGTCGCGCGATGTATCGAGGTTATGGTTATACACGGCGCACCCGGCCGTCTTGAGACGGGCCGCCTGATCCTCGCGAAGCATCCCGAGGGTGCAGCACACCTCGAGCCCCAGATCAGACACTCCTTTCACCGTCTCCAGCACCGAATCAAACTGGGCGCCGTCGCGCACCTCGCGCCACGCCGCGCCCATGCAAAAGCGCGAGGCTCCGCCCGCCCGCGCCGCCCGCGCGGCGACGAGGATGCTTTCCGTTTCCATGAGCGGCTCGGGTTCCAAGCCGGTCGAATAACGCGACGACTGGGGGCAATATTTGCAGTCCTCGGGACAGCGGCCGGTCTTGATGGATTGCAACGTGCAGAGCTGCACCCCCGCCGGGTCCTGGTGATGGCGGTGGATTTCCTGGGCACGGAACAGCAGCTCGGGAAACGGCAGCGCATACAGCGCCCGGACGGAAACAAGGTCGATGGTCATGGTCATTGTTTTCAAAGTGTGAAAGCAGGATTAAGGCAGGACGTCGTCGATCGCCCGGCGCGTGCGGGCGACGAGTGCGCCCAACTCTCCCTCGTCGAGGCAGAGTGGCGGCACCAGCAGGAGGGAATCGCCAAGCGGACGCAGCAGAACGCCATGCGCCCGGGCGCGCAGGCACACCTGCAAGCCGGCCCGCAAAGCCACCGGATACGTCCCGCCACCGGCGGGTGTGAGATCGAGCGCCGCCGCCAGCCCGCGCCGCCGCAACGCCCCGATGTGTGCATGTCCGGCAAAAGCCTCGTCAAGCAGGCGGGAGAATTCGCGTATCCGTTTATCCAGCACACCCGAATCGATCAGCGGCCGCAGCTTGCGGATGTTGGCCAGGGCAACCGACGCCGCCAGCGGGTTGCCCGTGAACGTATGCCCGTGAAAAAATGCGCGGCGGCTCTCGTAAGTTCCAAGAAACGCATCGTAAATTTCATCGCGCACGAGCGTCGCGGCCAGTGGCAGGTAGCCACCGGTGAGTCCTTTCGCCAGGCACAGAAAATCCGGCGACACCTTTTCCTCGGTGCACACGAACATCGGCCCCAGCCGCCCGAAGGCCACGAAGACTTCGTCCAGGATCAGATGCACGTCGTGTTCACGACACAGATCGGCCACGGCGCGCACAAATCCCCTCGGTTGCAGACGCATGCCGGCCGCACCCTGGACCGAAGGCTCCAAAATCAAACAAGCCGTTTGCACGGCCTTGACGCGCAGCAGCTCCGCGAGTGCCGTGAGACTCGCGGTCGCGTCGTGCACGTCGGGTGCCGGAAAATGGTCCGCCGGAAAACACCAGGGACGGAACCGGTCGTGAAAAAAACCGCTGTCACCCGCCGCCATCGTCCCGAACGTGTCACCATGATACGCGCCCGCCATTCCGATGACACCGCGTTTTTCGGGGCGTCCGGTCAGCTGCCAGAATTGAAACGACTGCTTAAGGGCGACTTCGACCGCACCGGAACCGTTGTCCGTGAAGAACACGTGGCCCAGGCCGCGTGGGGCGAGACGCGAGAGTTCCGCCGCAAGCTCCGCGCCGGGCGCGTGCGTGAGCCCGAGCATCGTCGCATGGGCAACCCGTCCCAGCTGCTCAACCAGCGCGGCGTTGAGATCGGGATCGTTGTGTCCGTGAACGTTTGTCCAGATGGATGCATTCCCATCGAGGTAGGTGCGGCCCTCCGTATCGGTGAGCCAGCCGCCCTTTCCCGAGGCGATCACCAGCGGCGGCAACGAGGCGTATTCCTGCATCTGCGTGAACGGATGCCACACATGCCGGCGATCGGCCCCGACCACGTCCGCGGCGGAAAGCACGTTCATGCCCGTGCGCCGTTCACCACGCGTAGCGCGCGCCGAACGAAATCTCGCGACGGGCGCCCGGAACGAGCGGCACCTCCTCGTAATAGGTGTTCCAGAGGTTGTCCACCTGGGCGGACAACGTAAGCCCCTTCACGCGCGGCACTGCATAGTAGAGCCCAAGCGAACTAAGGATCACATCGTCGTCACCCGAGCGCAGCGCGTTCTCCTCCTGGATGCGCCCCTCGTTGTCCATGCGCAGCTCGAAACCACCGCCCAGACGGGCGACGATCGCGGCGGTGAGACGATGCTCCGCGTAATTGTAAGCGTAGAAACTCGACTCACCCGCCGCCAGGTAGTCCTCGTTTTTATCCATCACCGTGTAGCCAAGAACCAGATCGATGTGACGCCACTCGCGACGGGCCACCGCTTCGAAACCATAGGTGTCAATGTCACCGGCGACCGCGCGGCGGATCGGCGGGGGCGGAATCACTCCGCCGAACACCCAATCGACCAGATCGCGATCCTGGCGGTAGAACACCGCCGCGCGTGTGGACCAGCCGCCCAGCATGACGTGGGCGCCCAATTCGTAATTGCGCGCTTCGGAACGGCCCAGATCCGGGTTGCCACCAAAGAGACCGCCGGCCGGGTTAGAACTGATCGCCGTGTAGGTGGGCAGCTGGGTGTTCTCGGCATATGAAACATAAACACGGCGGAGCGAACCGGTGGATTGCACCACGGCAATCTCGGCGGTTGGAGACACCGCCGAACCGTCGCGATTGCTGTCTTCGTAATTGGCGCCCGCCGTGAGCACGAGATCACGCGCATCCGTCAATGCGATGACATGGTCGGCAAAAAGACCGGTATAAAGCTGCGTGCGCGATTCATAGGGCCCGAACGTCAGCGCCAGTGAATCGATTTCGTCCGCCACCACACCGGCACGATAACGCAGCGCGGTCGCGCCGGTGAGCGAAATGCGTCCGTCAAAGGCGGCGCCGTTCACCTTGGTCTCGTGCCAGAAAGTATCGGCGGGCGGGAGACGGTTGAATTCATAGTCGTCCACATTCCGGCGGTGATAAGCGCCCACTTGAAAATAATCGCCGTCCGCACCGTGGGAAACACGGTGGTTCAACGCGTAAAGCGTCGTCTGGAGGTTCTCGGTCTCGTTGGAGTTGAACGGTCCGGCATACAGGTTCTGCCAGCCGAAAAACTTTGACTGGTAGCCGGCGAACACATCGGTCTGCGACACCTCGTTGCCCAGCTGGATGCGCGCGTTGTAGCGGGCAAAGTCATGATCGCCGAAATCACGCGTGCCGTCGCCTTGGGACGCGGCGATGTTGACGTCGGCCGCGAGCGTGCGACCGGCGATTTTTTTATCGGAAACGTAACCGGCATACGCGTCGCCGCGCACGAGTGAATTGTCACCGGCCCCCACGGACACATATCCGCCCATGTGCACGGGTTGCCAGACGTAGGCAACGCTGCCGGCGGTGGCGTTCCATCCATGCATCGCGGTATCCGCGCCGGTTCGCACCGTCGGCGCACCCAGCATCGCGGGTGCGACCGGCAACTCAGCAAAATAGTGCCCTGTCTGAGGATCGTAAATCGGCAGCGCACCGATGCTGAAGCCGGTGTTTTCAAAGGTGCCTCCACGGATGGACACATCGGCCTGGCCTTCGGCCAGATTGCGTGCCTGCACATCGACCAGCGGTTCATACCGCAGAGCCGAGACCGGCATCGCAAAGCTGCCGACCGGCTCCTGGTTCGCCACCAAGGGCGAATAAACCGTCACCGGCGTAAGTTCCACCGGAGCCTCTGCCGAACCCGTGTCAGCGTGCAGCACAAGTGACGAAACCAAAAAAAGAGAGGTAAGGGAAAAGCGATGCATGTCGCCTCACCGCTAAGCAGCGCACCCTCTCAAAACAAGCCTATTGTTAACTACCTATAAAACGTAACTTAACAGACCGGCTTTGGCCGTGCCATGCATGCGCAAAAAAACCCGCCGACAAAGGCGGGTTTAAAAAAGAATAAGGAAACGAGATCGTTTACTCGCCGTCGTTGCCGATGGCTTCGACCGGGCAGCCCTCAAGGGCCTCCATGCACAAAGCGACATCCTCTTCGGTTTCAGGCTGCTTGTGGACAAAGGAATAACCACCTTCGTCATGGCGGCTGAAAAACGCCGGCGCGGTCTCGCGGCACAGATCGCAGTCAATGCACTGCTGATCGACGTAGAACTTACCGGAGGTGTTTTGCTCCCATTTGTCTGCTTTGTTAGCCATGGATTTCGCAAGAAACCGGAATGCTCTCCACTGTCAAGCGACCAAGCATGGGGCCGTCAGGAAAGTATGAAGTTTTCCCCTATGCCAAAAAGTAATCGGCACGTGGGGGTGGCGGCTTGTGTTTGCCGCAATGGCTTCCATCTTAAAAACAGCATGCTTTCCGACCGCCCCTACATGCGTGACAACCACGGACGCGCCTCGTTCCCGGCCCTCGCCTGGCTCATCTGCGCCATTGCCGGCGGTTATGTCGTCGAGAATATTTCCCGCCTTCTCTTTAGCGAAAGTGTTGATGCTGGGCTCCTTCGTTTGCTGACGTTGTCGTTCGACGGGATCACCAGCGGCTTCGTTTGGACGCTGGCAACGCACGCGCTCATTCACGACCCGCACAGCTTGCTGCACCTCGTGCTCACCCTGCTCGCGCTCTACGTTTTTGGCCGCGCAGTGGTCGCCGAGATCGGCGCAAAGCATTTGCTGGCGGTGTTCATTGCCGCCGTGGTTTCCGGGGGAGTCGCGTGGCTCGCCGTAAACGGAGCCCAAGGAGGACAGCTTTATGGCGCCTCCGCCGGCGTCAGTGCATTGATCGTCCTGTTCGCATGCCTGGCTCCGAATCAACCCATCACCTTTTTCCTGATCGACATCGGGATGCGCGCCAAGCATCTCGCGATCGGATTGCTGGTTCTGGAAGTCCTCGGCCTCGTGTTAATGGAAATTCCCGGTCGCGGTTCCTGGTTTGCGATGTCTCACTCCGCCCATTTGGGGGGCATGCTGGCCGGCTGGCTCTACTTCCGCTATTTTCACCGGCGAGACTGGCTCGATTCCGACGAAAAACCAGCCATCGAGCTTCCGCAGTGGCTCCGAAAAGCCCGCAAGGCCGAAACCCCTGCGCCCTCTTTCAAAGTTGATATCAGCTCGGCCGAAGAGATGCGGGCCGAGATCGATCGCATCCTGGACAAAATCAACAGCGAAGGTTTCCAGTCGCTGACAGCGGAAGAGAAACATCGCCTGGACCATGCGCGAGACCACCTTAGCCGCCGCTGATACCCGGCTTCACCTTCCCTGAACACGGCCCCATCCGACCTTTTTGAAACATTTCGCCACTGGCACACTCCAATCCCTTTGATGCACCTGCTTACCCGTTTCACGCGCCCACTCTCCGCCCTGCTTGCCCTCGCCGTTCTGACCCCGCGCGCGAACGCCGAATTCGACGGGACTTTCAAGCAGCCGTCCTCCCTCAATCTTGAGGCGCATACGCTGATCAAGCTGCTCGAAGAAGTTCATTACAACCGCGACGCCGTCACCGAGTCCAGCTACGCCGAAGTCATTCCGGATTACATGGCGATGCTCGACGGCCAGCATCTGTTCTTCCTCGAAAGCGACAAGCAGACGTTTGTCGAACGCTATCAGCCCGGTTCGCTTTACCGGACCATCACCTCGATGGGCAAGATCGACCCCGCTTACGCCATTTTCGACATCTATAAAAAACGCGCGACCGCCCGCGTGGCCTGGATTCAAGAAGCCCTTAAAAAGGATTTCGATTTCAAATCGAACGACACCTACGTCGTCGACCGGACGAAAGCCGTCTGGCCGGCCACACCCGCCGAAGCGGATGCACTGTGGGACCAGCGTCTGCGCTTCGAGTTGATCAAGGAACTCCTCAATAAAAAAACCATCGAGGAAGCCACCACCATCGTGAGCAAACGTTATGATCGTCTGCTTAAAAACATGAGCGACATCGAGAGTTCCGACATCTCCGAAATGTTTCTCGGCAGCATCGCGCATCTCTACGATCCGCACTCCACTTATTTTTCGGCGGACACCTACGAGGACTTCGGCATCCAGATGCGGCTTCAACTGGTCGGCATCGGCGCCCTCCTCGGCATCGAGGAGGACGAGTGCATCATCAAGGACATCATCCCCGGCGGCCCCGCCGACCTCGACAAGCAGCTCAAGCCAAATGACAAGATCATCGCCGTCGCCCAGGACGGTGGCGAACCGGTGGAAATCATCGGCATGAAACTCCGCAAGATCGTCGACATGATCCGCGGAACCAAAGGCACCCGCGTCCGGCTCCTCATTGAGCACTCCGAGGGAGGCGCCTCGGCCACCCGCAAGGAAATTGTGCTCGTCCGCAACGTGGTGAACCTCGACTCGTCGCGGGCCCACGCCGCCATTTTCGAGGTGCCGGATGCCGAGGGCCGTATTTCTCCCATCGGTGTCATCACCCTTCCCACCTTCTACGGCCCCGATGTATCGAGCGACGGCAAGGCCCAGAACAGCGCCACCAAGGACGTCGAGGAACTCCTCACCCGCCTGAAGGCCGCCAAGATCAGCGGCCTCGTGCTCGATCTGCGTCGCAACGGCGGGGGCCTGCTGAGCGAGGCGATTTCCCTCACCGGGCTGTTCATCAAAAACGGCCCGGTCGTCCAGGTGCGCTCATATTCCGGCGAGATCAAGGTCGATAACGACGAAAACTCCACAATCGCCTATACCGGTCCCCTCACCGTGCTCGTCTCGCGCTTCAGCGCCTCCGCCTCTGAGATTGTCGCCGGCGCCCTGCAAAACTACGGTCGCGCCGTCATCGTGGGCGACAGCTCCACCCATGGCAAAGGCACCGTTCAAACCGTGCTCGAACTGCGCAACCTCGTGCCTTTGCTCAACCGTGGTGACACCAAGAGCGGCGCAACCAAGCTCACCGTCCAGAAATTCTACCTGCCCAATGGCGCCTCCACCCAGCTCAAGGGAGTGGTTCCCGACATCATCCTTCCGGCGTTCGAAGACTATCTTCCCATCGGCGAATCAGATCTGCCCCACGCCCTCGAATGGGATTTTATTCCGTCGAGCCGTTTCGATGGACGTCCGCTCGCCCCCTCCGTCCTCTCTCCTCTCGTCAGCGCCAGCACAAAACGGCAGGACAAACTCGCCGAGTTCTCCTATCTCCGCCGGGCGATTGACCGCTTTAAAATCCGCCAGGAGCAAAAGGCCGTCTCCCTCAATCTGGAGCAGCGCAAACAACAAAAAGAATCGGATGAAGCCTTCAAAAAGGCGATGAAGACGGAGCGGAAACAACTCGCCACCGGTGCCTACAAATTCAACGAGATCCTGCTGGCACCGCCGCCGCCCCCGCGTCCGAAGCTTAACAAGCCGGACGAGGA
>JAQSWS010000093.1 GCA_029266495.1 Rariglobus sp. | reverse complement strand
GCAAACTCCTCATGATGGCGACGAACAACATCTTCTCGCCGTCCTCCGGCAAGCCGATCCTCACGCCTTCGCAAGACATCGTTCTCGGTGCCTACTATCTCACCATCGAGCCTCGCAAGAAGCCCGAAAAGGGCGCGCATGTTCCCCTCCTCTCCGGCCTCCAGGAAGTTCTCTTCGTCAAGGCCGACGGTGCGCTCAAGATGCACGATTGGGTCGAGGTTCCCAATCCCGACTTCGGCCGCGAGACCGTGTTCGGCAACTCCGAAAAGAAGACAGTCCGCACCACCGTGGGCCGCGTGATCTTCAATCAGATCTGGCCCGAAGGCTTGGGCTTCGTGAACTTCCCTGTTCCGAAGGGCAAGCTGGGCGACCTCATCTTGAACACCTACAAGGTTGCCGGCGATGCCACCACCGTGGTCACGCTCGACAAGCTCAAGGAGCTCGGCTTCCAGACCGCCATGCAGGCCGGTATCTCCATCGGTATCGACGACATGATCATCCCCGAGGACAAGAAGGACATCGTGTCCGACTCCCGGAAGAAGATCGTCGAAGTCGAAGCCCAGTTCAACAAGGGCATCATCACCGACGGCGAGCGCTACAACAAGGTCGTCGACATCTGGACCGGCGCCACCGACAAGATCGCCAAGGCCGTGTTCGCGAAGCTGGAGAACAACGATGGCAAGACCGAGGTTAACCCGGTTTACATCATGATGGACTCCGGTGCGCGCGGTAACAAACAGCAGGTCCGCCAGCTGTGCGGCACCCGCGGTCTGATGGCCAAGCCCTCCGGCGAAATCATCGAACGCCCGATTCTGTCGTCCTTCCGCGAAGGTCTGACGGTTCTCGAATACTTCATCTCGACCCACGGCGCCCGCAAGGGTCTCGCCGACACCGCGCTCAAGACCGCCGACGCCGGCTACCTCACCCGTAAGCTGTGCGACGTCGCCATGGACGTGATCATCTCCGAAGAAGACACCGGCAGCCGCGATGGCATCTGGAAGAAGTCGATTTTCGAAGGTGATGACGAAATCATCAACCTCCGCGAACGTATCGTGGGCCGCTGCTCGTCCGACGACATCTACAACCCGCTCAACCCCTCCGAGCTGCTGGTCGCCTCCGGTGACCTCATCAGCGAAGAGATGTCGGCGAAGATCGTCGAATGCGGCATCGAGCGCGTGAAGATCATGTCTCCGCTCACCTCGATCAGCCCCAACGGCATCGATGCGAAGAGCTACGGCATTCATCCCGCGACCAACCGTCTCGCCAAGCAGGGTGACTCGGTCGGCATCATCGCCGCCCAGTCCATCGGCGAACCCGGCACGCAGCTCACGATGCGCACGTTCCACATCGGTGGCGTCGCCTCCGGCGGATTCAAAACTCCCGAGATCCGCGTCCGCAGCTCCGGTATCGTTCGCTACAAGGGCCTCCGCCTCGTGGAAACGGCCGACGGCGCCGCCATCGTGCTCAACAAGACCGGCACCATCCAGATCGTGGACGCCGATGATCGCGAGCTCGAGACCTACAACATCGTGGTCGGCTCCTTCCTCCATGTCGGCGACGGCGCCAAGATCGAGAAGGGTGCCGTGCTCGCCCAGTGGGATCCCTACAACATCCCCGTGCTCTCCGAAAAGGGCGGCACGCTCGGATTCAAGGACATGATCCCCGGTGTCACCGTGAAGCGCGAACTCGACGAATCGTCGGGCCGCATCGCCACGGTCGTCATCGAGCACAAGGAAGACCTCAATCCTCAGATCGAAGTCCGCGACGACAAGGGCAAGGCCATCGCGGCCTACGCCATTCCGGTCGGCGCGCAGATCGCCGTGCAGGAAGGCGATATCATCGCCCCTGGTTCCTTGCTCGCCAAGACCCCCCGTCAGGCGTCCAAGACCAAGGACATCACCGGTGGTCTTCCCCGCGTCGCCGAGCTGTTCGAAGCCCGCCGCCCGAAGGATGCCGCCGAGATGGCCCGTATCGACGGTGTGGTTACGTTCGAAGGCACGCTGCGCGGCAAGCGCAAGCTGGTCGTTCGCAACGAAGAGACCGCCCAGGAAGAGGAACATCTCATCCCGACCGGCAAGCACATCATCGTGCAACCCGGCGACGTGGTTCACAAGGGCCAGCACCTCACGGAAGGCTCCGCCGATCCGCACGAGATCCTGGAGATCCTCGGACCGTCCGCGCTGTATGACTTCCTCATCAGCCAGGTGCAGGAGGTTTACCGTCTGCAAGGCGTGACGATCAACGACAAGCACATCGAGATCATCATCCGCCAGATGCTCCGCAAGGTTCGTATCACCGATCCGGGTGACAGCGAATACTTCTGGGGCGAGCAGGTGGACCGCGCCGCGTTCCTCATGGACAACAAGCGTCTCGAAGAAGCCGGCGGCAAGCCGGCCGAAGCCGAGCCGATCCTGCTGGGCATCACCAAGGCCTCCCTCGAGACCGAGTCGTTCATCTCCGCCGCGTCGTTCCAAGAGACGACCCGCGTGCTCACGGACGCCTCGACGCTCGGCAAGGTGGACTTGCTGAAGGGCTTCAAGGAAAACGTCATCATGGGTCATCTGATCCCTGCCGGCACCGGTCTGCCCGCCTACAAGAACCTTCGCATCAGCCTGCCGTTCGGCGAAGAGCTCCCCAACGAGGAGCCCGTCGCTTCCGAGGCGAGCTAAGCTGCGAGTTTTCTCGTCAATCCAAGCCGCGAACGCCCGTCGTTCGCGGCTTTTTTTTAGCCATGCTCAAGACCGTGGAATGTCCATGGGGCGGTGCATTAAACTACCTTCGGGCTATTCCCGATGCCTTGTAAGGATTTTGGCAGGGCAGGGGGGCGAACTTATGCCCGATGCTGATTTCAGATATCCGGCCGGCCTGCCTCAGGTGTTCAACTCGCTGCCTGTAAGGTGCCAATAAAAGAACACGAACGCGTTTACAGGAGCCCGTCTTTGATAACCGTTCATAACACGCATGATCATGGTCGGGGTCGGCCTGAGGCTTGCTTTTAGCTCACTGTCCAAGATTCACCATTGCACCTGTTGGAAAAGACATAGGAGTCTTTGCGTTACGTGATGAAGAAGCCGATCCGACCTAGTCGTAAAAAGCGGACGTCTGCGTCACCTCAGAAGGCGCGGCAAGGAGCGGATCGGACCGACTCGAAGCCCGCGCCCTCGGCCAAGCACCGGAAGCCTGCCGACGCGGGCTGCCCGCTGGTGGGAATTGGTGCCTCCGCGGGGGGACTGGAAGCGATCGTCGAGTTGCTATCCCACCTGCCGCGCGCAACCGGCATGGTTTATCTGATCGTGCAGCACCTCGCCCCCGATCACGAAAGCATCCTTCCGCAGATTCTCGCCCGGCATACGCCGATCCCGGTGCTGGAGGCTCAACACAACCTGCGCGTGCGGCCTGATCATATTTACGTGATCCAGCCGAATGTCTCGATGCAAGTGAGGGACGGTCTCCTCAAACTCGGCCCGCGCGTAAAATCGGGTGGCAAGCTGCGTTGCATCGATCTCCTCTTCGAATCGCTGGCGCAGGAAAAAACCCTCTCGATTGGCGTGGTGTTATCCGGCACCGATTTTGACGGAACGACCGGGCTCGGCGCGATCAAAGCCGCGGGCGGCATCACGTTTGCGCAGGACGAAAAGACCGCGAAGTTCGCCAGCATGCCGCGGAGCGCGATCGCGGCGGGCTGCGTCGACGAGGTGCTCACGCCGGCGGAAATCGGCCGGGAGCTGGGACGGCTCGCGGTGACGTTCGCGCACCAGGAGGGGTCGGCGGAAGGCGTGCCGGTGCTGAAGGACGGCGACCTGCGCACGATCCTCCAGATGTTACGCGCGCGCAAAGGCGCTGATTTTAGTCTCTACAAACCGAATACATTCAGCCGGCGCATCACCCGTCGCGCGGTGCTCACGAAGAAGCTGCACATTCCCGACTACATTGCCCACCTGCACGCCCACCCGGAGGAAATCGAGGCACTTTACCAGGACGTGCTGATCAACGTGACCGCGTTTTTCCGCGATTTCGAGGTGTTCGAGGTGCTGAAGGAACGCGTGTTTCCGAAAATCGTCGCCAATCGCACGCCTGACGAGCCGGTGCGCATGTGGATCGCGGGGTGCTCAAGCGGCCAGGAGGTCTACACGATGGCGATGGCGTTTCTGGAGTTCACCGCCTCCACGGCATCGCAGGTTCCACTCCAGATTTTTGGAACCGACATCAACGAATCGATGCTTGAGCGCGCCCGCGCGGGCCAGTTCACCCGCAGCCAGGTGCAGGAGCTTTCCAAGGAGCGGGTGCGGCGTTTCTTTATCGAAGAGGCGGGTGGGTTTCATGTGTGCAAGCCCATCCGGGAGATGTGCATTTTTGCGCGACACGATGTGGCCAATGACCCACCCTTCTCGCGCATGGACCTGGTGAGCTGCCGCAATCTGCTCATCTACTTTGAGCCACCGCTGCAAAAAAAGGTGATTCCCGTTTTTCATTATGCGCTCAAACCGCAGGGTTTTCTCCTGTTGGGGAATTCGGAGACGGTGGGTGAATACGCCGAGCTTTTTTCCCCGGAGCACAAGACGCAGCGGATCTATGTAAAAAAGCAAGCGAAGGCGCGTCTGCGTCCCGGGCTGTCCACGCTCACCAGCACCGGACATTTCAGTGGTGTCCAAAAGCCGCCGATGGCTGCGCCTGGATTGACCGAGGCTGATGCACAGCGGGAAGCCGATCGCATCACACTGGCCAAATATGCACCGGCCGGCGTGGTGGTGAACGCGGATTTCGAAATCATCCAGTTTCGCGGCTCGACCAGCCGCTACCTTGAACCCATGCCCGGCAAGGCCAGCTTCCACGTCCTTAAGATGGCGCGCGAAGGCTTGCTGCTTCCGTTGCGTTCGTCGCTTCAACGCGCGAAACGTGACGGTGAACCGGTGCGCAAGGAAGGCGTGGTCGTGCACGTCAACGGGCAGACCGAAAAGGTGAACATCGAGGTCAGCCCGCTGAAAAACCTGCGCGAGGCCTGTTTCCTCATCCTCTTTGAACCGGCCACCAAGGACGATGCGCTGGAGCGGAGAGCTGGCTGCCGTGAAGGAATACCTCCAGTCCGTCATGGAGCAGCACGATGCCGCCCACGAAGAGCTTCAGGCGAGCAACGAGGAGGCGCATTCCAGCAACGAAGAGCTGCAAAGCATCAACGAGGAACTGGAGACCACCAAGGAGGAACTCGAGTCCACCAACGAGGAATTGCGCACCGTCAATGACGAGATGAACCAGCGCAATCACGAGCTGCACCGGATCAACAGCGACCTGCACAATGTGCTTAACGGAGTGCAAATGTGCATCGTCGTTCTCGGCAATGACCTTTGCATCCGTCGGTTCACTCCGCTTGCCGAGAAAGTGTTGAACCTCGTGCCGACCGACGCCGGTCGCCCGATCACAAACATCAAGCCCAACATCGATTTTCCCGGTCTGGAGCAATTCATCGTCGATGCAATCGACCAGGTGCGCACCCAGCAGACGGAAGTGCAGGACAAGGACGGGCGCTGGTTCTCCCTGCGTGCGCTGCCGTATCGGACGATGGATAACAAGATCGACGGCGCCGTGCTGGTGCTCGTCGACATCGACGCCGTCAAGCGCAGCGGGGAACGCATCCAGGCCGCGCTCGATTACGCGCAGAGCACCCTTGAAACCGTCCGCGAGCCGTTGCTGGTGCTCGCCGCCGACCTGCGCGTGGAGAGTGCCAATCGTTCCTACTATACCGCGTTTGGAACCGGCCCGGCGGAGACCAGCGGCCGCTTTTTCTATGAGATCAACCAAGGGCGCTGGAACATTCCACGGCTGCGCCTGCTGTTGCAGGAAATCCTTCCGAAGAACACGTCGTTTGACGATTTCGAGGTGATGTATGAGTCGGAGCACACGGGGCCGCGCATGCTGTTGCTCAATGCACGTCGCGTGGCCGATGCGAGCGACAAACCCGGGCGCATCCTGCTCGCGGTCGAGGACATCACCGAGCGCCGCACTGTCGAGCTGCTGCGCGAAAGCGAGCAGCGCTACCGGACCCTGGCGGACAGTCTTCCGCAGCTCGTGTGGACCTGCGAGCCCGACGGCCCGTTGGATTACACCAATGACAGATGGACTGAGTTTACCGGCCGGCCGAGGGAGAAGCTTCTCGGCAACCAGTGGCGCGAAACCATGCACCCCGTGGATCGCGAGGAGACCTATGTGCGCTGGATCGAGGCGCTGAAGGGCACCGTGCCTTACGACCTGGAATACCGGTTGCGCCGTCACGACGGTGAGTATCGCTGGTTCAAGGTGCGAGCCGTGCCGTTGCGCACCAAGACCGGCGAGATCACCCGCTGGTTCGGCACGTCGACTGACATCGATGATCATAAGCAAGCCGAACGTCTTTTGGAGGAGAGCGAACATTGGCTGCGCCTGATCATGCAGAGCGTGAAGGATTTTGCCCTCTTCACGATGGATGTGGCCGGGCTCATCAACAGTTGGAATCCCGGGGCCGAGGCCATGTTTGGATTCAAGACCGAGGAGGTCCTGGGGCAGCCGGGTGCGATCATCTTCACTCCGGAGGACCGCGAAAATGGCGCGCAGGAGAAGGAGCTCATCACCGCGCAGCGTGAAGGTTGTTGCGTCGATGAACGCTGGCACCAGCGCAAGGACGGCACGCGTCTCTTCCTGAGCGGCACCATGCGGGTGATTCGCGACGAGGCGGGTGAACTGCGCGGATTTACCAAGGTCGCGCGGGACATCACCGAGGCACGACGCCAGCAGGCCGATTTAAAGGAGGCGCGTGATTCCCTGGAATTGATGGTGGCCGAGCGCACCGCGCAGTTGCAGGACACCGTGCAACAGCTGGAGGCGTTTTCCTACAGCGTATCGCACGATCTTCGCGCGCCGCTTCGGGCGATGCTGGGGTTTGCCGAGGCACTGCAGGACGATTGTGGCAACCAGCTCAGCAAGGACGGCAAGGGCTACGCGTCCCGCATCATTGCCGCCGCGCATCGCCTCGACCGGTTGATCAACGATATTCTGCTCTACAGCCGCACGGCCCGTTCCAGTTTTCACCTGCAGCCGGTCGACTTGGGAAAAGTGGTGACGGACGCTCTTCATGAACAGCCGGCCTTTCAGCCGCCCAAGGCCGAGATCGAGTTGATTCACCCGCTGCCGCCGGTCATGGGGCATGAGCCTTCGATCATGCAGTGCGTGGTTAATCTGCTCTCGAATGCGGTGAAGTTTGTCCCGAAAGGACGCACGCCGAAGATCAGGATTTTCACGGAGCTGCATGATGAGGCGGTGAGGTTGATCATCGAAGACAACGGCGTGGGGATCGCGCCGGAGGACATCGGGCGGATTTTCCGTCTCTTTGAGCGTCTGCACCCGGCCTCGACCTTCGAAGGCACGGGCATTGGCCTGACCATTGTGCGAAAGGCCGTGGAGCGGATGGGCGGCGAGGTGGGGGTCAGTTCGGATCCGGGCAAGGGCAGCCGTTTTTGGATGCAACTGAAGCGAGCCTCATGACGGAACCGCCCCACATTCTCCTGGTAGAGGATGATGAGAACGACGTGTTCTTTCTGAAGCGCGCCTTCACTGCCGCGGGAGTGACGGCGCAGCTGGACGTGGCTCGCGACGGACGTGAAGCCCTGGACTTTTTGCAGATTGGAAAGACGCCATGCCTGGATGAACGAGCACCACCCGCATTGGTGCTGCTGGATTTAAAGATTCCCTACGTTCCGGGACTGGAGGTGCTGCGCCAAATCCGTGCGGAGGCGAAACTCTGTGCCGTGATTGTAGTGGTGCTCACCTCATCCGCGGCCGAATCCGACTTGCTTCACGCCTACAAATTAGGGGCCAACTCTTATCTGGTAAAACCAAGCCGCCAGGAAGAACGCATCGAGATGGTCAGTGTGCTGGCGAAATACTGGCTGGAAAAAAACCAGTGTCCGAAAAACTGTCCGGGGTAGGTGCGTCCTTGGGCCTACGACAACGGCACCGTGCTTTTCGCTTGGGCGCGTTCGTAGGCGAAGAGGTATTGCTGGGCGAGGCCGGCGTAGGCTCCAAAATGGACGCGTCCAAAATGGGCGATTTGTGCGGGAGCCCATCCATCGAGGGCATAACGGCGCGCCATGGCCTTGATGATCCAGGTGTCCACGGGAAATGCCTCAAGGCGGCCGGCGCCGAAAAGCAGCACGCAGTCGGCGACTTTTTCACCGACGCCGGGAAGCTCGCACAGACGAGCCTTGGCTTCGAGGTAGGGAAGACGCTCGGTTTTATCGAGCCAGCCCGGATGGGCGGCCAGGAATTGAGCCGTCTGATGAATGTAGCGGGCGCGAAATCCCAGCAGGCAGGCTCGCAAATCCGTTTCCGAAACGTCCGCCAGTTCGCCCCAAGTCGGCAGCCGGTTGATCGAACTCACGTTTACGGGCGGAGCTGAGCCCAAGGCAGGTTTGTCACTTAATAAGTGACAAACCTGTCTGGGTTGAGAGGGGGACCGAGAGGGCGGGGTGGGGATGATCGGGGCTCCGTGACGTCCGGCGAGAAGGGCGACCATTTGTTTGATCTGCACGATCTGTTTGGTGGCACTGCAAAGAAAGCCGAGGAGCGTCTCGCCAAAAGGCTGGCGCAGAATCGTGAGTCCGGGGAAGGCGGCGAGGCAGCGCGAAAGGTGGGCGTCGCTGCGCCAGGGAAGCGTATCGAGCGCCTTTGCCGTGTCATGACCAAACAAATACACGGGGAGGGCGGTGCGCACGCGTGCCGCCAGCTTTGCGGGCGCCGACCACTCGAGGTCACCCGCGGGACTCAGTCGGAGCCGCACGATCTGGTCGGACCAGATGCCCAGCCAGAGCCCATCGGCTTCGCGCTGCCAGCGGAAGGCCTGACCGCCATCAACCAGCTCGGCAAGCGTGGCGGCGGTGAGGCGGGGCGCGCCGGACAGCGTTTGAAACGCCGTCCAGCCGGCGGGCATGGGCGTGACGGGCAAGGGACTGCTCAGGGGAAGGTGAGCACACTGGCATTTTTGGCCACCACGGTCATCATCATGGTGAGGACCGTGCCGTCCGGGGTTTTTATTTCGCCAACAAAGTCGGCCGTGGCGGTGAGGTTCTCCACGCGTTGGGTGGCAGTGCGGGTCGCGGGGATTCGTCCGTCCAATTTGACGTGGAACACGCCTGACTTCGCATCGACGCCAGGCGGAAGCGGAGGGGTGAAGCGATCGAATGTCACGCTGCCGGAAACGAGGTTGATCTGCGTCGGGCCGGAGCCTTCCACGCCGTCCAGTTTCATCGATCCCTTGACGAGGGCTTCAACGCCAAAGTCCTTGCCCATGGTCGCCTTGATGGCGGCCAGATCGGGCTCCCAGCTTTCGCCGATGGCAACGGCTTTCCTGGGGCCGAACAGCATCTGATCATTGTGCTCCGGATCATCGGTGGAGGTGACGAGTTTGAGGACGGACTCCTGGTCCTTGGTCGCCGGGTTGCCGTCGATGGTGAATATTTTTTTATCAGCTCCCGTGCTTTCGGCGACGATCTTGCTCCCGGCGGGCAGGAAGTCGGTTTCGGGGGCGCCGTTGAGCGAGACGCGAAGAGAGCGGACGGTAAACGCGGCCTTGCGGAGACCTCCGTGAGGAAAGCTGGAGATCGCCTCGGCATCCGCTTCCAGGCGGGCGGTGCGTTTGTCGGTTTTGTCCTGGAGGACCTTGTCGCCCTGGCGAAGAACCATGCGGTTTGATTCCGAAGCGGTCACCGAGGTGGCATAGGTCTGCCCCTGTTTCCACGGAGCGGTGAGATTGACGGTATGGGCGGCGGTCTGCGGTCCGGCGAGCGCAGGGGCGATGGTCAGTAGAAGGGGCGCGATCCAGAAGAGGGCGCGACGAGTCAAGGCACGGGGAAGGCTCATAGGGGTGGATAGTTCAGGGACGACCGAAGCGTCCGATCAGACGAGATCGGGCGAGGGGAACGCGAGGCGGAATTACGACTGCACTTGTGCGCTGGCGGTGTCGTAGTTCACGAAGGTGGCCTGGAGCGCTTCATGAATCTCAAGGACCTTCGTTTGAATGTCGTCGAGGAATTCATGAAGGCCATCGGCGATCACTGCGGGGACATCGATCATCTCCAGTTCGGCGCGGAGTTCACGGATGAGGCGGGCGGGCGGGGTGTCTTCCAGGTGCACCGCGGTGGCGGTGATCTGACCGAGGGCTTGTTCTGCCTCGGCGATGGCGAAGAGGATGCTGCGCGGGAAAACTTCGTCTCGCAGGAGGTAGTCGACCACACGCTCGAGATTGAGCTGGCCGCGACGGGAACGGCGGAAGGCCTCGAAGGCCGAGCAGGACCGGAGCACCGAAGCCCATTGGACCATGTCGAGGGCCGAGCCCACCGCATGCAGGTCGGGCAGGAGCATGTAATATTTTACATCAAGGATGCGTGAGGTGTTGTCGGCCCGCTCAAGAAAGCGACCGAGCAGGAAGAACCACCAGAGGCCGGTGCGCGGGATCATCGACTCGGCCACTCCGTAGAAGAGCTGGATCTGCGTCTTGATGCGGTTGAGGTATTCGGCCGAGCCGAGCTGGGCATAGCGCGTGTAGTCGTCGCTCTTCAGCTTCAGGTAGAAGGTATTCAAGGTCTCCCAAACCTCGCCGGACAGCTGGTCACGGATGCAGCGGGCGTTTTCGCGGGCGAGGGCGATGCAGGAGATGAGCGAGCTGGGATTGCGGCGATCGAAGAGCATGAACTCCGTGACGGCGCGTTCGGTCACGGTTTCACCATAGAGTTCGAAGAATTTTTCATCGTCTCCGGTGACGTAGACGAGGGGTTCCCACGACTTGGGATCGTCGGCGGCCTGGCGCGACTGAAGGTCGAGCACGAGTTGGGCGTTCACATCGACGATGCGCGCGGTGTTTTCGGCACGCTCGAGTTGGCGGGCCATCCAGTAGACGAGATTAGCGACGCGGGAGAGCATGATGGAAAATGACGAATGACGAATGTCTAATGACGAATGTCGGAGGCATGGCTAGCGGGCGCCGGCTTCGGCGCGGATGTTTTTATCGGTCGTCCGGATGATACGGGCAAAAATCAGGTGGAGTTCGTTGGCTTCTTTCCAGAGCGCACGCGCAGGCGCTTTCGCCATGGCGGAAGCTTTGGCGATCATACGGCACCAAAATTTAGTTTCCCGTGCTTCCTTGCGGCACAGTGCGATCTTATGGCGAAAGTCTCGCTTGGATTCGGCATCGTCCGCTTCGCAGTAATTTGCGCCGATGCTTGTTGCCGATCGGACGATTTGGGAGATGAGCGGCTTGGCCACGGCGCTTTCCAAGATTGTAAGGCAAAACTCGATGACCGCTTCGCCAAACTTAGCCGTGCGCTCCTCAAGATCGTAGGTCGGCATTTTCATTTGGCATTCGTCATTGGACATTCGTCATTTCGTGTGAGCGCGCGGCGCGCTCACACGATGATTTTTTCCTGCACCGGCAGGGGCGGGTTCGTGATGTCGTCGTTGAGGACCCAGGTATCCTTCGAACCGCCGCCTTGGGACGAGTTGACGACGAGGCTGCCTTTGCGGAGCGCGACGCGGGTGAGGCCGCCCGGCATGATCTTGATGGTCTCGCCGTTGAGGATGTAAGGGCGGAAATCGATATGACGGCCCTCGATGGTGCCTCCTTCAATCACGCTGGGGCACCGGGAGAGACCGATGGTCGGCTGGGCGATGAAATTGCGCGGATTGGCGATGATCTTGGCGCGGAAATCCTCGATCTGGGTCTGCGTGCTGTGCGGGCCGACCAGCATGCCGTAACCACCGGCTTCGTTGACGCTTTTCACCACGAGCTTCGGCAGATTGGCCAGGATGTAGTCGAGTTCCTTTGCGTTGCCGGAGAGGTAGGTTTCGATGTTCGGCAGGATGGGATCTTCACCGAGGTAGAACTTGATCATCTTCGGCACGTAATAATACACGGCCTTGTCGTCGGCGACGCCGGTGCCAATGGGATTGCAGAGGGCGACGTTGCCTTTGCGATAGGCTTCGAAGAGGCCGGGCACACCGAGGAGGGAGTCTTTGCGGAAGACCGTGGGATCGAGGAAGTCGTCGTCGATGCGACGGTAGATCACGTGGACCGGTGCGAGACCGTCGGTGCGGCGCATGTAGACCTTGTCGTTTTCCACGACGAGGTCGCTGCCTTCGACGATTTCGATGCCCATCTGGCGGGCGAGGAAACTGTGTTCGAAGTAGGCCGAATTATATACCCCCGGGGTGAGCAGCACGACCGTGGGCTCGGGCACATGTGCGGGCGCGAGGTAGAGAAGCAGGTTGAGGAGGTCGTTCGTGTAGTTTTCGACCGGGCGCACGCGGTAGTCGCGCAGCATCGTCGGGAACACGCGTTTCATGACCTGCCGGTTTTCGAGCACGTAGCTGACCCCGGAGGGCGTGCGCAGGTTGTCTTCGAGGACGGAGTAGAGTCCGGCCTCGTCACGGATCATGTCGGAACCGTTGATGTGGACGTAAAGATCGCGGGCGATTTTGCAGCCAACGAGTTCCTTGCGGAAGTTTTTCGAGGTCTCGATCATCTCGCGGGGGACGATGCCCTCGGCGAGGATGCGCTGACCGTCGTAGATATCGGCAAGGAACAGGTTCAGCGCCTGCATGCGCTGAATGAGGCCGCGCTCCAGGTGGGCCCATTCGTGGGCGGGTATGATGCGGGGCAGCAGGTCGAACGGGAAAATTTTCTCCGTGCCGGCGTTATCGGAGTAGACCGTGAAGGTGACGCCGCGGTCGATAAACGTCTGGTCGGCGGTGCGCTGGCGGTCCATCAGCTCCGCCATGTTTTCCATCATCCCGAATCTTTCATACAAACGCCGGTAATGGGGACGGGCTTTGCCGGGGGCGGCAAACATCTCGTCGTAAAATTTACCGTGTTCGTAGTTCGCGAAAAGATCGGGCATAGAAAGGGTGAAAAGGCGCTTATTCGGCCTGCTTGGCGACGGGCGCGTCGGGTTTGGACCAAAGGTAGCTTTGCTCGGTTGCAAGTTCCGCGCCGTCTGCCGCGAGCAGGCGAAGTTTCCACGCCACGGGGCGGGCATTGGGATCGGGCCAGTCGGTGCCGGTGAGTCCGAAGCGGATGAGGTGGCTGCCACGGGGAAGCGAGATCGCGAAACTCTCGATGCGGGGCTCCGGAGACGTCGGGGTGATGATTTGCAGTTCAACCCAGGCGAGTTCGATGGCGGTATCGGTCTTGGCGCGCAGGTTGAAATAAAAGCCTTCGCGGGAGGCGGGCTGGGTGCGGAGAATGGTGGCGCCGCGGGTGTTTTCCTTGCCGTTGAAATATTCGGAGACCCGCACGAACGAAGCCGCCGGCATGTATTCGGGCAGGAGCCGGACGACTTCAACTCCGCCGGCCAAGGCGGCGGTGGACCCGAGGGTAAAAGCGAGCAGAGGGGCGAGGATACGCATGAGGAGGGATTTACGCAGGCGGCCGGCGCAGCACAAGGCCCGTCGCATTTTGTGTGCCAAAGAGTGAACGGAATTCATGCGACTTCTGGGGATTATTGGGCTACGCGGGCGGATGGGTTTGTCACTTATTAAGTGACAAATTGGGTTTGGGTGAACGGACGTTGAGGGGACCGAGGAGGGGAAGGCTGGATGTGGACGCGAGGTGTGCTAGGGGGCGTGGCCGGCTCGATGGGACATCGCAGGCTTGGTCGTCCGGTCACGGTTCGAGGCGGATTGTCTGGTAGCGGTGGATGCCGAGGAGGGAGGGCGTCCAGCCTTTGACGTCGGGGTGGATGAGGTAGGTGCGGGTGCCGAAGAAAACCGGGGCGACGGGGGCCTCGTCGAGAACGAGGGCCTCGGCCTGGCGGAGCAGGTCGAAGCGGCGGGGGGTGTCGAGTTCGCGGGCGGCGGAGGCGATAAGGCGGTCGTAGGCGGGGTTTTTCCAGCCGGTGTTGTTGTTGCCGCTAGCGGAGGTGAACAGATCGGTGAAGGTGGCTGGATCGTTGAAATCGCCCACCCAGCGCGAACGCAGCACGTCGAAGGCGAGGGTCTGCATGCTGTCGAGGTAAACGCGGTTATCCATGGTCGCGAGGGTGCACTCGATGCCGAGTTCTCGCCGCCACATTTGCTGAATGGCCTCGAAGACCTTGGTGTTGACCGGGTCGGCGTTCATCTTGATTTCGAATTTAGGGAAGCCCTTGCCGCTGTCGTAACCGGCTTCGGCGAGGAGGCGGCGGGCGGAGGCAAAATCGGTCGGCATCGACGCAGTCGAGGTGTAGCCGGCGGTGTCGGGCGGAACGATCGAGCGGGCGGGGGTGCGGCTGCCGCGCATCACGGGGCCGGCGATCGCATCGCGGTCGATGGCGAGGGCGAGGGCCCGGCGGACGCGCACATCGTTGAAGGGCGGCCGCGTGGTGTTGAACCGCACGTAAAAGGTTTCAAGGAACGGGTCGACGCGGAGTTTCGTGGGGTCCTCGCGACGCCAGGCATCGAGGCGGTCGGGATGGACGTCGTAAGTGATGTGAAGCTGGCCGGCGCGGAAGGCGCGTTCATCCACGCCCGGGTCCGCGACCGGGAAGAATTTCACCGCCTCGAGCTGGTTTTGGGCGGCGGCGTGGTAGCGCGGGTTTTTTGTAACCAGGATGTGCTGGTCGGGGCGCCATTCGGAGAGAATGAAGGCGCCATTGCCGACCAGATTGCCGGGACGTGTCCAGCCGGTGCCGCGTGCGTGGGCCCCGCCGGTTTTCAACACGGTGCCGGGATGGACGGGAAACCATGCCTGATGGGCGGTGAGGGAGAGCAGATAGGGCGTGGGGCGGTCGAGGGTGAGCTGAAGGGTGCGGGCATCAAGGGCCTTGGCGCCGACCTGCGTGAAATCGGTGAGGGTGCCGGCGGTGTAGTCGGCCGCGCCTTTGATCACGTCGAGCATGTAGGCATATTCGGAGGCGAGCTTCGGCGAGAGGATGCGCTCGATGGAGAAAATGAAATCCTGCGCGGTGACCGGGTCGCCATTGGACCAGAGGCCGTCGGCGCGGAGGTGGAAGGTGTAGGTGAGTCCGTCCGGGGAAATGTCCCAACGATCGGCAGCGCCGGGGAGGGGCCGCGACGTCGCCTCGTCGATCACGGTGAGGCCTTCGAAAAGGGAGATGAGAATGTTGTAGTCGATGTAGGCGACGGCGACGTGCGGGTCGAGGTCGCCGGGTTCGGCGCCGTTGCCGAGGAGGAGGGTCTTTGTGTGGCGGGCGGTCTCGACGGGCGTTTCACGTTTCGAGCAGCCGGTGAGGGAGACCGCCATCAGTGCGAGCACGGCAAAAATACGGAACGACATGGCGGGCCGGAGCGAAGCGGGCCGTCCGCCGAGGTGCAAGCGCTTGTAATTTCGTTGCCAGTGAGGGCGGGCGGGGGTTTGCACCAGTGATGCAATGGTATTATTCGATAGACGGGCAGCGCCTCGGTCCGGTTGTTCACACAGAGTTGGAGCGCCTGGTGCAGGCGGGGACGATCACGGACGACACGTTGTTGTGGCGCCAGGGCATGGACCAGTGGAAGACCTTTGAACAGGTGAGGACGCGCGATCCGGCAATGTTCGCGGCGGTGCCGCCGCCGCTGCCGGAGCAGCCGGGCGTGGGTGAAGGGGAAGCGCCGGCGCCGGTCCGCCGGCCGATGCGGCTGGAGCCGGAGGAGACCAAACCCGTGGCTCCGGAGGTGTTGCTTTACGCCGGCTTTTGGCGGCGGGCGGGGGCGTTTGGCGTGGATTTATACGGTGGGGGCATGGTCTTACCGGATAACGCCGGAGGAGGTGGCGGTGCTGGCACCGTTCTATGGGGCGCTGATGCTGGTCACGATTGTCTGGGCGGTCCTCTACGACCTGATTTTCATTCCCCGGTTTGCGGCCACGCCGGGCAAGCTGCTGTTCGGGCTGCGACTCGTGAGCACCAATAACAAGCCACTGGGCTTCGGGCGCATCGTGGCACGCTCCCTGGCCCGGGTGCTGTCGGGATTCCCCACGTTTTTCATCGGGTTCCTGATTGTGGCTTTCGAGGACCAAAAACGCGGGCTGCACGACTTTCTTTGCGGCACGCGTGTCGTGAAGAAGCGTTAAACCTGCTTACCCTCTGATATTTTATGAACTGGCATTACGCAATAAACGGTCAGCAGTTCGGTCCGGTTGACGCGGTGGAGTTTTCCCGGAAGGTCGCGGATGGTATTGTAACGCCGGATACGCTGGTATGGCGCGAGGGCATGGCCGGCTGGCAGGCCTGGCGGGAGGTTGCCGGCGCGGCGGGCAGCGGTCTGCCTGGCAACATGCCGCCATTGCCTGATTCGGGTATGCCGGTCGCAGCCGGCGATGGAAGCCCGGTCGCCTTCAAGTTCAGCGGGACGTGGGAAGGTTATTTTGGCGTTTGGATCGTGAACGTGCTGCTCACGATTGTGACGTTCGGCATTTATGCCGCTTGGGCAAAGGTGCGGAAGAAGCGTTATTTTTATGCGCACACGACTTTCGCCGGCCATGCCTTCGAATACCTGGCGGATCCAAAAAAGATCCTCATCGGCAACATCATCGTGGCGGTGCTGTTCGTGCTCTACAGCGCGAGTGGCGCGATTTCTCCGCTGGTGCAAATCCCGATGATGCTGGTCGTGGCTGCATTGGTGCCCTGGTTCATCGTGCGGTCGTTTCTTTTTAATGCACGTAACTCCGCCTGGCGCGGGCTGCGGTTTGGGTTTCATGGACGCTACTGGGGTGCGGTGCGGGTGCATATGCTGCTGCCGTTCCTCGTGCCGTTTACCCTGGGTTTTATCCTGCCGTATGTATTGAAGGAGAAGCGCCGGTGGATGGCCGAAAATCACCGCTTCGGAACCGCGCCGTTTGCCTTCGGTGGCACCACAGGGGACCTCTTTAAGATTTATCTGAAGGGGCTGCTGTTTTTTCTACCGATCATCGCCGGTTACATCTTCTTTATCGTGACCATTGCGATGTCCGGCATGCACGGCGGCGGGCGGGTGGAGCCGGGAGACATCCCGGCGGAGATGACAATCGCGCCGATTCTATTCCTTATGGGTTTCCCACTGGCCTACGTCGGGACGATTTTCATGCGTGCGCGGCTGTTCAGTTATTACTGGAGCAGCACGCGGCTGGGGCCGCATTCCTTCCGCGCCTCAATGCGTGCCCGTGATTTGCTTGGACTCCAACTGCTGAACTCCCTCGTGGTGGCGGTTACGTTCGGGCTGATGTGGCCGTGGGCGGCGGTGCGCACGGTGAAATTCCAGCTGGACAGCATCGACGTGGTGCCGGGCGGCAGCCTTGATACGTTCGTTGCCGGGGCCCAGCCGCCGGTCAGCGCAATCGGTGAAGCGGCGGGCGATTTTCTGGATTTCGAGCTTGGGTTTGGCCTATGAGCGCAAGCGTGCCGGCGACGTTTTACGATGGTCGCACATCGCGGGCACGGCCGGTGACGTTGCGGTTTGTGGGCGATGGCACGCTGGCAGTCGAGATTGCCGGGGATGGATCCTCGCAGGTGTTTCACCGCACCCAGGTCCGCGTGGAGTCACGACTGGGGAATGGACCTCGTTTCGTGCGTCTGCCGGACGACCAGCGTTGCGAGGTTTCGGATAGTGACGCACTCGATGCCGCGCTCGCCCTCTGGTCCGCTCCGGGCGCGGCGGCCTGGTTGCATCGTGTGGAGCAGAGCTGGCGACTGGTGCTCGCAAGCGCGGTGGTGTTGCTTGCGCTGGGCTGGGGAGCTTTCGCTTATGGCGTGCCTTGGGGGGCCCGACAGGTGGCATTCATGCTGCCGGAAGGTTTGTTGAACACGCTCGGCGACGAAACACTCGAGGCGTTTGACCGGACGGTGTTCGAACCGACCACGCTCGATCCGGGTCGCCGCCGTGAGCTGGAGGAGAAATTTACCGGATTCTTGAAGGCCGCCGGCGTTCGCGACGCGTATCGAATCGAGTTTCGTGCTTCAGCGCGCATGGGCCCCAACGCTTTTGCGCTGCCTTCCGGCGTTATCGTGATCACGGACGAACTCGTGCAACTTGCGGCGAGCGACGAGGAAATCCTTGGCGTCGTCGCGCACGAATGCGGGCACGTGCAGTGCCGCCATATCCTGCGCAGCGTGCTGCAAAACTCCGCGATCGCCGTGGTGGTCACCCTCGTGACGGGGG
This sequence comes from Rariglobus sp., assembly GCA_029266495.1. GTDB lineage: Bacteria > Verrucomicrobiota > Verrucomicrobiia > Opitutales > Opitutaceae > Rariglobus. The sequence goes on along the minus strand of JAQSWS010000093.1, from coordinate 12,153 downwards.
ATGTGTCATCGGCAACTGCTCTCGGCGGTGCGGTGCCGGCGTTTTTATTGCAAAGCCGGTTCTCCCGCGAGTTCGAGGCCGAGGCCGACGCTCATGCGGTCGATTTGATGAAGCGGGCGGGTGTGCCGACCCGGCACCTTGCGGTCATGTTGGAGCGACTGGAGGCCGAGCACCGGCCCAAGGTTGATGGCGAGGACGACAAAAGCGGCGGCGCCGGTATGATGGACTACATCAGCTCGCATCCACCCACCGGCGAACGTGTAAAGTTGATCCGCGATGCGGATTCACGCTGAAAAGTTTTAAAGACTCCTAAGAACCTGCCCGGTCGCGCGTCATTCCGGATAAGACCCATCCATGAACCCGGAGGCCGCCCATGAAAACGCAGGAGATTTTGTCCCGTCCGCCGTTGCGGCGCATCAGGTGTCGCTTGTCCGCTACGCCACGCGTCTGCTCGGAGGCGACACCGACCGTGCGCGTGACGTGGTGCAGGATACGTTCGTCAAGCTCATGGCGCAGCCGCGCGACGCGGTGGACGGGCATCTTGCCGAGTGGTTGTTCACCGTCTGCCGCCACCGGGCGCTTGACGTGCTGCGCAAGGAGGGCCGGATGAAACGCTTCGCCGATGGCGAGGCCGAACGGGTCACCGCCGCCGAACCGCGGCCGGGACGCGCGCTCGAAGCTTCGGAGACACACGCGGCGCTTCTACGCCTCATCGGCTGCCTGCCGTCGAACCAGCAGGAAGTCATCCGCCTGAAATTTCAAAACGGTTTTAGCTACAAGGAAATCAGCCGCATCACCGAGCACTCCGTCTCGAATGTAGGCGTCCTCATCCACACTGCGGTGCAACGGCTGCGCGCCGAGTTTGCCTCCCAGCAACCCTGAGGAGCCATGTCTATGAATACTACCGACAACGATTCTCGCGAACCGGTTTCTCCCGGCGACCCGCGCCTCACCGCTTACGCCTTCGGCGAATTGGACGGCGACGAATTGGTCCGCATTGAGGCGGCGGTGCAGGCCGACCCGCAACTGCAGGCCGCAGTGGCGGAACTGCGTGCGTTCAGCGGGGAACTTGCGACGGCGCTTGCCGACGAAACAACAGGGGACGCAATCGCGCCTGTCGCCGTGCCGAGAAAGCGTCGCGGCGTGGTGATTCCGTTTCCTTTCCACTACCTGGCAGCCGTGGCTGCGGCGTGTTTCGCGGTGGTGGTCTGGGTGCGGAACGACGGCGGCGCACCCGAGGTGAAGCCCGCTCCTGCAATGACCCAGGAACGGGTGGAGGCAAAGGCAGTCCGGGGACCGCAACAGGAACTCGACCATCGGTTGCGCGTCGCGAGGAAGGCTCCTGAGGAGCCGATCTTCTCACCTGTTTCTCCCGCTCTTGTTTCCTCCACGGCGGAAAGTGACGCACAGGTGCTTGCGGCGCCTGCGATGCCCGAGCTTCCGTCCGTCGGGGCAAGCTCATTCGCCAGCGCGGGCTTCGGTCAAGGCATCGGCGCGGTGGGCGCGGGCACGGGCTATAGCACGGGGTTGGGAGTGGCGGGCGGTTACGCTGACGCTGACGGGTCCACGCATATGAGTTTCATGGCCGATAGATCGCGGGTGAATAGATCGAAGGCGGCGCCCGTCGCTCTCAATGAGTCCTACGGACGTCATGCCGATAATGTCTATCGCATGGTGGAGGCCGATCCGCTTTCGACCTTTTCCGTCGATGTCGACACGGCGAGCTACAGCAACATCCGGCGTTTTCTCACGGGCGGCCATCTGCCGGTGCGTGATGCCGTGCGCGTGGAGGAACTGATCAACTATTTTCCGTATCGCTACACGCCGCCCAAAATCGTCAACGGCAAGGAGGCGGTGCCGTTTGCCGCGAAACTTGAGGTGACATCCGCGCCCTGGGCTCCCGCCCACCGGCTGGTGCGGATCGGCCTCAAGGGACGGGAGTTCACCGCCGCCACGCGTCCGCCCGCCAGCCTGGTGTTTCTCCTCGATGTATCGGGCTCGATGGATCAACCCAACAAACTGCCTCTCCTGAAGGAATCGCTGCGTCTGTTGATCGAGCGTCTGAGGGCCGACGACCGCGTGGCGATTGTCACTTATGCGGGCGGTTCGGGTCTGGCGCTACCGTCCACGCCGGCGTCGAAAAAGCACGAGATCCTCGCCGCGCTCGATGGACTGCGCGCCACCGGTTCAACCAACGGCGCGATAGGCATCCACCTCGCCTACGACATCGCCAAGGCCAATTTTTCCACCAACGGACTCAATCGGGTGATTCTCTGCACGGACGGTGATTTCAATGTGGGCGTGACCGATCGGGATGCGCTGGTCCGGCTGATCGAGGAAAAGGCGAGGAGCCGGGTGTTCCTGAGCGTGTTCGGTTTCGGCATGGGAAACCTCAAGGACAACACCCTCGAGTCGCTCGCCGACAAGGGCAACGGTGCCTACGGCTACATCGACACGCGCCGCGAGGCCGAAAAAATCTTTGTCGAGCAGGTCGAGGGCACGCTCGTGACCATCGCCAAGGACGTGAAGGTGCAGGTCGAGTTCAACCCCGCCCTCGTGGCGTCGTATCGACTGATTGGTTACGAAAATCGTCTGCTTAAGAAGGAGGATTTCAATGACGACGCGATCGATGCGGGTGATATCGGTGCGGGGCACACGGTGACGGCGCTCTACGAGGTCGTTTTGGTGGGCGTGGGCGAGGCGGGCTCCACCCGTCCGCTGGTCGACACGTTGAAATACCAGAAGATGTCGGTCGCCGGTGCCCGGAAGCTGGAGCCGCTGGATTCGGCGGCGGGCGAGCTGCTCACGGTAAAGATCCGTTACAAGGCGCCCGAAGGCGAGGTGAGCAGGAAGCAGGAGTTTCCGCTCGTCGACACCGGGGCGGCGTTCGAGCAGGCGGATGCCGAGTTTCAATTCGCGGCGGCGGTGGCCGCATGGGGCATGTTGTTGCGCGATTCCCCGCACAAGGGCTCGGCGACGTTTGAGCAGGTGATCGGCTGGGCGGAGCAGGGACTCGGCGACGACGCGGGCGGGTATCGCTCCGAGTTCGTCGAACTCGTGCGGAAGAGTGCGGAGCTGTCGAAGTAGGCCGCCGCCGGGCGGGGCGATTGAACACAAAAAAACCGGCACCCTATGAGGGGGTGCCGGCTGGCCCGAAAACGGATGGTTAGCGGCGGCGGCGGCGGATGCCGACTACGGTGCCGAGGGCAGCGGCGCCGAACAGCGCTGCGTAGGTGGAAGGCTCGGGGATCGTCGCGACGGTAATGCCACCACTGCCGCCGTCGGTGAAGAAATTGCCGTAAGACGAGTTCAGACTCGAAAAGCTGTGAAAGCCGGCGGTGAGGGCTGTTCCGCTGATCGTGACGGAGGAGAAAGTGACACTCTGATCCAGCGTGACGATGGCGGTGCCGCTCAACGTCAGTGAACCGCCGGAGACGAGATCATTGTTAAAGTTGATCGTGCCCTGGGCGAAGTTGAAGTTGCCCGTGTAGTTCGTGGCGTTGGTGACGGAAATGGCGATCATGTTGTCGGCGACACTGCCCGAATCAATCGTGAAATTGCCGCTGCCGGTGAGGGTGCCGATTTGCAGATCCAGCGTGCGGGGGCCGGTGGACGCCCTTAACCGCGTGTCGCCAGATTGATTATCGAACGAGTCGATGCTCAGGCCCACGGTGCCATTCGTGGCGGTGGTAATTAAGCCACCTCCGGTGGTGACGAAATTTCCTACCACAGCCTTGCTGGTGCCGGAGGCGCGGAGATTGAGCTGACCTGCAGTCGAGAGCACGAGTGTTCCCCCTAGGAAAACGGCATTTGTCCCATTGCTTAAGGTCTCCGTATTGACGACATTCGCGCCTACGTTCGTGGCGATATACCTGTCGGTGGGCGAAAACGCTCCGGGCGCGGTGCCGCCGGTGCCGGAAGGCAGGGTATTCCACTTGGAGAGGGTGTTCCACGTGTCGCTTGTGCTGGTTGCACGCCAGTAGTAGTCGGTGGCCATCGCAGGGGAGGCCAGGGCGGTCAAGGCCAGGGCGGTGACTGCGGAGAGAAGGGAGCCTTTGCGGGCAAAGCGAGGCGAACGGGGCACGGATGAGACCGCACGGTTGGAATTGAGCGAGGATACTTTCATGGTCTTTGGATAGGGACTGGACCGAAGTCGGGCCCTGGCAGGGCTGACGTCGCGGGTCAGAATTTGAATCCTGCTTCTATGGTGAGGGATCTTTTGAATCCAATTACCTCGGCTCTGAACACGTTCAGGTTCTCGGTTACCTCTCTGCCCGCAGCCCCATTACCAACCGTTTGACAGGTTTGGGCTGGCTGACGATCGCGGGTGCGGATCGCGGCTACGCGCGCGATTTATCGCATGAGCGCGCCTGTCGGGGAATCACCCGGGCGCCTTTATCGCAGGAGCGGCTCCAGCGTTTTCCAGATCGTCGCGGCGACGATTTCGTGGCCGGTGGTGTTGGGGTGAAAGCCGTCGGGAAGGTTCATCTCGGGCATGCCGCCGACGCCTTCGAGCAGAAACGGGATCAGCGTGGCGTTGTTGGCCTTGGCGAGCGCCGGAAAAATGGCGGTGAACTCCCGGGTGTAGGCGGCGCCCATGCTGGAGGGCATCTGCATGCCGGCGACGACGAGTTTAACCGACGGGTTTTTGGCGCGAACCTTGTCGATGATCCCTTGGAGATTATTGGCGGCGACGGCGGGTGAAAGGCCGCGCAAGCCGTCGTTGCCGCCGAGTTCGAGCACAAACACATCCACCGGCATGCGCAGCACCCAGTCGATCCGCCGGAGCCCGCCGGCGGTGGTTTCGCCGCTGAGGCCGGCGTTGATCACGCGGCAGGGCAGGCCGGCGGCGGTGATCTTTTTTTGGATTAGGCCCGGGAACGCCTGGGTGACGGGATCGTCGAGCCCGTAGCCGGCGGTGAGGCTGTCGCCGAAAAAGAGGATGGTTCGAGGCGCGGCATCGGCCCCGTGGAGGAGACCGCAGGCGAGCGCGAACGTGAAAAGAAGGGAACAGATGAGCTTCATCGTTTGCCTAAGTGGATGAGTGCGCTTTCGTTCGCGCTTCCCGCATGAGTGACCAACCCATCCTGAAAGTCGAGAAACTCACCCAGATTTATCCGACGACCGCTGGTCCGATCACGGTGTTACACGAGGTGAGCTTCGTGCTGGGTGCGGGTGAGAGCCTCGCGATTGTCGGCCCATCCGGGAGCGGGAAGACGACATTGCTGGGTCTGTGCGCGGGACTGGACCGGCCTTCGGGCGGCGAGGTCGCGCTGGCAGGTGTATCCATCGGCGGGTTGAGCGAGGACGAGCGGGCGCGGGTGCGGAACGAGCAGGTCGGATTTGTGTTTCAGAATTTTCAGCTGATCCCGACGCTGACGGCACTGGAGAATGTGCTCGTGCCGCTGGAGCTGCGCGGGGTGGGCGGGAGGGAGGGCGATGCGACGGCGTTGCTGGAACGCGTGGGACTGGGTGCACGCACGGGGCACTATCCGATTCAATTGTCGGGCGGCGAACAGCAGCGCGTGGCGCTGGCGCGGGCGTTCATCAACACGCCGAAGATCCTGTTTTGCGACGAACCGACGGGGAATCTCGACGGAGCCACGTCGCATGCGATGATCGATTTGATTTTCGGGTTGAACCGGGAACAGGGCACCACGCTGGTGCTGGTGACACATGATCTGGAGCTGGCGAAGAAGTGTGGCCGCGTGCTGAGGCTGAGAGACGGGCAAGTGGTGCAGTGACCGGTCGAACCGCGGTTTTTGGTCTACATGAATTTCATTTTTAAAATGGCCTGGCGCGATTCGCGCACCGCGCGGCGGCGGCTGGTGCTGTTTTCGCTTTCCATTGTGCTGGGGGTGGCGGCGTTGGTGGCGATCGGATCGTTCAGCGCGAACCTGCGGCGGGCGATCGATGACCAGTCGAAGGGGCTTTTGGGCGCGGATCTCGCCGTGACGTCGCGCGCCACGATCACTCCGGAGGCGCAGGCATTTCTCGACGGGATCGGTGGCGAGCAGGCGCGTGAGGTCACTTTTTCGTCGATGGTCGTGTTTCCGTCGGCGGGCAACCAGACGCGGCTCATCACCGTGCGTGCGCTGGAGGGCGGCTATCCGTTTTACGGAGCGGTGAAGACGGAGCCGGCGGGGGCCTTCGAACAATTGCCGGGCGGCCAGGTCGCGGTGGTCGAGGAAACGTTGCTGCGGCAGTTTGGGTTGAAGCCGGGAGATCCGCTGAAACTGGGCGAAAAAGTATTCACGATTGCGGGCGGGCTGGCGCAGCTGCCGGGGGATTCGGCGGCGGTGGCGACCCTTTCGCCGCGCGTGCTCGTGGCGATGGCGGCGCTGCCTGAAACCGGACTGATCGGGCGTGGCTCGCTCGTGCGCCACCGTGCCTATTTTAAATTTGGCCCGGAGCGCGAGGTGGAGCGTTTCGTGGAGAACAACCGGGCGCGTTTTCGTGAACTGCGGCTCAGCGTCGACACGGTGGAGGAACGCCGGCGCGAACTCGGACAGTCGCTGCAAAATGTGCAGGGCTTTTTGAGTCTGGTGGGTTTCGTTGCGCTGGTGCTCGGGGCGATCGGCGTCGCGAGCGCGATCCATGTTTATGTGCGGCAAAAGATCACCACGGTGGCGGTCTTGCGCTGCCTCGGGGCGGGCGCCTGGCAGAGCTTCGGAGTTTATCTGGTGCAGGGATTGGCGCTCGGGTTGTGCGGTGCGCTGGCCGGAGCCTTGCTGGGCGTGGCGGTGCAGCTCGCGCTGCCTCCGCTGGTGAAGGGAATGCTGCCGTTTGACGTGGAGTTTTTCGTGTCGTGGGCGGCGGTGGGGCGCGGGTTGTTCGCGGGCGTGGTGGTGGGCGGGCTGTTTACATTGCTGCCTTTGCTGACGGTGCGGCGGGTGTCTCCGCTGGTGGCGATCCGGTCGGCGTTCGCCGAACGCGCGGGGCAGGGCGACCCGCTGCGCTGGCTGGTGTATGCGACGATTCTGGCGGCAGTCACGGGCTTTGCGATCTGGCAGACGCAACGGGTGTCGTGGGGGCTTGGTTTCACGGCGGCGTTGCTGGTGAGCTTCGGGGTGCTGGCGGCCTCGGCGCGCCTGGTGGCCTGGGTGGCGCGGCGGTTTTTACCGCGGCGGCTGCCCTATGTCTGGAGGCAGGGCGTGGCGAATCTCCACCGGCCGAACAACCGCACGGTGTTGCTCCTGCTGTCGCTGGGATTGGGGACGTTTTTGCTGCTTACGCTGTCGCTGGCGCGGGAGACATTGCTCAGCCAGATTCGCGATTCGGGCGACGGGGCGCGGCCCAACCTGTTGTTTTTCGACATCCAGGACGACCAGCTTGGGCCCTTGAACGCGGCGCTGGCCCGGGAGGGGGTGCCGGTGCAGGCGAGTGCGCCGATTGTGACGATGCGGTTGCGCAGCCTGAAAGGGCGACCGGTCGAGGAACTGCTGCTGGATGATCGCGTGCGCATCCCGGCCTGGACGTTGCGCCGTGAATACCGGTCGACCTTTCGCGGTGCGCTTTCGAACACAGAGAAGGTGATTGGCGGAACGTTCACGGGGCGGGCGACGGAGCACGACACGGTGATTCCGATTTCGATCGAGGAAGGGCTTGCGAAGGACATGCAGGTCGGGCTCGGCGATGAGTTGGAGTTTGATGTGCAGGGGGTGACGGTGCCCGCGCGCGTCACGAGTGTGCGGCGGGTGGACTGGAGGCGGTTGTCGCCTAATTTTTTCGTGGTGTTTCCCGAGGGCGTGCTGGAGGCGGCGCCGAAGTTTTATGTGGTGGCCGCGCGCGCGGCGAATCCGGTCGAGTCGGCAAAGGTGCAGCAGGCCGTCGTTGCGGAACTGCCCAATGTGTCGGCGCTCGATCTCGCGCTGGTGATGCAGACGCTGGACGGAATTTTTTCGAAGGTGCAGTTCGTGGTGCAATTCATGTCGCTGTTCACGGTGCTGACGGGCGTGCTGGTGCTGGCGGGTGCGGTGCTGACGGGACGTTTTCAACGCATCCGTGAAACCGTGTTGTTGCGCACCCTGGGGGCATCGCAGCGCCAGCTCATGCAGATCCAGCTGGTTGAATACGCGGTGCTGGGGGTGCTCGGTGCTCTGGTGGGCGGCGGGCTGGCCTACGGGGCGAGCGCGGCGCTGGCGGTGTTTGTTTTCAAGGCGCCGGTGATCATGCCGGTGTGGCCGCTGGCCGGAGCGGTGGGCCTGGTGGCGGTGCTGACGATTGCCACCGGCTTGCTGTCGGGCCGCGGGATCACCCGGCAGCCGCCTTTGGAGGTGCTGCGCCATGAGACCTGATGTTTTCACCCTTGCCAGCGGAGAGAGGGGCTTTGTGACTGGGCGGCTTTATCACTCATGAGCCGTAACGTCGTCACCTTTCACTACACGCTGCGCGATCCGCAGGGGCGCCTGCTGGACACCTCCGCGGGCGGCCAGGCCATCAGCTACCTCGAAGGTGCGGGCCAGATCATCGACGGGCTCGACGAGGCGTTGCACGGGGTGGCGCCGGGAACGAAGCAGACCGTGCACGTGCCCGCGGCGAAGGCTTATGGCGAACATGACGAATCGCAGGTGCAACGTGTGTTGAAGGCCCTGCTGCCGGTCGAAGGGGACTTGAAGCCGGGCGACCAGTTTCGCGCGGGAGAAGATCAGTTTTCACCGATTGTGCGGGTGGTGGAAGTCGAGGGCGACGAAGTGCTGCTTGATGCGAATCATCCGCTCGCGGGCATCGACCTGACCTTCGAGGTCGAGGTCGTGTCGGTGCGCGCAGCCAGCGAGGAAGAGGTCACCCACGGTCACGCGCATCAGGGCGAAGACCACGGCAAGGGCGGCTGCGGCAATCATGACTGCGGCTGCAAGTAAGACGGAGGACTGACCGGCGGCGCACCGGCTTCTTTATTTTTTTGCATGCGCGCCTCGTTGTTGATCGTCGGGCAAGGACTGGCCGGCACGCTTCTGGGGCATGCGTGCGAGCAGGCGGGAATCGCCTTTGAACTGGTTGATGCGGGGCATGCTGGCGCCGCCTCCCGCGTGGGCGCGGGGATCATCAACCCGATCACCGGTCAGCGCATCGTCAAGAGTTGGGAAATCGACGCGCTGCGTCCGCTGGCTTGGGAAACCTACCGCGGGCTGGAGTCCCTGCTGGGTGCGTCCCTTGTGCGCGAGATGCGGGTGCGACGGTTGTTTCGCGACGATGCGGAACGGCGGGTGTTTGCGGAAAAACGGGCGCGTGGCGAACTGGCGCCGTATGCGGGCGAGGCCGATGGGGAAGGGTTTTGGATCGAGGGGGCGTTGCAGGTCGACACGGCGGCGTTGATCACGGCGGCGCGTGCGCGTTGGGTGCGGATGGGGCGGCTGCGTGACGGACGTGTTGGCATCGCGGAGGCGCTGGCGAACCATGAAACGGTGATCGCCTGCACGGGGGCGGAGAACGGGGACGGGCGCGCCTGGGCGGGCGTGTCCTGCGCGAGGGTGACCGGGGAGATTTTACGCGTGTCCGTCGCCGGGCTGGCACCCGACGTAATTCTTAATCGGGGGCACTGGGTGCTGCCGACGAGCGAGGGCGAAGCGAAGGTGGGCGCAACCTACGCGCGGGGTGAAGCCGATTCCCGGCTGGCCCGGCTGGAGCTGGAACGAAGCGCCCGGGAGCTGTTGGGCGGGCGGAGGTTTGACGTGCTGGCGCAGGAGTCGGGCGTGCGGGTGACGGCGCCCGACCGGCGGCCGTTGGCGGGATACGATCCGGCCGAGCCGCGATTGGGTTTGATCAACGGACTCGGCTCGAAAGGCGCGTTGCTCGCACCGTGGCTGGCGCGGCAGTGGGTTGACCACCTGACGAAGGGCATGCCGTTCGATCCGGCGGTGACGGCCGGGCGGTTCGAGTAAACCCGGTTCGGACAACGGGTGCCTTTTGGTCGCTCAACCGCGACGGATTTCGGAGCCCTGAAAGCGGATCTGGACGCGATAAACTTTCTTGATGCGGCATTTGATGATGCCGCTCGTCAGGTCGAAGCGTTCAGGCACCTCGATGCGGTGCAAATCCACGACGGCGTGAAATCCGCGCTCGGAGAAGATGTCGATGAGCATCGCCAGGCAAAGCGGGTCATCCAGCAGCGGTTCCTCGGTGTTGACGAGTGCAACGCCGGAAATGGCGTGGCGGAGCACGATGGGGACGATCTTTTTGTCGATGAACGTGACGACGCGCGCGAAGAGTTCGGCGTGTTCCACCGCGTAGGCGTCCAGGCGCTTCACCATTTCCTGGCGGGCGTGAATGATGATCTCACTGGCGACGGGGATGACGCGGAGGATGTCGTGCGTGCGCGAATCGAGTTCGAGGGTGCTCTGGTATTGGAGCTCGTTGAGGATGTTCTGCTCGACCTCGAGGATGTCTCCCTGCGCGTTGATGAAGTGGTAGTGGAAGATTTCCTTCAGCGACTGGAGGGCCTCCCAAGTCTGCTCTTTGAACACACGATAGCGGCGCTGGGCGAGGGCGGTGTCGTAATCGGTGGCGCGTTCCTCAAGGAGTTCGCCGACGCCGGTGCGGCGGACCTCGGCGTTGTGAAGCTGGATCTCGCGGCCGCGCTTGAGCTGGCGCTCGACCGAGGTTCTTTCGTCAACGAAGAGCACCATGATGTGAATGGTGGTCTGCCGGAAATGGATGCCGAGGGGCGTATTGTAAAACTCACTACGCAGAGACTGGATGCGTTCGACGAGGAGCTTGAGGCACTCGACCTGCACCTTGGTGCGGGGGAAGCCGTCGAGGATCACGCCGTCGCGGAACTGCGGCTCCAGAAGGCGGCCGAGCAGCAGGCCGATGACCTCGCGGTCGCCGACCATGCCGCCGGCGTCCTTGATGCGTCTGGCCTCGGGAGAGTCGAGCAGGGCGCTGACGACGATGGGCTCGCAGGTGAGTCCGCGGGCCTTGAGGATGAAGGAGGTGTTGGTGCCTTTGCCGGAACCAGGGGCGCCGCCGAGAAGAATGATTTCTTTGGGAAAGCGGAGGTTCTCGCGTCCCACTTCCAATTCAAGTGCCTGCCAGACCGCGTTGAAGATCAGTTGCGCGTCCTTGATTTCGAGATCGTTGGTCAGGCTGGAGGCGCCGGCAGGGGGGGGGGCAGGCGCAATTTTTTCGCGAGTGGGGATATCCATGGGCATTTGCGGCCTCGTTTAGAAGGATTCGTCCGCGTAATTCGACACTAGAAATGAGGTTTGGAAAGAATTGGGACCTGCGAGGGAGATGCCGTTCGTCATGCGTTTTGCGTCCGACAGCGGAAGGGGTGGGGTGCATCTTGCACGATCAAGGGCACGGGTTTTTAGCGGGATTTGAGCTAAAACTTTATAACATATTAATAAATTGTGGCTTGGGTGAGTGATGGTCCGGCTTGGCATGCATTGGGCGTTAGAAGCGTATCGGAATCAGTAAAATCCCAACCTCCAACCCCCCACCACCATGTTAAGCTGGTCCATCACATTCCTCATTATTGCGCTGATTGCGGCCGCGCTCGGTTTTGGCGGCATTGCCGGCACCGCCGTGGGCATCGCCAAGATTCTCTTCTTCGTGTTCATCGTGCTCTTTATTGTTTCGTTGATTTTTGGTCGACGGCCGAGCGCATGAGGGATTTGGAGCGAAACTCCTCCTGATCGTGCATTCGCCGCCTCCTCATTCTCCGATCACCACCCGGCGATCACGTGTGGGTTCGGACCGTCACACCGGCCTGTTTACCTGGGCGATCACGTTTCTTTTGCTGTCCCTGGTTTCCGCCATTTTTGTCTTTGGTGGAACCGCAGGCGAACCTGGCGGTCTTTATGGACGGGTAGCTACAGTCGGTTTCTTGGTGCTTGGGCTCGTGATCTTCTTCATCGGGCTCGTTCATCGGAACCAGCGGTAGGCGCCCGCTCAAGTGTGTGTGTGCCCATAAATTCCCGGAGGTGCGACTTCCGGGGTTGTTAGTTGAAGCTGGACCTGGCGGGGTCGCCCTCAAGGCGGCCCCGCCTTGGCTTTGGGCACATCGTCCTCGCGCCTTGCATTCATATCTTGCGAAAGCCGGGAACCGAACTGCTTATCTCCAGCACCTTGTTTTACCATGCGTGTTTTGATCGTTGATGATGAGCCCGCCATCCGGAAGACCACCGGTCTTGCCGTCGAGGCGATGGGGCA
>JAQSWS010000092.1 GCA_029266495.1 Rariglobus sp. | reverse complement strand
GGCCGGGGGTGGGGAGCAGATCGGTGACGGCGCTGAAGGTGCCGCCGGGCTTGTCGAGGAGGTAAGACGTGCAGGTGCAGCTCATGAAACGAAAAGGGGGATGATTAATTAATGATTGATTTATGATTTATAAATGATCATTAATCAATCGAAAATAGGTCGATTATAGATCATGCCTGATGTTGTTCAGATTTCCCCGTCGATGATGTGTGCAGATCCTTTTGCGCTTGGGGACGTGGTGGACGCGTTCACGGCGGGCGGCATCGAGTGGTTGCATATCGATGTGATGGATGGGCGGTATGTGCCCAATTTCACGCTTGGGCCGGACTACTGCAGGGCGCTGACGAAGGCGTGTTCGATTCCGCTGGATGTGCACCTGATGGTGGAGGAGCCGGAGCGACATGTGGATTTGTTCACGGCATTTTCAGGGGTGCGGGTGAGTTTCCATCCCGAGACGGTGCGTCAGCCGGTGCGATTGATTGAACGGATTCGCGAGGCCGGGGGTTCGCCGGGCATCGCGATCGATCCGGCGATGACGGTGGACGCGTGCGCGCATCTGCTGCCGCTGGTTGATCAGGTCATGATCATGACGGTGAATCCCGGTTACGCGGGGCAAAAGCTGCTGCCGTTCTGCCTGCCGAAATTAACCCGCACCCGGCAGTTGCTGGACGAGGCGGGTGCGTCGGCCCGCATCGAGGTGGATGGCAACGTGAGCTGGGTGAACATCCCCGCGATGATTCAGGCGGGCGCGGACATCTTGGTCGCGGGGACATCGTCGCTGTTTGTCAACGGACGGGTCGAGGTTGCGGCGATTGCACGGATGCGATGCCTGGCGGCCGGAAAGCCGGAGCTGGTCGGGTAGTCGCAGGGTTGACGCGCCGGGGCGGGCAAACAGCCTCGATCGAAATGCAACGCCTCGAACGTCAACGCGCCTTGATTTCACTGGTTGAACGCCAGGGGGATCTCACTTTGGAGGAGGCCTGTCGTGTGTTTGCCATTTCGCCGGCGACGGCGAGGCGGGACTTCGTTGAAATCGTCAGCCGGGGGGGCGCGCAGAAAACCTGGGGCGGGCTCCGCAGTCATGGGGGCGCCGCGGCGGCGCAGGGCGACATGGTGCCGAGCGGATTGAGGGAGACGCTGAGGGTCGCGGAAAAGGAGCAAATCGCGCGGGCCGCATGCGCGTTGGTGTCCGACGGCGATGTGATCACGATCGACGGCGGCACCACGACGTTGTGCATGGCGCCTCATCTGGCGAACCGTCGTGTGCGCATCCTGACGAATTCGCTGTTGATCGCGCATCGGATCGACCGTCTGCGCACGACACCCGGGGGGGCCGAGGTATTCATGACCGGAGGCCTGTTGTATCCGGCGTCCGGTTTGTTGGTGGGACCGCAGGCGGTGGAGAATCTGTCCCACTATCATGCGCGCTGGGCGTTTTTGTCATGCAGCGGCCTCGACGCGGAAGGGCCGACCAACACCAACCAACTTGTGGTCGAGGGCGAGCGGGCGATGATCCGTAACGCCGAAAAGGCGGTGGTGTTGGCCGACGAGTCCAAGTGGGGCAAACGTGACATGGTGCGCCTGTGCGGCTGGGACGAAGTGGCGATGTTGATCAGCGACGGTCCTCCGCCCGAAGAGTGCCGGTCCTCCGTGGCGGCCCGGGTTGAGCTGCGGTGTGTGTCCGCAGGCGATCCAAAGTGAAATTACGCTCTGTCGTCAAAACGCGCCACGGTTGCGTCTTTCGCATGCAGCAGTGTTGCAAACTCAGGGGCGCGCAATAACGCGGCTTCCGCGGCGCGCACCATGCCCGGCGATACTCCACCTGGCTCGTGTGGGGACAGACATTCGACAATTCCATCCGCCGTCGCCGGGTGAAAAACCGCGATAAATGACCCCGTTTCCGTGTCCAACAGCCGTGACCATCGCGCGAGATTTTCAGGCGTGTTCTGGGTGTAAGGGCCGTGCTGGAGCTTTGGCATGAGGTGGGGATATTCCAGCCCTTCACGTGCTGCGAACGATCGAGCCAGCGCTTCCAAGACAGGCGTGGAGTGCATCACGCCCATGTGCGAATCCATGTAGCGAATATCCATCCCGAGCTTTCGCAAGCGGTCCAGCTGGGCATGGAGTTCGATTTCAACCTCCGCCGGGTCATAGCTGGCGCCGGGCGGAAGTTGCCACGGATTGGAATAAAAAAAGCCGGGGCTTTTCAGCAGGCTTTGCACGCTTCCGGCCGGCGCAAGCGCCCTCCACGGAATCTCCGGCCACTCGGAATTCAGCGTGACGTGGAAACCGAGGCAGAGTTCTTTGCGCCCACGGAACCGATCAGCGGCGTCCTCAATGGCAGGCGCGACCGCCATCAATCCAATGTTGGGGCACACGGAGGAAGCCGCGTCGATCGCCGCATTGGTTCCGGAGCTGAGTCCGGCATCGTCGGCACGAAGATAAAGAGTGGCGCCCATAATTCGGAAGATGTGTTCAGGCCTTGGCGTTTTTGTGGGGTCAGACTGCGCCGAGTGTCGCGATCACCCGTGTGTCCGGCTTGATCGACGCGAGCGGAAGCAGGTTGCCCTCGATACGTTCGCCGTTGACGAGCAAGTGTGAGATGCCGCGGTTGGCCTTCGTGGGATTGCGGATCTCGACATGGATCTCGCAGCCACGGAAGAGGCGGCGGGCATTGAAGCCGGGCCACTCTCGTGGAATGCAAGGATCGATGCGCAGTCCTCCCGCATCGGGACGGAGGCCGAGGATGTGGTGCGTCGCCGTGTAATGCGCCCAAGAGGCGGTGCCTGACAGCCAGGGAACGCGGGAGGCTCCGAATTTTGGCGAGAACCGGGAATGGGTGCTCTGGCAGTGGGCAAAAGGCTCGATCTCGCGACGATCGACGATGTCGTTTTGCGCGGAGGGCATGAACGCCCGGTAATAAGCGTAAGCCTGGTTACCGTTACCGGCCATGATTTCGGCGAGCACTGCCCAGCTTTGGGTATGGGAGAAAATGCCGCCATTTTCCTTGTTTCCCGGATTCATAAGCACGGCGCGCATCACGTTGACCGACGTCTTTTCAAAGGGAGGCGCGCACATTGCGACGCCGTAAAAGGAGGCAAGGTGCTTGCGCACCGAAGCGAGCGAGCTTTTCGTCTGCTTGGCATCGGCGAAGCCGGAGAGAATCGCCCAGCACTGGGTGTTCAAATAGATGCGACCTTCCTGGGATTTGGCCGTGCCGAAGACGCTGCCATCTTCGGCGATGGCCCAGATGAACCAGCGTCCGTCCCAGCATATGCGGGCGATGGCGTGATCGATTTTTTTGAGTTCGGCGAGCGCCCATGCGCGCTCGCGATGGCGGCCCATCGAGGCGGCGACGCCGGCGTATGTGACTAGGCCGAGGCGGACCTGGAATGCGACGAAGACCGACTCGCCCTTGTAACCGAGCTTGAGGCAATCGTTCCAATCTGCCTGGAGGCCGCAGGGCAGGCCGTTGCGGCCGGTGCGGGCGAGGTTGAACTCAAGCGCGCGGCGCAGGTGACCGAGCACGGTGGCTTTTCCCTTGTCGGCAAAAGGCACGATTTCATCGTAAAATGCGGTGTCGCCGGTCTCGGCCACGTAAACGGGTATCGTGTTGAAAAACCACAGGCAGTCGTCGCTGCGGTAGTGGCCAGCGGGCGTGGGCTTCATCTTTCCGGGGGTGTGCGACCAGGGGTGCACCTCCGGCTGCGCCCCGCCGGTGGCATCCTGTGCGGACAGCATCAGAATAAGCCGCTGGCGCACTTCATGTGGAATCATGGCAGCGACGCCGAGCATGTCTTGCACGGTGTCGCGAAAACCGAAGCCGTCCCGTTGGTCGCCGGTGTAAACCAGCGAACAGGAACGCGACCATTCAAAGGTTACGAGTGCGTTGTAGGCGCCCCAGGTGTTGACCATGTGGTCGAAAGCGGCATCGGGCGTCTCGACGCGAAAACTCTCGAGCAGGCCGTGCCAGCGGGCTTTGAGCGCGGTCAACGCACGCTCGCAGGCTGCGGCACTGCCATGGCGCCGCAACGTCGCGCGACCGGCGCGGTCGCTCCTGCCGATGCCGAGCAGCACGCGGAGCTCGCGGGTCTCGCTGGGTTCGAGGTCCAGGTCGCATTGCAGGACTCCGCAGGTGTTGTCGGAAACCCCGGCGTTGTTGCCGCACGAGCCGAGCTTGACCGCGAGCGGCCGATCATAGCCGCGGTAGGCGCCGAGGAAGGCCTCGCGGTCGCAGTCGTAGCCGCAGATATCGCCTCCGGCCAGGGTCATCCACCACCAGCGGGACTGGTCGCGGTTGGTGAAGTCGCCTGGATCCTCCGGCAGGCGTGAGCAGGAGGACGCGCGGATGAAGCCGTCGTGAAAGGAGGCTTCGCCGATGTATTGGGTGTATTGGAGATTCAGCAGGTCGTTGACGAGATTCCACTCGTTGGTGAACTCGGCGCAGGCAAACACGGAAAGGCGACGGGGGATTTTTCCGGTGTTGGTGACGCGCAGGCGCCAGTATTCGAATTCCTGATTCAACGGAATGAAGTAGAGCGATTCGGTGTCGATTCCCTCGTAGGCTGTCGCTATGCTTGCATAGCCCGGACCGAAACGTGTCTCGGTGCGGTAACGGTCGAGCGGCTTTCCGACGGGCTGCCATGCGGCCGACCAATAGTCGGCGGTGTCGCGGTCGCGCAGATAAAAAATGCGTCCCGGCTGTTCGGCGGGCACGGAGTTGTAGCGATGGCGCAAAATGCGGCCTTCGGCCGGGGACCGGGTGAAAGAGTAGCCGCCGGCGTGGTTGGTTATGATGCCCCCGTAGAGCCGTGACCCGAGGTAGTTGGACCAAGGGCGGGGCGTGTCGGGCCGGGTGATGACATATTCGTGAGCGAGGGGATCGAAGCGGCCGTAGGTCATGTGATGCGGTTTAGGCGCGCCGAGGATGCTTCCCCTCGGGATATGCAGGAAGTCCGGTGGATTGGGTCCGGTTCCAAAGCCGCTACTCACAGGTGTTTTTCAAGCGATGTTACGCTCCGCCGTATCGAAGGGATAGGCGGGAAGGCCCAAGGCGTTGCAGAGATTGGCGCCCACCGGGAAATCGACCCATGCGTAGCGCACGTGGACGGGGGAGGCTATGTCTGGATGCCAAACGAGGAGTGTTTCACCCTCGATGGCGCTGATGGCGGGCAGGTGATGGCCATCGAGTCCGACGATCTCGAGTGTGCCGACCGGTTCATTGTCATTGGTGTGCAGACCGGCCGCATGATGGAATGCCAGGCGCAGGCGCCGGCCTTCGGGGAACACCGCACGGAGCAGCGGGCCGGCCGGCGGACCGGGACGGGCATAAACTTCGCTGAGCGCCCAGCGAGCAAGCCTTAGGCCGACGGGCTTTTTATGCCGCGGGTGGATGTCCTTGGCGTCGCCGACATCGATGGTGGTTACAAGGCCGGTGGCGGTCAGGAGCGCGGCGGCGGCTTGGGCGGCCCGCAGGCGCGGCCATGCCTCTCCTTTTCCGCTTTCGTAGCCGGCGAGTTGAACTTGGATGAAGGGTAAATCGCCCTGGCCCCACCAGCGTCGCCAATCCTCGATCAGCGCGACCATGAGCCGGTGATATAGCTTAGGATGCGCGACATTCGCCTCACCTTGATACCAGATGAAGCCGCGGATCGCGTAAGGAATTATTGGATACAGGCAGGAGTCGAAAAGAGCGTGCGGTGCATGCGCGCCGCTGGGAGCGGCATTGTTGAGGGAAGGAACTTTGACGACACCCCAGTTTTGCTCGATTTGAAACGCCCACTCGCCGTCGAGAGGAAGCGACTCGCTGGAGTCGGCGGTATCGGCGAGGGACAGGTGCATCGCGCTGGCCGGTCCGATAAAACCGCCGTGATAGAGATGAGAGCGAACCCGCACCGCAATGGTCACTTCGGAGGAATCGCCGATCAGGGATGCGGGCATCTCATAAACCCGGAGGGTGTGCCAGGAGTGGCGGTTTTCCCAGGAAATGCCGCCGACGCGATGCCCGTTGACATAGGTGTCGTCATGCTTGTCCACGGAGCCAAGGCTGAGCCGCAAGTCGCGACCTTGCCACGCGTCAGGAAGCGGGACGGTTCGCCGGAACCAAAAAATGCCATTGAAGTCGTGGCCCGCCTCCTGCCAGCGGGTGGGCAGGGACATGCAGGGCCATCCGGCGACCGACGTGGACTGTTGATGCCAACCGTGAACGACGCCGTGGTTGATGGGATCCTCGGGTCCACGGGTGCGAAACCAATCGTCGGTGCCGCTAAACCGGGTGCGTTCAGCGGGGGCGACGTGCTGGAACACGAACGAGTCGCGGACGGCGATCTCGGCGTGCCCTTCAGCGGTCAGCATTAGTGCTTCGCGAGACAGCCAGGCTTCAATGCGGGAGCCGCCCCAAGCATTGACAATGAGGCCGACGGGGATGCCGAGTTCGACGTGAAGAGTGCGACCGAACCATCCGGCGACGGCGGAGAAGGACCCGATGGAATCGGGTGTGCAAACCATCCAGCGGCCGTTGACGTGGCTCTGGCGTGTCGAGGCGACTTCGGTGCCGACCGTGAGGAGGCGAATATGCGGGTGATCGGCATCGGCGGCTTCGGATAGCGAGCGGTCGGACTGCATGAGCAACCACTCCATGTTGGACTGACCTGACCCCACCCAAACTTCGCCGATGAGGATGTCGCGCAGTTCGATGGTGCAGTGAGGTGCTTGATCGGATGAAGCGATCAACTCATGCGGTCCGCCTGCGGACAGCGGTGGAAGGCGGAGGAGCCAGCGACCGTCCTGCGAGGCGGTGATCGCGGCGGAGTAACCGGCGAAGGTGATAACGATTCGAGCGCCGGGAGCTGCGGCCCCCCAGACGGGGATCGCTACCTCTCGCTGCAAAACGGCGTGATCCTGGAAAATATCGCCGAGACAAAAGGACGAAGGCATCGGCGAGACTTTAGAAAGGGAAACCCAATGTGCGCAGGGCAAATGGCGGCAGATCTAATAGGATCAGGTCAGTTTGCTGATTGAGAACGGTCGCGGAGTCAGGAGTGGTTTCGTCCAGAAGGACGGCGTGCGCAAGCCGTCCGAAGCGATGCTGGAGCCGGGCGACAACGGGCTCGGCGGTGGGATTGTGGAGGCGGAGCACCACACCCGCCCCATGGCTCGCCGGCTTGCACGCGGAGATGAGCACGGGCTCGTTGACCGTGAAGAAGGTGGTCGCAGCAAGGGCTTTGTCCGGTCGGGGCGGGCAGTGCATCGTGGCATCGACCTGGCCGACGAAGGGCTGCGCGCGCCAGAGCGCGGCCTGTGATAGCAGGTCGTTTTCCTCGCTGTCGGTGAAGGGGCGGAGTGCCAGGCGTTGTTCGAATGTTCGTCCGAGGCAGCGCGCCTCAGGAACGAGGGTATGCGGCCCGGCGTGGGTGCCGGGACGGGTGGCGCCTTCGGTCGGGTTGGTGAGATAGCTCACGCTGCGGCAAATCGTGATGGCGAGTCGTTGAGGAGCAACCGGGGTGCTCACGACTTCGTAGTTGCGCGGGAAATCGCCGAGGACCGCCAGGCCAGCGGCGGCGACAAAGTGATCCATGGGATGCTCGGGGAAGATTCGCGGCGGTTTGTTTCCGTCCGGCTGACGGCCGACCGGACGGCGCAGCGTCATGAATTTGAGTCCGGTGAGGGAACTCTCGGCGAGGAAAGGAAGGTCGATATTCCAACGCAGCCGGTGATCAGCCGCAGTGTTTGTGAAGGAAAGGCTGATCTCGATCTGGCGTGCGTCGGGCGCGAGGACGAGCGTTTGCTTGAACGGCAGTGCCACCGTTTCAGCCGAAGCGACCCGGGTGACGCTGTTCACGGACGCGGGCAAAATGAGTTCCCCGCGGGCGGTAAGTTCAGTGACGCCGCCCGGCCAGGTTTTCGTTTGGAGGCTGCAATCGAGGGCGGTGAACAGAGTCTCATCTTGGCCCGGGATGTCGCTGAAGTCGTAGGTGTCGCCGATGTCGGCTTGATCGGAGAAACGGCCGAGATGGCGAAAGGTTTTGCAGATGTCCTTGCGCGTCAAATCGAACGAGCCGTTGCGATGCAGGACGACCAGAAGATGTTCGTTTTCGGCGATGACCGATGTCCGGCCGGCCGGCACGCAGCCCGGCGACACGGATGGAGGTGGTGAAGTTTCCTCAAGATAGAAACGTTTCAGGCGAGCGGCGGGAAGCTCGACGTAAAGTTCCAGCTTAATGGCATTGCGGGGATGCTCGATGCTCGGTCCGCGAGAGATTTCACGGTAGGGGACCTCGGCGCCGGTTTCGTCCACGATGCGATAATGGTCGGCGGGTTTGATATCCCCCCAAGCGCGCTGGCCTTCGTAGTCAAATGTGAGGCGAGCAGGACCGAGACGAGGCCGCCCTTGGAAGTTGAGCGCGATGAAGGTCGGGCGATGGTCAGTGGCGTCCGCTCCGCCGAACTCCTTCACCAGGCAGAAAAGGGCCCGCCGGCGGAGAGCGTCGGCGCTTTGCGCGGCTTGTTCCATGTCGCTTTCGTTCCTGCGATGCACGCTGTCCACCGAGCATCCGCAGATGTCGTCATGCGGATGGGTGACGAGGAGGGTGCGCCACGCGTGATCGAGCGCGGCAAAGGCGGGGTCGTTTTGGCCGAGGAGGAGTGCGAGCGCGGCGGCGGGTTCGCACTGGTGCACGAGGAGTTGTTCGATCGCGGCGTTGGCCTGTTTGAGGTAGATGCGGCTGGAGAGGGTGCCGCCGAGCACGCTGGCGGCGCCGTTGCCATGAAACTCCTGGTTGGCGCAGACGGGCCAGTCGGAGCCGGAGGTTGCGGCCAGGGCGTCCGCGACCGAGTCGAGGCTGGAGAAACGGAATTCGTAATCGGATCGGGTGGTGGCGAGGGCCTGGGCTTGGGCCTGGCGACTCCACGGAATCTGATGATCCACGCCCGCCATGAGGAGAATGACATCGTGCGCCGGGCGGTTCCATTCAGCGACTGCTTCTTGAAGGCGGCCCACATAACGCTCGAAATTGATTTCACCGGTGGCACGTTCGAGAAACCCGCCGTATGCGGCGCTGGCGTAGCCTTGGCGCAGGCGGAGGGTGGTGATGCGACTGCCATCGGGCGTATCCCAGTGAAACCAGCGGGTGTCGGCCGGAATCTGCGGATCTATACCTTGAAGGGCCTCCATGGTCACCAAGCCCGGGACTTGGCCGGCGACGCCCCTCATGAAAGAAAAGGCGGAAAAGCCGAAGCCGGCGGCAAGCATCGGTATTTCGGGGATAATACCAAAGGTGTCCGGCATATGGAGGACGCGGGAGTAGCCGCCGCCGAACGCTTCGCACCATTTTCGACCGAGGAGAAGATTGCGGATGAGGGCCTCGCCCCCGGTGCAATAAACATCCGAAAGGCAGAACATGGGGCCGATCTTGATGCGGCCCTCGACGGCGCATTGCTGCAAAAATGAGCGGTCCTCTGGGCAGACCTGAAGGTAGTCCTCCAGCATGAGGGTCTGGCCGTCAAAGTTGAATCGATAATCTGGATACGCCTTGAGATCCCGCACGACGGCCTTGACGCATTCGATGAGTTTGAGACGAAAGCGTTCGAAGGGCCAATACCAGGCGCGATCCCAATGAGTGTGCGCGATGACATGGACGGGGTTCTTCATGGAGTATGGGGTGGGGTCAGTCGATGCGGTCATGTATGCATGCCTGACGGAATAGCGCCAGAGAGTGGATGGACAAAGGGAGGATCGCAGTCTGGGGATTTTTTTGAAGGGATGTGCAATTGCCCGGGAATGGGAGCTGACCCAAAAGGTATGAGGCGAAACTTGGCGTGATCCTCAACGGCGGATTGCATCGCGCAGTTCAAGCCATCTATCGTTTACCTGTGTCCCCCAGCCTTACCCTCTTCGACATCGCCAAAAAATTGGGCGTCGGAAAATCAACCGTTCAGCGGGCTCTTAGCAATGATCCGCGCTGTAACAAAAAAACCGCCGAGCATGTAAAGGCAATGGCCGAGAAACTCGGCTACCGTCCTGATCCCGTCTTTGCCGCGATGGGATCGCGAAGAACCAGAAGGACGGGTGAGGGCATTTCCATCGCCTATTTGGTGGACCATGGAAAAAAGGAGGCTGAGCGCACAGGTGTGGTCATCACCGACATGCTGGCTGCACGCGCCGTCCAACTGGGATACAAAATCGAACTCATCAACCTGGCGACATGGGATTCCCCGCGCAGGCTCTGGAACATCCTTTATGCCCGGGGTTTTGCCGGGGTGCTGGTGGGGTCTTTACGCGGCGGGCATCGAGAGCTGTTGCTGGCGAACGATCGCTTTCCGGTCGTATGTGTGGGACGGGGGGACCAGTTGCCCTTCAATACGGTGAGGCCGGCGATGCTGTCTGCGGTGCGCGAGGCCTGGGACTGCATGACTGCACGTGGTTATCGGCGTATCGGCGCGGCCATTCTTCAGCACGCCCCGATGGTCGAAGATGATTTTTCACGTCTTTCGGGTGTGCTCGGTTGCCAGGCCCTCATGGGCGGAAACGGTGCCGATGCCATTCCGCCCCTCCTGGATCACCTGAATGGGCCCAGCACCTTGTCCGAGTGGGTGCGTAAACATCGCCCGGATGCGGTCCTGGCCTTTCACGCGGGCCAATACTACACCTTGCGTTCCGCGGGATTCAAAATCCCGAGGGACATGGGGTTTGCCTGTCTGCACAACAATCTGCTGCATCCCGAAGTGACCGATCGGGAGATGATCGCCGGTGTGTCTCAAAACTTTCCAGTCGTGGCTCGCAGTGCGGTAAACTTGCTCGACCAGATGATCCGCCATGGCGAGCGGGGCGTGCCCGCCGATCCGATCACGATCACCGTGCAATCGTGCTGGTCGGACGGACGTTCGCTACCCGCAAAGGCGGAGACCCGGAAGCCGTGTCAGGCAAAAACCGCGTCGGCCTGAACTGTGCAGTGAAACCGGCGCTCTGCAATCGGGCGCACCGGGCCCGTCCGATTCCCGTTCCGCAACGCAGGGCGTGAGGACTTACTTGTATTCGATAATATAATACGGTGTGGAATCCCGGCCCGTGTCGATCGTGAAGGCCTGGTCTTTGACGAGCAGGGTGCGCCCGGTTTTTACCCCGTTCTGGTCGAGAATGTGGACAACGGGCAGGCCGGGGCGCTTGAGCAAGATGGTGGCTTTGACCGGTTCCATCAGCACGGGGCCAGCCGGATGCCATTTGTCCTTCATGGTGCCGGGGCTGAAGAGGAACGTATCCCCGGCGATGACGGCACCCGCATTGCGGACGCGGGCGATGGCGGTGATGAGGATCGTTTTTTCGTTGGCCAGCGTGCCTTCGGCCGAACGGGCGGTGAGGTAGAGGGCACCGTAACGACTGGTGGGGGTCACCGTCGCGTCAGCCAGCGCAATCGCGCGGCCTTCCGCGAAGCCGATCACGGCCTGGGTGGCCGGCGTGTCGATGACAATGTGACCGTCTTTGGAGTTGGCGCCGGGACGCCAGAAAAGTTGTCCGGTGCTGGCAATGATACCGTCATTTTTTCGGTAGGCATCGAGATCGAAGGGTTTGGTCGGAGTGAAGGTGTCGGTGAAGCGCACGACGCCGCGGGCGGCAGCCAGGGCCGCGCTCGGGAAGGCATCGGAATCGAAGCTCTTGACGTCGCCTTGCTGGACGACGCGTTCGGTGAAACCGACATTTTCCGAATCCAAGGAGGGAACGTGGACGTTACGGGTATGCACGATCTCGGATTCCTTGACATCGCCGCGCAGGACCTGGCGTGAAACCGCAGGGAAAACTCCCAGAAAATTGGGGGCGGCTGCGTCCCACTCAGCATCCACATTGGTCGACCAGGTGCCTTGGTCGGTGTTCTGGAAAGCGAAGGACACATCCCAGCCCTGGAGGCCCATCCCATAGGCGCCGATAATGGCTGGGCCTTCAACGGACCATTCGTTCGGTCTGGCATGAATCCATTCGGATAGCATGAACGGGCGGTTGCCGACCTGCTGAAACGAACTGCCGAATATGCCGCTGCCGATGTTTGCGAGCATGGATGAGTTGTTGAAGGGGAAATCGCCGCCGCCGCCAAAGTAGTTGTGACGATCAATAGTGCCGGCCAGGTAATCCGAGTGCAGGTTGTAGAAATGGCTCATCATGAGACCGGCCTGCCAGTTGGAGGTGATGATTTCGCCCTCATAGCCGGTCGCGCGGATGGCCTTGGCATAGCGGGCGTAAACCTGATTCTGGAGGTCATAGAGGAACGCCATGGTATCTAGCAGACGTCGTTTGAGCGATTTCTGGCTTCCGTTGAGATTCTCCGGGGCAAAGAACCACGGGTTGCCCACCGGGTAAATGCGATCGTCCTTCCAGCTTTCGTCCGCCGGGACTTTGGTGTTGGTGAGCAAGGAGTGGTTGTTGAAGGCGGTCTCGCCCCAGGCGGAGAGCAGGGCCTTTTCGTTGATGTATTTGGTTTTCAACCATGCTGAGAAGAGACGTCCGCCTCGTTCACGCAGGGTCCTGGATCGTGACAGGGCGCCGGAGACGCCGCCGAACAATGCGCTGTCCTCGTTGTAGATCTCGACATAGGCGATGGCGGGATCGGCCGCGTAGGTCAGGCCGGTGTGCGGATTGGTGTGCGTGAGCAGGTTGGTGAGTTGGGCGAGCAGAAGATCTTGGATCTCTGTGGAGAGGTAGAAGCTGCCATGGCCAGGGTTGATCCGATTACCCCGCGGGCTTCCCAGTTCGTCCATGTAGGGCACGGCGGCGCGGTCGCCCGGCCCGAGTTTCATCATGAAGACGGGCGAAAGTTTCGTATAGATACCGCGCTTTTTTAGAGCGGCGACGAAATAGTCCATCTGGTCGAGCTTGGTTGGTTCGAAAGTAACGTTGCTGTCCTTGGTCACAATGCCGGCCCAACCCGGACCGTCGGCATATTTGTGGAGACGCACCGCATTGATGCCGACCGCGGCATAGAAGTCGGCTCGGCGGTCGGCCAGTGCCTTGTCCGGGGCGCAGTTCGCGTAGCATACGTTGATACCCCAGAGCTTGGTCGGGTTGCCGTTGTAAAAAAGACGGTCCTCGCGGCGAAGGATGCGCCCATGTTTGCCGGCCGGGGCTTCGAGCCACGAACTCATGTTCCATTCGCTATCTGCGGGAATGGGTGCCTTGCCGTTGAACTCATACCACCCTTCGGTGGACGATGGAACCGAGCCGGCATCCGCATAAAAAACCGAGGACTCGGGAAGCTTGAGCGTAAATGCGAGCGGATAGCGCTTCCCCGCTTCCATTCGATCGCGAACGAGAATCAGTCGCGCCGCCCCGTCGACGGCGATTTGCACAGGGGAATCAAACAAAAGTGTGACCGTGCGACCTGCCTTGTCTTTGAGAACGAGAGAAGACACCGCATCTCCAATCGGGGTGCGCCGGAGGGGAAGATCGACCGGAGTCGAGCGTTTGTCCGCATCGATGGCGATCGCAGAAGTAAAGCTCGCGCCTGGCTTCAGGCTAAACTGGGCCATGGTCAGATCGGCCGACTGGTTCGCCACCAGTTCGGCCTCGAAGCGAAATGTGTCTGGAGTCGTTCGCTTCCATGAGCCGGTAATGTCGAAAGAGGCCGATGATTTGGGCAGCGTGGTATGATAGGTGAACGTCACCGTGTCTCCTTCGGCGGACGAGTTCATTTCACGCTTCGCGCTGCCCCAGTTGCTATCCCAATCGCCGTAGCCGAAGCTGAGGTAGGCCTGGCCTTCACAAGCGATCTGAATCAATCCTGAACGCGGTGCGGCCGCAGCAACGAACGAGGATTCGGCGATGATCGGCGCCGAAAAGGAAACGGTGGCGATAATGCCAAACAGGGAGTTCTGAAAGGGGAATTTCATAGGGCAAATAGCATAGACTCTTGGAGGTCTTACTTTGGGGCAGAGGAAGCGCCCTGGAAAATGGCAGGACAATCGGGAATTAATGGGATCTGACCCACGAGCGATTGAGTATGGTGAAGGAGCGGGCGGTGCAATTGCCCGTCATTGATCGCTCCAACGCAAAGCTCCGTGGCACTCGCCGCTCGCGACGAAGGGACGTTTTACGCTTACGATCAATCCGCTCTCGGACGGAACGACAGGGAAGCCTCACCAATTATATCGTCATCCTGACGCCTCTATTCACCTATGCGCGAACCGCGCCGCAGCAGGGATGCGTGGTCTTGTTTTTAACATGATGGAAAACGCCGGCCTCATGGACCGTGAACACGTATGGCTGTCATCGTGCATACGGCCACACTTCGGAGTTTCGTCCTCAGCAGTAGCCGGAGCACAGTGCTTGGCTGACTATCCGGTGCCAAGATCGCACCATTGCGGCAGCAAGGAAGGGTAAAACGGTTACCGAAGAAAGAGGCCTGTCCCGTAAATCATCTCTCGATTTCATTCTACCCACCCGTTCTACCCGCCCAGCACTATTTCGTGACGAATGGGGAAACAACTGGAACGGAGCGTTTGTTTCGTTGCCTCTGTTGGAACACTGGGAAACATCCCCTGAAACAACAGGCACTTACGTTGGTATTTTTAAAAGGATGCTGCTCTACCATTGAGCTATCGACCCCCAACCACGTGTCTTTAGCGACCTAGTGAGTCATTTACCTATCTAT
>JAQSWS010000091.1 GCA_029266495.1 Rariglobus sp. | reverse complement strand
GAGGTCAACGACACCGACATCAACATCGTGACCACGCACCTCGGCCTGAGCCCGCGCGAGCGCACCGCGCAGATGCAGGCCTTGCTCGGCCCCGACTGGCTCGGTCCGGTTCTCAAGACCGAACCGGTGATCCTCTGCGGCGACTTCAACCTTTCGCCCGGGAGCGTGCCCTACGGCCTGGCCGCGTCGAAGTTGCAGGACGTGCAGGCCGCCCGCGACGGACACCGGCCGCGAAGCACGTTCAGCTCGATGCATCCCTTCATGCGCATCGATCACATCTTCGTCTCCGCGCATTTCGAAACCGAGCGCGCCTTCGTTCCGCGCAACGACCTCACGCGAGTGGCGTCGGATCACCTGCCGCTGCTGGCGGATCTTTCATTTTCCGCTGCAAGCGACGGAACGACCACGCGCACGTAAGCCCGATCGCGATCGAGTAGATGCCGAAGCCCACGAGCTTCCCCGGGGTGAGATGCGCGCTCTCATCCCCGAAAATAACCCCGACGATCGAGCGCACCACGTGAAGCGGAAAGCTCCACAGTAAATACGTGCCGAGCGGCACCCCCACCAGCGGCAGCACATAATTTTGGGCGAAATACGGCGCGCCGGGCAGCAACATCGTGAATTGCGTGAGCGGCGTGTGCGCCGCCTCGGGCAGTCGCTTTCGCAGCGGCTCCACCCAGCGCGCAAAAAAATCGGGTGCCGCCTTTACCAGCGCGTAGCTGGCAAGCAGCTGGATGAAAATCGAGACGGTGGTCAGCGCAATTCCAAGGCCGGTGCCAAAACGCACGCCCGCGACCACATGGAGCACACTCACCGGAAATCCAAACATCGGCAGCACCGTGATCACGACGAACACCACCAGCCCGTTCATATGCTGAGCCCGGTCATGCAGCGCCTGCACATCGATCAGCTGGTAGAGATAAACCAGCCCCGCAAACGCCACGAGGGCCCCGGCAAAAAGCGTCCATTGCCTGGGGGTGATCCGGCGCAAAAAAGAAACGGCCATACGCTTACGACCCGGCTATCCGCCGATAGTTCGGATCAGTCGTGTCTTCGAAGGGCGTGATCAGTTTCCCGCCCGCACCTGCACCTTGCGCCAGATCGCCAGCAGCTCTTCAAAATCGTCCTCGCGATTGCTGCTATCCACGACGAAGTCGAACTTGCCGATCTCCAGCAGCTCGCGCTCGGCCGTCTCCATGCGATGGGCGATCTCCGCCTCGCTCTCGCCGCGACCCTGCAGACGCACCCGAAGCTCGGGAATGGGGACGTTGATGAACACCGTGCCCATGCGTTTTCCCAGCAGCGGATTCGCCTGCGCGGCCTTGCGGAAACTCTCCACGCCCTGCACGTCCACGTTGATGATCAGGCTCCGCCCGGCCGCGAGCGGATCGAGCACGGACGAGGCGAGCGTGCCATAGCGGTTGCCGGTCTTGTGAACCCACGCCCATTCGAGGAATTCGCCCGCCGCCACCTTGGCGTCGAACGTTTCCGGCGAAAGAAAATGGTAGTGCACGCCATCGATTTCACCCGGTCGCGGCGCGCGTGTCGTGGTCGTGACGATGCGCTCGAAGCCCGGAACCTCCGCGACCATGCGCTCGCAAAGGGTGGTTTTTCCAGAGCCCGCGGGCCCGGCAAGGACGAGAAGAACAGGGGTCATGGCGTGCGTAAAAATCAATAGGTGAACGCCAGGCAGGCGAGCAGCACACCATAGGCCGCAAGCACGCCGCCGAACACACGGGCGCGTCCCGGCGCCCGGTAAAGCCATTCAAAAAAATCCCGAAGGCAATAGGGCCAGATCGCCAGCGCGATCGCGACGGCAAACGCCACGTAGAGGATCGAGACCATGAACAAACGCTCCGGCAGCTCATATCGCCCGTAGGCCGACATGAGCAACGGCCAGCCGCCCACCAGGATCACGATGCTGAGACCACGCACCGCGAGAAACTCCGGCACATAGAAAAACGCCAGCACCGCCAGGGCGCCGAAGATGTAGACAAACGGCGTGGGGGTGGAAAACCCGATCACATCGGCGACGGACATGTTCGCCACCTGGTAGAGAAACCAGGCTGCGCCGCCCCCGAAGAAAATGACCGTCGCGGTTTGCGAGCGCGGGAACGCCTTGAGCATCGACTTGATGGCCGAGTTGCTCACGAGAAACAGCGCGCCCAGCAAAAGCAGGATCAGGCCGGTGATGAGGGTGGCGAGCGTGAGGGTCATGGGGAAGGTTGAGAGTTGAAAGATGAGAGTGGAGGGAGAACGAAGTCGTGAGAAGGCGCAGGGCTGAGGTTCGATCTCTCACCCCTCCACTCTCATCTCTCAACTCCTTGGAGCACCAACTCGCCATAAAGCGTGCTCACGCTGGCGCGTTCGATCTTCAGCGGCACGAGCTGGCCGATCAGACGGGGATTCGCGTCGAAGATGCACACGCGGTTGCCGCGCGTGCGGCCCGTGAACCGCTGGCCGGTCTTGTCGGGCCCCTCGACCAGCACCTCCTCCACCGTGCCGAGCAGGACGGCATTCCGGCGTTCGGAGTTCCGCTTCAGGATGTCCAGCAACACGGCGTTGCGGTGCTCCTTTACCTCGTCCGGAATCTGGTCGCCCATCCCGGCGGCGGGCGTGCCGCTGCGGATGGAATACTTGAAGATGTAGGCCATGTCGTAGTTGCAGGCCTCGAACAGCTCGCGCGTCTGCTCGAACTCCTCGTCGGTCTCGCCGGGGAAACCCACGATGATGTCGGTCGAGAAATACATGTCGGGCCGCACGGCGCGCAGCGAATCGACGATCTCCTTGTAACGCTCCCGTGAATACGGGCGGTTCATCGCCTTGAGAATGCGGTTGCTGCCGCTCTGCATCGGCAGGTGGACGTATTCGCAGAGCTTCGGCAGGCGCCCGTAGGCGGCGGCAAGGTCCTCCTTGAAGCCGCGCGGATGCGGCGAGGTGAAGCGGATCCGCTCGATGCCGTCGATCTCGTGAACACGCTCGAGCAACTGCACGAAGGGCGAGATACCGTTGGTATGCGCGTAGTCGCGGCGCCCGTAACTCGTGACAATCTGCCCGAGGAGGGTGACCTCTTTCACCCCGCGCGCGGCGAGCCCGCGGCACTCGGTCACGATGTCGTCCATCGGGCGCGAGCGTTCGTCGCCACGGGTCTTCGGCACGATGCAGAAGGCGCAATCCATGTTGCAGCCCTGCTGGATGGAAACGAAGGCGTTGACCTGCGGCGCGACCTCGCCGGCCTCCCCGTTTTCACCCGCGCCAGGCTCGAAATGATCCTTGATCGTGTTCTGCGAACCGGCCTCTTCGGCGATGTCGATGATCGTCTCGCCGATGGGCACGCCGGCGTCGCGAGCGGCACGGAGGTTGTCGAGGTAGTCGGGAACCTGGTGAAATTTCTGGGTGCCGACGATGAGGTCCACGTCGGGCAGCTGGTCGAGAAGCGAGGCGCCGCGGTTCTGCGCCATGCAACCGAGGATGCCCAGGACGAAGTCGGGGTTCTTCTTTTTGCGGTGCGAGACGTAACCGGCCTTGCCAATCGCCTTCTGCTCGGCGGCATCGCGCACGGAACAGGTGTTGAGCAACATGATGTCGCAGTCGCCCTCGTCGCCCACGATCCGATAGCCCCGGGCGCGCAACATCGCCGCGACCGCCTCGCTGTCGCGCTCGTTCATCTGACACCCGTAGGTTTTGATATAGACCCGGTTCATCCGCAGGAGGGGTCTAAGTAACCCGCCCCCGGGGAGGGTCAAACGGTAAACAACCTCAGAAATCCGGGGCCGTGCGAAGACCCGCTTGGGGGAAGACCACCGGGGCCCCGTCCGGTAATTTTCCACAGCCGGAAAACCATGCCTGAATTACCAAAACCCGAGGTGTTTTCTTTGTTTGTCACCAAGGGGATGGGGAAGGTTTACATTTGCAGCTGCAACCGGATGCACCGGCCCTGAACCGGCCCCCTCCCGCAAGGTCTGTCCGGCGCGTGAATCTGCGTCTGCCAGTTCTCTTTGTGTCCTTCGCGCTGCTGCCGCTTGCCGTGTTGACACAAGCTCCCTTCGCCAAGCCGGTTGCCGTTGCGGAGTCCCTGGAGTTTCAATCGCCCGATCACACCTTGTTCGAGACCTATGCGCCATCGGACGTCGTCAAGGAGTTCACCTTCCCCGCTCGTGAGCAATGGGATGCGTTCGCCACCCGCTTGGGCAAAGTCGATGGGACCCTCCCTCCGGCTGAATTCGACTCTTGGGAAACGCCCCCGCGTGCCGCCCTCTTTGCGTTGCGTGCCCTGCCGGACCGGGAGGTTTACGCCGACTGGCTCTCCGAGCGCCTCGATGAGTTGGTCGCCGAAAAACAAGCCGCCACCCCCGAACCCCGGCTGGTCGAGTTTATCCTCCCCGAACCGGAACCGCCCGCCGCCCCGGGCACCAAGGCCACGGACGCCATCCCGATGTATGATGTCTGGGTAAGCCTCCTGCGCGACCAGCCGCGCCCCAAACGCGCCAACGAGTTCCTCCCGAACATCAAACGCATCTTCGCCGAGGAAGGCGTGCCCGAGGAACTGGCGTGGCTGCCCGAGATCGAATCCATGTTCGACCCGCGCGCGCGCAACCGGATAGGCGCACGCGGCTTGTTTCAATTCATGCCGCTCACCGCCCTTGAGCAGGGCTTGAGGCTGAGACCTTACGACGAACGCACGAACCCGGAAAAAAGCGCGCGCGCCGCCGCCATCCTGCTTCGCCGGCTCCACGGCGTGTTCGACTCCTGGCCTCTCGCCCTCGCCGCCTACAACGCCGGGGAAAGCCGCGTGCGCCGCACCCTCGAGGCGGGCGACGCAACCACGTTCGCCGAGATCGCCGACTCGCTTCCGTCCGAGACACGCCTCTACGTGCCCAAGGTGTTCGCCACGCTTGCGGTCCGTGAAGGCCTTGATCCCGCAATGCTGGCCGCTCCGTCGTTGCGCTGAGATCGGCGGGCGCCCCTGGTCAGGCGGCAGCAGTTCGCGCAACCGCCTTACGCGGACTCCGCCACGGCGAGCTGGCCGCAACCCGCGCCGATGTCGATGCCGCGCCTCTGGCGCACCGTGCTCGGCAGTCCGTAGCCGGCGAGGATTTCCTGAAAACGTTTCGCCGCCACAGTGTGGCTTGGCAGACCCGTGTATCCGGAAGTCGGATTCAACGGAATCAGGTTCACCTGCGCCTGCATGCCTTTGAGCAACGCGCCCACCGCATGGGCCTCGTCGGGACCGTCGTTTTTCCCCTCGATCAGCGTCCACTCGAAGAAAATGCGCCGGTCCAGCGTCACCGTGTAGCGACGGCACGCCTCCATCAACGCGTCGAGCGGCCATGCGCGCGCGGCCGGCACCAGCGCGGCGCGCGCGGCCTGGGTTGCGCCATGCAGCGAAACCGCCAGGCGCACCTGGCGCCTCTCGTCGGTCATCCGGTGAATCCCCGGCACCACGCCCACCGTGGAAAGCGTGATCTTCTTTGCACTCAATCCCATGCCCGCCCCGTCGCACAGGATGTCCACGGCCTTCATCACCGCGTCGTAGTTGTGCAAGGGCTCCCCCATCCCCATGAGAACGATGTTCCGCAGACGCTCGTGCCGGTGGTGCGGCGAAGAATGCTCCGCCTCCGCCAGAGCCGGGTTGTCCTCCGCCGTATGACGCAACACCCGGTCGACGTGCACCGCCTGCGCGACGATCTCTCCCGCGGTGAGGTGTCGCGTGTAACCCATCTGTCCCGTTGCGCAAAACACACATCCCATCGCGCAACCCACCTGCGAGCTGATGCAGGCCGTCGTCCGCCCGGTGTAGCGCATCAGCACGGTTTCGATGCGATGCTCGTCGCTCAAGCCGAGGAGATATTTGCGCGTAAACCCGTCGCTGGAGTGGGTCTCGCGCGAAATAACCAGGTGTCCCAGCGAGGTTTCCGCCTCCAGCCGGGAACGCAGGCGCACCGGCAGTTCGTCCATCGCGGCGAATTCAGAAGCGCCTTCCAGATAAAGATATTTCCACAAGCGCGCCGCGTGCACCGGGCTCAACTCCCACCCGGCCACGAGCGCGCCGAGCTCGGCGCGTGTGAGTCCATACAGGTTGATAAGCGGAGGAGTCATCGAGGAAAACAGGCGATGGAATGCGAAAGAATGGATTTTTCAACCTTCGTCGGCCCCGGCGCAGATGAGGATTGCCCGTCATGCTGCGATGGAGACACTGTTGCCCATGGTGCCACGTGAGCCCCGCTGTTCATGACCCCCGCAGAACCGAGTCCGAACTGGCCGGGCGACCTGCCTGTTGCGACCAACCAGATGTTTGCGATGGTTGCGGAGCATACGCAGAACGCCGCGATCATCACTGATCCGGACTACCGGATCTTGTGGGCCAACGCCGCCTTCACCCGCACAACCGGCTACTCTCTCGAAGAAGCCCGCGGCCGCAAACCCTCCGACTTCCTGCGCGCCCCCGGCAGCGATCCCGCCCGCGGCGCCGAGATCCTCGCCGCCATCGAACAGGGCCGCAGCTTCTGCGTCACCGTCCAGAATCGCCGGAAAGACGGAGCCCTCATCTGGATGCGTGTCGAGGGCCAGCCCATCAAGGATGGCGGGAATCGCATGACCGCCTTCCTCGTCGTCGGCGCGGACGTGACCACCCAGATCGAACGCGAGACCGCGTTGGAGCGCAACGAGGCGCTCTTCAACGAGGCTCAACACATCGCGCGCATCGGCAGTTGGGATTACGACCTGGTCTCCCACCGCCAGCAATGGAGCGCGGAAACCTTTCGCATCCACGGCCTGCCCGTGGGCGACGCCCCGCCGATCGAGACGGGTATCGGCTCTTTTATCGAAGAGCACCAGCCCGTGCTCGAGACCGCGTTCACCCAATGCTGCCTCATGGGTGTCCCCTATGACCTGGAGCTTCAACTCCGCCCGCGCACCGGCGGCGTGCGCTGGGTGCGTTGCATCGGTCGCGCCTTCACCCAGGACGGCCGGGTCATTCGCGTGGCCGGCACGATCCAGGATATCGACGATCGCAAGCGCACCGAACTCGAAGTCGCCCGCCTCGCGGAACGCATGACCCTCGCCGCCAAGTTCGCCGGCATCGGCATCTGGGAATACAACCACAACACGGGCGAACTCATCTGGGACGACGCCATGCTCGCCCTGCACGGAATGCATCGCGACGCATTCCCCGGCAATTTTTCAATCTGGCATCTGGTCATGATGCCCGAGGATCGCACGGCGGAGAAGCAGATCAACGAGGCCTTCTCCGAAGGACGCGGCGAGTTCGACGTCGAATATCGCATCCTCACCCCTGCCGACGAAATCCGCTACATCCGCAACTGCGGCCGCATCGTTCGCGACTCCTCCGGTCGTATTCTCCGCTCCTACGGCGTCAATTACGACATCACCCGTGAGCGCGTGAACATGATCGCCCTCCTCGAGTCCGACGAAAGCCTGCGCGCCGCCAACGCCTCCCTCCAGGCGACCATCGAGGAGACGCAACGCCTCGCCCAGGCCGCCGAGACCGCCAACCAGGCCAAGAGCGCGTTTCTCGCCACCATCAGCCACGAGATCCGCACGCCTCTCAACGGCGTCATCGGCATGACCAATATCCTGGCGGGCACCTCGCTCGACAAGGAGCAGCGCGACTACCTCAACACCATCAAGCTCTCCGGGGAATCCCTCCTCACCCTCATCAACGACACCCTCGATTACTCCAAAATCGAGGCCGGCCGCGTCGAGCTCGAGCGCCAGCCCTTCGACCTCCTCGCCTGCGTCGAGGAATCCATCGACCTCGTCGCCCCGCACGCCGGCCAGAAAAACCTGGCGCTCTCCCTCCTCGTCGCGGCCGACGCCCCGCGCATGATCGAGGGCGACGCCTCCCGTCTCCGCCAGATCCTCGTCAACCTGCTCGGCAACGCCGTCAAATTCACCGAGCAAGGCGGCATCGTCCTCGAAGTGCGCGTCGAATCCGCCGCCGCCGACGAGGTTGAACTCGTCTTCAACGTCACCGACACCGGCATCGGCATCCCCAAGGACAAACAGGCCCGCCTCTTCGAGCACTTTTTCCAGGTCGACGCCTCCATCACCCGCACGCATGGCGGCACCGGCCTGGGCCTCGCCATCAGCCGGCGCCTCGCCGAACTCATGGGCGGCACCATCTGGGTGGACAGCACCCCGGGACGCGGCTCCACCTTTTACGTCAACATCCGTGCGGTCGTCGTGATCGATGAGACGCTCCTCGATCATTCCGCCTGCCTCAACCGCCTCGCCCATCGCCGCGTCCTCGTCGTCGCCCCTCCGCCCCTCCGCGCACAAATCGAGCATTACGCCCGCCAGGCCAGCCTGACCGTGATCTCCGAACCCGACGCGGACTCCGCCTTTGCCCGGCTCTCAAGGGAGACGGCCTGCGACCTCGTCGTATCTGATTCCCAAATACAGGGAATGGACGGGCTGCAATTCGCCCGCCAGCTTCAGCTTCGCGGACTCAAGGCGGTCCCCCTGCTGCTGATGAACCGTGTCGGCACGCTCTCCGACATCTCCGCCCCGCGCTTCCATCAACTGATGGCCTCCCTGGTGTCCTCCTCCGCCGCGCCACCCGCTCCGGCCGCACCCGCTGCGGGACTCCTGCCCCTCGGCGATTCGATGCCCCTCTCCATTTTGATGGCCGAGGACAACACCGTGAACCAGCGGGTCGCCCAGCTCACCCTGCGCCGCCTGGGCTATGAGGCGGAAATCGTCTCCGATGGAGCCGAGGCCGTCGGCGCGCTTCAACGCCGCGCCTTCGACGTCATTCTCATGGATGTGCAGATGCCCGGCATGGACGGACACGAGGCCACCCGGCGCATCCGTGCGCAACCCGCCCATCAAAACCGCCCGTGGATCATCGCCCTCACCGCCGGTGCCTTCGATGAAGACCGCCTGAACGCCTTCCGGGCCGGCATGAACGACTTCCTGAGCAAGCCCCTTCGCGTCGATCTCCTGCACGCCGCCCTCACCCGCGCCTGGCAGGCCCTGCAAACCCTGGATACCAACACCCCCTCCGACGCCCCCCACGCCTGACCCCGGCGCAAAGCAGACGAGAGCGGTTCAAATGAAACCGTGTAGCTACTCAGAGGTTGGGCGCGACCACCGTAGCCACCCTGAGGCAGGGCGAACCATCCCCGGTGACCCGTCCGCCAACGCCGGCCCGGCGGCCCCCTCGCCCACCCCAAGAACGCCGGGACCACGCATGAAGCCCTCGTTCCCGCCCCAACCCAGTTTGTCACTTAATAAGTGACAAACCTTCAGCGACCTCACGCCACCCGGCGCAACGATTCCAACGCCTCTGCGATCGGCACATCCTGCCGCTTCCGGTCCAGAAAATAGCTCACCTCGGTGTAGCCCGCCGCCTGTAATGTCCGCAGCCCGTTCGCATAACCGTCGGCCACGCGCAACGGCGTGTGGGCGTCGGCCCCCAAGACGACAGGAATCCCCCGCTCGCGCATCAGCGCGAGTTGCGACGGCGACGGATTCATCTCCGGGTAGGCCTTGAACAACCCGCTGGTGTTGAGCTCCATCGCCACGCCGGTCGCGGCAATGCGATCCAGCGCACGCACCACCACAGGCCGGACCTTTCCGAAGTCCCATTGATGAGGCGCTTCATTTTTGATCAGGTCCGGATGCGCCAGCGTGTCGAACAACCCGCTCTCCGCCGAAAGCGCAAGGTGCTCGTAATAGATTTCCTGATACGCCGCCAGGTCGCCGCGATAATACAACGCGCGATAATCGCTCATCTGGTAATGCACCGAACCCAGCACGTGGTGCAGGGGAACCCGCGCATGCAATTCTTCAAGCCAGGGCTCCACTCCCGGGTAATAATCGCTCTCCAGCCCAAGCCGCACATCAACCCGCCCGGCAAACGCCTCGCGGGCCCGCGCCACCATCGCCACATAGGCGTCAAACTCCCCCGGAGCCATCCGCACGCTCGCCGCAAAGCCCCCGGGCAGCGGACAATGGCAGGTAAAAATGATCCCCTTCAGCCCGCGCAACTCCGCCATTTCGGCATATTCCTCGGGCTCGCCAATCGCATGTTTGCAGAGCGGCGTATGGCAGTGGGATTCGTAAAGCAAAGGCACGGAC
Source organism: Rariglobus sp. (assembly GCA_029266495.1). Lineage (GTDB taxonomy): Bacteria > Verrucomicrobiota > Verrucomicrobiia > Opitutales > Opitutaceae > Rariglobus. The sequence continues at coordinate 4,545 of JAQSWS010000091.1, read as the reverse complement.
ATCCCGCCACCATGCACCGTGCGACCCGCGCCGCAAAAAGTTTTTCACGCAAAGAAGTGGCGGGCCGTCGCGCCGGCCCGCTACTTCCTTTTCACCGGCAGCGCATCAAGCAACGCCTTGACCGGCGCGGTGGTTTTCCCCCGCTGCCACGCCACCATCAGCTCCCAGCTCGCCGCCGAGTCCCGCAGCGGACGAAACACCACCCCCGGCACCTTTAATTTTTCCACGTATCCAGGCTGCAACGACATCGCGCCCTCCGTCACGATCAACGACAGGCCGTGCGTCAGGCTGTCCGCATTCTGCACAAAGCGCGCGCGGAACCCCGCCCGCTTGCACAACTGCGCCAGCCACTGGTTGTGCCCCGGCATGTCCGCGTCGGGTGCCCCCACAAAAACCTCTTTTTTCAAATCCCCCAGTTTCACCGCCTCCCGCTTCGCAAGCGGATGATCCTCCGCCATCGCCACCCATACCGGCAGCATCGCGAGCGTCTTCACGTAGAACTCCTTCGCAAGCAACGCCCCCGCCTGGCCGATCAAAGCCACGTCGATCTCCCCGTTGCGCAGCGCCTCGATTTGCTCCCCCGGCGACAGGTCGCGCATCTTCACCTTCACCTCCGGATGCGCCTTGCGCAAGGCCGCCAGCGCCGGGTTCAGATAATCCGACACGGCCGACATCAGGTAGCCGATTCGCAGGTCCGCACTCTGCCCCCGCGCCCGCTGCCGCACATCCGCCATGACCGCGTCAAACCTCGCGAGAACCGGCCTGGAACCCTCAAGCAACGTGTGCCCCGTCGCCGTCAACGCCACGCCTCCCGGGCTGCGCTCCAGCAACGGTCCGCCCACCTCCTGCTCCAACGCCTGCATCTGCCGCGTCAGCGTGGACTGCGACACCCGCAACCGCTCGGCCGCCTTGTTCAGGCTGCCCTGCTCCACGATGGCAAAAAACGAACGAAGAAGATCGAGATTCAAGGTGAACCGGAGGCTATGCGCGAAACGCATGACGGCAAGCCGTTCCTCGCAGTAGGCCACCGCCCCGCCCCCTGCTAATCTCGTCCCATGAACACCGCCAGCCGTCTCACCTTCACCCTGCGCCTCACCTCCATCGCCGCCCTCCTCGCCACCCTGGGCCTCTGGCTCGCCACCGGCGCCCACCTCGGCTGGACCCGGACCAGCAAGGTCATCGTCCGGCATGACGAGATCACCGGCATCGATTTCCCCGTTCGCGAAAAAACCTTTGTCGCCGGCGTCGAGATCCTCGCCGCCGGAACCGCGTTCGCCGCCGCCCTCGCCGGCACAAGTCTCCTCTCCAGCCGCCGCCGCGCCGTCCGCGCCTGAATCTTTCCCTCCCACCAACCACACACCCGTCCTCATCAAAACATCATGAACACCACCACCCTCCGCACCTCCCTCCGCCTCGCCTTGATCCTCGGCTCCGTCTCCCTCGTCGCCGCCAGCGCCGCCCCGCAGTCCTTCGACTTCAAGGATCCGAAGGGAGTGAACAACGTTCACTTCAAACTCGACGCCCCCCTCGAGTCGATCACCGGCACCGCCACCGGCATCACCGGCACGGTCGCCTTCGATCCCGCCGCGCCCGCCGTCACCACCGGTCGCATCGTTCTCGATACGAAATCGCTCACCGTCGGCAATCCCGTCATGGGAGAACATCTCCACGGCGCCCATTGGCTCGATGTCGCCAAATATCCAACAATCGCCTTCGACGCCGAAAAGCTCGCCAACGTCCGGGTCCAAGGGGCGCAAACCCTCGCCGACGTCACCGGCAAGCTCACCGTCAAAGGCGTGACCAGGGAAATCACCGTGCCCGTCACGTTCACTTATCTGGCCGGCAAACTCGGCGCCCGCCTCGGCGACGACAAAATCAAGGGAGACCTCCTCGTCCTCCGCGCCACCTTTGAAATCAACCGCAGCGAATTCAACATCATGCCCGGCCAGGCCACGGACAAAGTGGCCGAAAATATTGTCCTCTCCCTCGCCATCGCCGGCGCCGCCCCTCGCAGCTGACCCTCCGCCTCGTTCCCTTGTCCGTTCTCGTTCTCCTATCGGTCCGAACCCATTGGAGAACGAGAATGAGTAAGAGAACGAGCGATCAAAACCTCATCCTCCGTCCCTTTCTCCCCGTCATGAACACCACCACTCCCACCGGCCTGCACCACCTCACCGCCATCGCCAGCGATCCCCAGCAAAACGTGGATTTCTACACCGGCCTGCTCGGCCTGCGCCTCGTGAAGAAGACGGTGAACTTCGACGATCCCTCGGCTTATCACCTTTACTACGGCGACGAAACCGGCACGCCCGGCAGCATCGTCACCTTCTTCTACTGGCCCGGACTCGACGCCCGCGGCCGCGTGGGTGCCGGACAGAACACCGCCATCGTGTTCTCCGCTCCGTCCGGCTCGCTCGCCTTCTGGCAGGAACACCTGCGACGTCACCACGTGTCTGCCGAACTCCGCACCCGCTTCGGTGAGACCGTCCTCGCTTTTGCCGATCCCGACGGCATCCCCGTCGAACTCGTCGAGGTCTCCGACGATGCCCGCACCGGCTGGCAGGCCCACGCCCGGATTCCCGCCGGACACGCCCTGCGCGGACTCCACACCGCCGAACTCACCGTGCGCTCGCCTCATGCTACCGAGAAGCTGCTCACCGCCACGATGGGCTACCGCCTCGTCAAGCGCGAAGGGAACCGCGCCCGCTTCGAGGCCGCGTCCGGAGGAGGCTCCGGTCACTACATCGACGTGATCGCCGACGCCGTGCTCGCCCCCGGCCTCGGCGGTGCCGGCACCATTCACCACATCGCCTGGAGCGTGCCCGACGACGCCACCCAGCTCGCCATGCAAATCCGCCTGCAGGCCGCCGGCTACTCCGTCTCCGATGTGCGCGACCGCCAGTATTTCCACTCGATCTACTACCGTGAACCCGGCGGCATTCTCTTCGAAATCGCCACCGCCACGCCAGGCTTCCCGGTGGATGAACCAGTCGGGTCCCTGGGAACCGCCCTCAAATTACCGGTTCAGTTCGAACGCGCCCGCTCCGAAATCGAACGCCTCCTCCCCCCGATCAAAGTAACCCAATAGGTTACTTTACCTCCGACTACTCGCTACCCGCTACTCACCACTCGCTACTTCTCAAAAGACCATGAGCACTAAAATCAAAGTCATCTTCCACAGCCTCTACGGCCACACCTACAAACTCGCCGAAGCCATCGCCGAAGGCGCCCGCTCCGTTCCGGGCACCGAAGTCGAAATTCTCCAGGTCCCCGAAACCCTCTCCGATTCCGTCCTCGAAAAAATGGGCGCGCTCGAAGCCAGAAAAACCTTCGCCCACGTGCCCGTCGCCGATCCCAAGGCCCTTGCCGACGCCGACGGCCTCCTCTTCGGCAGCGGCACCCGCTACGGCAGCGCCTCGGCCCAGTTGCAGGCCTTCTTCGACGCCACCGGCGGCCTCTGGGTGAAAGGCGCGCTCGTCGGCAAGGCCGGAGGCGTGTTCGTTTCAACGGGCACCCAGCACGGCGGCCAGGAAACGACCCTCGTCAGCATGCAGACATTTCTCTTCCACCAGGGACTCGTCGTGGTCGGCGTGCCCTACGCCGCGCAAGAACTCACCCACATGGATGACATCACCGGCGGCTCGCCCTACGGCTCCGGCACCGTCGCCGGCACCCAGGGCGAACGCCAGCCCACCGCCAACGAACTCGCCATCGCCCGCTTCCAAGGCAAACACACCGCCCAGATCGCCGCCAAGCTGGCCGCCAAATAAAGTAGCGAGTAGTGCGTAGCGGGTGGCGAGCATTCCATGCCCAACCCACCTCAAACCACTCGCCATCCAACTACTCGCTACTCACTACCCGCTACTCGCTACTTCCAAAAAAATGCACCTCCACGACGCCACCCACACCCTCCGCCTCGGCGCACCGCTTGCGAAAGCCCGCGGCGTTGTGATCCTTCTTCACGGGCGCGGCTCCTCCGCCGAGGACATCGCCGGCCTCGTCAATGTCTTCAACGCCTCCGACCTCGCCTACCTCGCACCCGAGGCAGCGAACAACACGTGGTATCCCCATCGCTTCCTCGTCCCCCCCGCGCAAAACGAGCCCTGGCTCTCCAGCGCCCTCGCCACCATCGACACGCTCGTCGCCGAGGCCCTCGCCGCCGGCATTCCGTCGGAACGCCTCGGCCTCGTCGGTTTCTCCCAAGGCGCCTGCCTCGCCCTCGATTACGCCGCCCGTCATCCACGGCGCTACGCCTTCGTCGCCGGCCTGAGCGGGGCGCTCATCGGACCGACGGACACCGCCCGCGACTGCATCGACCTTCAACGCACTCCCGTCCTCGTCGCCTGCGCCGAAGCCGACGCCCACATCCCGCTCGAGCACGTTGAACACAGCGCCGCCGCACTCTCCGCGTTCAACGCCGATGTCACCAAACATATCTTCCCCGGCTCCGCGCACACCGTCTATCCGGTCGAAGTCGACTGGCTCCGAAAGCAGATCGCCGGCTTGCCCCGCGCCGCCTGAACGTAATGCTTCGAACTCTTCTTC
>JAQSWS010000159.1 GCA_029266495.1 Rariglobus sp. | reverse complement strand
TCTGCCGGGCCGCAGATTCCGGGTGGATATGGAAGATTATGTTCGGTAGCAGGATCGTTCGCTATTTCCCCGCGGTGGTCTGCTCCTTCACGAACGCGATCGAAGGCATTTTGTAATTCAGCGCGCCCGTCGTGCCGGCGGTCACATCGACGGTGACGCCGGTGATGGCCCGGGCCATCGATGATGCGAGAAACACCGCTGTGTGGGCGATATCTTCCATCAGGGGAAGCTCCTTCAGCATCGTGTCGTCCTTCAACTTCTCGATGAAGGCCGCCGCAGTTTCGCCGCCTTGCGTCAGCGCCTCTTTGAACGGTCGCGAATCCGGCGAGCCGGCGGAGCGAATATTGACGACGCGAACGCCGCCCGGACCGAGTTCAGCGGCGAGATTACGCGAGAAACCCTCGATGGCGCAGCACGCCGGTCCGAAGCCGCCGACCTTTGCATAACCGATTCCTCCGGGCGTGGCGGTGAGCGTAAGAATCACGCCCGATCCCTGCCGGCTCATGATGCGACCCGCCGCCGTGGCGGTCAGGAATTGCGTGCGCATGGCGATGGTCACCGGCTGTAGAAAATCCGCGCACGTCATCTCGGTGAGCGGGATATCCTGCACGTCCCGCATGTTGATCAGATTAAAGGAGACATCCAGCGAGCCGGCTTTTTCCGCGACCCGGGCCGCATGCCGGTTGACCGCATCTTCATCAAGCGCGTCGACTTCGGCCGCCTCGGCGCGACCACCCGAGGCGGTGATCGCATTCGCGATCGCCTGGGCTTTTTTTAAATCACGGGCGGTGAGAAAAACCGTCGCCCCGGCGTGCGCGAGAGCCCGGGCCACCGCGCCACCCAGCGATTCGCCGACGCCGTAGATCACTGCATTTTTATTATGGAGGTTCATGGAGAATGAAGCCGGGCTTGTGGCTTCACTACCTCAACGAACGACCGTGCGTGTTTCGGACACCTTTCCGTGCAGGTGAGCGATCAAACGATTCCATCTGGCGCTGCACGTTCGATCGACTGTCCCGATTGAGTTAACGCGAGACCTCCAGCGCGAAGCCGGTGAATCCATAACGTCGCTCCAATTGGGAGCGGGTCAGTTTTTCCGGTCCATTCATCGGATCGCCCACGTCAAACACGTCTCCTGTTCTCGAGATCAGGGCGATAAAATGGCCGCGACGACCGACGGTCACTCCCACGATGGCGGGTAATCGCATCGCGTCGTAAAAGCCGCCTCCGGTCACCACGAACCGCGCCTGTAAGCCCCTTGCCCTGATGTAGCGCGCCAGATACCACGCCTCGGTTCCTCCCATGTAGGTGTGGGCGGCCTGGACGATTTCAGCCTCTTCGGCCATTACACTCAATGACTTCAATACCGTCGCGGTGCTCGCCGGGCCGCAGCTCGAAAGCGTGCTTTGGATACACACCTCGCGGGTCCATGTGTCATGAAGGGCGTTCACGTCCACGGGGCCGAAGATTGGTTTCAAAAACGGTCCGAAAGAAACTCCAACGGTGGCCAGGAGTGGGAGCATGAGCATGCGTCGATCCAGCAGGGCCGCCCAGCATCCGCCGGCTGCACCGACCGGTATCACCAATGTTTCCACCCCTCGCCACGAACGCGTTTCATAAAACCAAGCGGTTTCCGGCAGCCAGTGAAGATAGTAAAGCGCATTGTAGCCCGCCGGCAGGGCGAGGATCCCCATCAGCGCAAACCAGCACCAGCGCATCCGTGGGGGCAGGGCCCGAGCCCGCCGATGTGCGCTCACAAACAAAACCAGCGCCAGAGCCGCGCAGACCAAGCCGAAATAATTAGGAAACATGGGCGTGGGATGAAATGTTCATCGGGAAAGCACGGTAGGATTCACATTCATGGGAGTGCTGATGGAGAACTGTTTTGATCATTCACCCCAAATTCTACAGTCGAAGCGAGTGGAAGAAGAGGGAGGAGCCGGCATCCCCCTTGCGACATTTGTGTCGTTCCGAATGCCTAGCTGATCAACAGCAGCCGCGGCGCCTGGCCGGGGAGCGTGGCCGGTGCGCGGTGAACGCACGGCGGGACCGGGCTGCCGGGCCAGTCGGTGGCGATCCGCCACAGGTTGCCCAAGCCGAAGGAAAACGGCCGCGCGGCCGGCATCGCGACGTAGTGAAGATCGAAAAAATGCTCGTTCAGGAACACGCGGAACCCGGCATCGTCCGGCCCGCCATATTGCTTCAAGAGTTCCGCGCGGGTTTCGGGGATGTCCGCGCAACGCAACGCCTCCTCGTTGCGCAGGCCTTCGGATGAGGCGACGGTGTAACTGCACAGGTAGGTGTCGGCCATGACCGGTGCGCTGTCCGCGTGAAACGAATACACATCGGTGGGCACCGGTCCGGACTCCTCGTCGCGCGGATAGCCCGGAATGCAGTCAAGGGTGGGCGAAAGCCCGGCCTCACGGAGCAGCCGCTGATCTTCGATGAGGATATCACGCGCGGTCCGGCCGGCCTCGCTCAACATGAGGCCGCGCAGGTCGTCGTCGTCCAGGCTGGTGATCTCCTCAATCGTGCCGAGCCGTGCCACGACTTCGTCGAAATCCCCCGCCAGCGTGCGCGGCCAGCATAACGCGTTCACACCTTCGATGAGCGGGGTGGAGACGAGTTCCTCAAAACTCTGCACGATTTTGATGCGGAGATAACCGGGAGGCGGGGTGAACGGGCTGCTCATGGAGGAGAGGGTTGCTCTTCGAGTTGGGTCCGCAGAGCAAGCCGTGACTCACGCGTCGGCAGCCTGCTCCCGTCGGTTGGGTTACGCACATTACGAGTGACGATGGACGGATGGAGCGCTAACCCCGGGTCCAGCCATGCGATACAACATCAAGGAGAAGTTCTGGGGCTGGGGAGACGACTTTCATATTTTGGATGGTGAAGGACGCCCCGTATTCTTCGTCGATGGGAAGGCGTTTTCGTGGGGCAGCAAACTCTCGTTTCAGGACATGGCGGGGCGGGAGCTGGCCTTTATCAGCCAGAAGCTGCTCACGTTGATGCCCAAGTTTGAAATCCATCGGAACGGGGAGCTGTTCGCGGAAATCGTGAAGGAGTTCTCCTGGTTCCGGAAGGAGTTCACATTGGATGTGCCGGGACCGAACGACTACTGGATCAAAGGCAGTTTTTGGGACTACCATTACGAGTTCATCCGCCAAGGCCGCGTGGTCGCGCAGGTCTCCCGGGCGGTGTGGTCATGGTCGCATTGTTACGGAGTAGAGATCGCGGACGGCGAGGACGACGTTTCGATCCTCTGTGCGGCGATCGTCATCGACCAAGTCCTGCATGACGAAAACAACGGCTGATTTTTGAGCGGGTGATGCCATGCGAGGGATTTATATAGTGCGATCAGCGGACGGAGGCACATATTTAGCACTATTTTTACGGTATCCCATTGCATTTGGGTAATAAATTTCTCTTATCGGCTCGCTTGTAACTTGCTCCCTTTCAACAAGGGCCGTTGGTGGCAAGCTCGCGACTCGGGGCCCTCCAGCTTCCGCTCACGATCCGGGGATCTTCACATGGGCGAAGAGCGGCTCCGTTTTATATATGCCCGGCGGTTCCCTCCACGAGGATCTCGTGCCCTTTTCCCGTCGCTTCAATAAAGGTTATCGTATGAATCAACTGAACACCAAGTGGATACGTTATATTTCCGCATCTTGGGCTGTTATCCAAGCTTGTCTGGTTACTGGATGTCTTTCTCCCAAAACAATCGAACCGCTCGCACGTCAAAACGAGGAGAATATCGCCAACTACAACGCAAATGTAGCCAAGGTGGTGACTGCGTTTCTCCACGAGGACGCGATTCTGCGTCAGTTGATGCTGCACCAAGCGCAGGATAATGTGGCGAAAGCCCTCGTTCCTGTTCGTCAGACGATAATGCTCCCGGCTACGGACCCGAATGTGGCAAACGCATCGCAGCCGTGGGTCGTTGCTGTTCAACAAAAGGCGGACGCACTCAA
>JAQSWS010000090.1 GCA_029266495.1 Rariglobus sp. | reverse complement strand
GTTTGTGTTGTTGCAGCTCGCGGGCGTGGCAGGGGCATTCGGCTTTGGTTACCTGCAGGACCGCACCGGGGCAAAGCCGCCGCTGGTTCTCTCATTGCTGCTATGGATCGTCGTGTGCGGCTGGGCGGCGTTTAGCCGGACGAAGATGGAATTCTATCTTATCAGCGCACTGGCCGGCGCGGCGATGGGAGCTCTCCAATCCGCCGCCCGTGCCGTGGTCTCGACCCTCACTCCGCCGGGGCGCAGCGGTGAGTTTTTCGGGTATTGGGGCTTTTTTGGCAAACTCGCCGGCGTAATTGGCCCGTTGGTGTTCGGCTGGCTCGTGACAGGGGCCGGCTATCGCACGGCGATCTTTGTAAACGCCGGCTTCTTCGTTGCCGGCCTGCTGATTCTGCTGCCGCTGACGCTCAAGCCGCGTGCGGTCGTGGAGTGACGACGCGCCCGTCCTCTTCAGCTGGCGAGCGATTTTGCCACCGTCTTGACGATCGTCATAAAAGCCTCTGCCGCCGGACGCGTGTGCGCCCCATGCATGGTGAGAAAGCCGATCTGCCGCCGCAATGCCGGCCGGGTGATGCGCAGCACCGCATAATTCTTGGCGGACCGTCCCCAGAGCGCCGACGCCGGCACGATGCCCGTGCCGCCACCCGCCGCCACCATGTGCAGCAATACGTCGACCGAGCTTAACTCCAGTGCGAAATGAGGCGTGCGCCGGGCCTTCGCAAAGGCCTTGAGCAGCAGCGTGCGCGTGCCGTAGCCGGGCGGAGGCGCCAGCAGCTGGCGCCTCGCGAGCTCCTCCACGGTGATCACGCCGGTCCGGGCCTGGGGATCGGCCGCCGCCACGACCGCGACGAGCTCCTCCGCATACAGGGACTGCCCCCGCAGACTCGTTTCCGCCGGCGGCACATGGCCGATGCCGATCTCCACCGTCCCGGTGACGAGCGCGCGCTCCATGTCGTCGACGGACATCTCCAGTAGTTTTATCTGAATACCGCCGTAGCCTTCCCGGAATTTTTCCAGGGCCAGCGGCAGCAGCCGGTGTGTGACCGACGGGAGCACCGCCACGGTGAGCGAACCGCGCCGCAACTTGCTCAAATCGTCGAGCGAGCTGCGCAGGTTTTCCATTTCCGCGAGCACCCGGCGCACATACGGCAGCAGCAGCTCGCCCGCCGAAGTCAGCCGGCAGCGGCGCCGGGCACGGTCGAACAGGGGCACGCCCAAAGCCCGCTCCATCTGGTGAATTTGCTGTGAAAGTGTCGGCTGCCGCAACCCGATCACCGCTGCCGCCCGCGTGAAACTCCCGTGTTGGGCCACCGCCTGGAAGTAGAGCAGGTGCCGCAGTTCGACGCTGAGATTAAGGATAGATGGCATCTATGGACAAGATAGGTCGTGCCATTGGTAAGCTGGTATCGTGCCTGCTAATGACGAGGTAGTTCCATCATTCCGCATCCACATGAACACCACGCACCATTACAACCGCCGCGATTTCATGAAAATCGCCGGCACCGCCGCCGCGGGCCTCGCCTTCTCCTCGTTCCCCACCTCCGCCTTCGCCGCCGGCAAACGCGACAAGGAACTGAATATTCTCTGCTGGGAGGGCTATAACAGCGACAACGTCCTCAATCCGTTTCGCAAGATGCACAAGGGCCTGAGCCTGAAGGCCGAGTCCGGCACCGACGACCCGAGCATGATCAACAAGCTGCGGGCCGGTGAGATCAAGGTCTGGGACCTCATCAACCTCAATCAATGCTGGGCCCGCCAGCAGATGTGGGGCGAAAAGCTCATCAAGCCCATCGATAAAAAACGCTTCGAGCCCTACATCGAAAAAATGATGCCCATGTTTTATAACAAGACGATGGGCATAAATCCGTTTGCCCTCTCGCCCGATGGCAAGGAACTCATTGGCATGATGCAGCGCTTTGGTCCGATGAATTTCGTCATCAATACCAAGAAGATTTCCATCAAGGCCGCCGAGGAGGCCGGCCTGCCCCTGTTCCTCGATCCAAAAATGAAGGGCAAATACGGCCTCCTCGCCTGGGACAACTGGAACGTCATGCACATGTGCCTCACCGCCGGCTTCTCCCCTTACAAGATGCACACGCCGGCGGAGGTGGAGCTCTTCAAGAAGACCGCCCAGACCCTCTTCGCCAACGCCAAGATGATCAGCGGCGACCCCGCCCAGCTCAACCAGGCGCTCATCAATGGCGAGATCGACGCCATCTACAGCGGCGGCACCTACACCTGCTCGGTCGCGCGCAAGGAGGGCTTCAGCGAGGTCTATCACATTTCGCCGCTCAAGGGTCCGCTCGAAGGCGGCAAGGGTTCGCTCCAGTGGTTCGAGGTCACCTCCGTCGTAAACAACCCCGATGTCAGCCCCCTTGCCGAGGACTTTCTCGAATACGTGCAGCGGCCCGATATCTGCCACACCGTCGCGATGGCCGACGCCTCGCACAACCCGGTTACACAGATGTCCCAGCCCGAGGTGTTCTCCAAGTTCAAGAAGGAGGAGCTTAACTGCTTCCAGTGGGAGACCCTCGAGGCCGACATGACTCGCAGCGTCGATTACCAGGTCGTTCCTGACAACGACCTCCTCACCTCCATCTACAACGAAGCCAAGCGCACTCGCGAGGGCTGAGCCCTTCCACCGCCTTGCCGCTCCCTTTCCGCGGGCCGCCGTCCTCCGGCGTGCCCGTGGAGAATCCGCCTGCATCCCTGACACGGCCACATGGACGAATCCGCCGCCCCCATCCTTGAGGTTGCCAGCGTCACCAAACGCTTCGGCAAGTTCACCGCTGTAAACGACGTCAGCTTCAAGATTCGCGACGGCGAGTTCTTCACGCTCGTCGGTCCCAGCGGCAGCGGCAAGACCACGCTTCTTCGCATCCTGGTCGGTATGGAAAAACCCACTACGGGCGAACTGCGCCTGCGGGGCGAGATCATCAACGATCTCCCTCCCAACCGGCGGCCGACCTGCATGGTGTTCCAGTCCCTCGCGCTTTTCCCGCACATGACCGTGGGCAAAAACGTCGAGTTTCCGCTCACCATCCGCGGCGCCTCGGAAAGCGACCGCCGCACCCGCGCCTGGGAGCTGCTCAAGCTCCTCCACCTCGACCCCAATCGCTACTACGATAAAAACGTTTCGCAGTGCTCGGGAGGCGAACGCCAGCGCGTCGCCCTTGCCCGCGCGCTCGCCTACGATCCCGAGATTCTCTTCTTCGACGAGCCGCTCTCCGCCCTCGATGCCCGCCTGCGCAAGATGCTCCAGAAGGAGCTCAAGGATATCCAGCGCAGCACGAAAAAAACCTTCTGTTACGTCACTCACTCGCTTGAGGAGGCCATGGTCATGAGCGACCGCGTCGCCATCCTGCGCGCCGGTGTCATCGAGCAGATCGGCATGCCCGACGAGATCTATGCCTCGCCGAAGAACGCCTTCGTCGCCGAATTCATGGGCGAGGTGAACCTCCTCGATATCACCGCGCTCGGCGGGGCGTCCGCGACGTGGGACACCGGCCGGAAGACCGTCCCGCTTGCGCTGCCGGAGCTGCCGGTGCCGCTGGAAGCGGGCGCGAAACGCAAGCTCCTCATTCGCCCCGAATCGCTCCGTTTCCTTGCCGCGGGGGAGCACGCCGGCAACACCGTGCCGGTCAAAATCCTCAATGAATTTTCCCTTGGCTCCCGCATCCAGTATCACGTCGAGGTCTGCCCCGGCTGCACCCTCACCGTCGAGCGCCTGCGGGAAGAGCGCACCGCGGCCGCCGCCGGCGTCCTGGGCTGGGAGCTCGCCGACAGCCAGGTTCTTGAATCATGAGTGTGCGCACCCCGAAAAAAACGCGTGAGTTTGGCCCCGGATTTTTCGGGGCGCTCGCTTCGTCCCCCTTCGGACTGCTGATGCTGTTCGGTTTCGTCGCCCCGCTTCTCTGCGTGGTCTGGTTCGGTTTCATGCCGCCCAAGACGTTCGAATTGCTCCAGGTGCCGACGCTTCAGAACTACGAAGTCATTTTCAACCAGACCTACTTTAAATCCATCCTGTGGTCACTCGGCCTCGCCGCCGTCACCGTCGCGATCCTTCTGGTCATCTGCTATCCGCTGGCCTTTGCGCTGGCGAAAATTTTCAAGGGCGGCGCCTCGTTCGTCACCTACGCCATCGCCACCTCGTTGTTTGTATCGGAGAACATCCGCCTCTTCGGCTGGGTCATCGGCTTCATGAAGAACGGCGTGGTCGGCGGCACGCTGGCGAAGCTCCTTGGGGTGCAGGTCGATTCCCTGCTCTACAACGTGCCCGTGATCATCCTCGGCATGGTCTACGTCTACCTGCCGTTCATGCTCTTCCCGCTTACCCTCGGCGTGAAAATGGTGCCCGACCAGGTGCGCGAGGCCGCCTTCGATCTCGGCGCGAACCGCTGGCAGGTGTTCAAAAAAATCGACCTGCCGCTCTCCATGCCCGGCGTGCTCATCGGCTCGCTGCTCGTGTTCGTGCTCTCCGTCGGAGCCATTTCAGAGGCCAAGATTCTCGGCGGCCAGAAGGTCGTGACGATCGCCTCCGACATCGAGTCCGAGTTCACCTACGCTCAAAACTGGCCGCTCGGCTCCGCGCTTTCGACGCTCTTCATCGCGCTCACCGCGATCGTCGTCTTTTTCGCCCTCGGCCGCTTCGACCTGGAAAAATTGCTCGGAAAAAAGAGCAACGAATGACCCGCCTGTCATGATCGTCAGCCGCACACAGAAAGCCGGTTTCAGTCTCTACGCGGGACTGGTGCTGCTTGTATTCTACTTCCCGATACTCTGTATCATCGTCGCCTCGCTGTCCAAGAGGCGCTTCTTCTCCTTTCCCTATGCGGCGGAGGACATGACCCTTAAATGGTATGCCGACGCCCTCCAGTCGCCGCAGGTCGCCGATTTTGTCGGTGTGAGCCTGCGCATCGGCGCGGTCACCGCGGTTGCCTCCGTCGCCATCGGTTTTTTCTCCGCGCTTGCCTACGCCCGCTACCGTTGGCGCGGACGCCAGACCTTCCAGCGCCTCGTGCTTCTGCCGCTCTTTTTCCCTCAGTCGGTCCTCGGGCTCGCATTGCTCATGTGGTTCAATTTTCTCGACCTGACCACCGCGTGGTGGACCGCGGCCATCGCCCACACGGTGTGGATCGCGCCCATCACGACACTGATCATTTCGATCCAGGCCTACGGCCTGGATGAATCGCTTGAGGAGGCGGCTCGCGACATGGGGGCCAGCCGCTGGCAGATTCTCAGCAAGATCACCCTTCCGCTTCTCATGCCTGGCATGATCAGCGCCACGTGCTTTGCCGTGCTGCTCTCCTGGGGCAACTTCGCGCTTTCCCTCTTCACCACCGGCGCCGACAGCGCCCTGCCCGAGTGGCTCTACGCCCGCATGACCAGCGGCTACCAACCCATGGTCCCGGCCGTCGGCGTGCTTAACGTCATCGTCGCCATCGTTCTCGTGATTGTCCTTTTCGGCATTGTTCGCTGGACCGGCCGCAAGGCCCGCCGCGCCGCGCCGTCTCATTGATCCCCTGGCGGAACAGCCGGCCTGTTTCGATTTCTCTCCCCTCATGTCCGCATCCCTCAAAAACAAATCCGTCATTGTCACCGGAGGCAGCAAAGGCATCGGCAAAGGCATTGCCCGCGTCTTCGCCCAGCATGGCTCCAAGGTCCTCATCGTTGCGCGCACCGCCGCCGAAGGCGAGGCGACCGTTGCCGAACTGGTCGCCTCGGGAGGCACCGTCGCTTTCTGCCAGGCCGATGTTTCGACCCGCGCCGGGGTCGAGCACATGGCGGCGATGGCGGTGAACCTTCATGGCGGAATCGACGTCCTCTGCGCCAACGCCGGTGCATTCCCGATGCTCAAGTTCGCCGACATGACCGAGGACGCGTGGGACGGAATTTTTGCGACAAACGTGAAGAGCATGTTCCTCTCGATTCAGGCCTGCCTGCCCCACTTGAAAAAGAGTGCCGCGCCTCGCATCGTGCTCACCTCGTCCATCACCGGCCCGGTCACCGGCTTTCCCGGCTGGTCGCACTACGGCGCGACCAAGGCCGCGCAACTGGGCTTTCTGCGCACCGCCGCCATCGAGTTCGCCAGGGATGGCATCACCATCAATGCCGTCCTCCCGGGCAACATCCTCACCGAGGCGCTCGCCCACATGGGCGCGGACTACATCAACGCCACCGCGGCCTGCGTGCCGCTCGGCAAGCTCGGGACTGTCGAGGACATCGGTCATGCCGCCGCCTTCCTCGCCTCCGCCGAGGCCGGCTACATCACCGGCCAGACCATTACCGTCGATGGGGGCCAGATCCTCCCGGAGTCCCCGGCCGCACTCACCGCCTGAATCAGTCATCCGTCCCATGTCCACCTGGCGCACTGCGTATCGATCTTTCTACTACGAAACAATGGGCGACGATCTTCCCGACATCGTGCTGCCCGCCGCACAGACGGCTCTGCTCGTGATCGATTTGCAGGTCTGCTACCTTCCCGAGGCAACTCCCCCCAACGCCACGCCCTCCGATGTCGCCGAATGGCGCCGCTGGAGTCCGTTTCGCGAACGCCTGCGCGTAACCGTGCTGCCCGCCACGCAACGACTCCTTGCCCGTTTTCGTGAACTCAGGCGCGACGTCCTCTTTGCCCGCATCGCCTGCCTCACCAGAGACGGTCGCGACCGTTCCCTCAGTCAGGCCCGTCCCGGTTTCAACAACCTCCTTCTTCCGCTCGACGCCGCCGAGTCGCAGATCCTTCCCGCCGTCGCCCCGCTCCCGCACGAGATTGTCCTCACCAAAACCACCGATAGCGCCGTCACCGGCACAAACCTTCGCCTGCTTCTCTCCAATCTCGGCATCCGCAATGTCGTCGTCTGCGGCATCTTCACCGACCAATGCGTCGCCAGCACCGTCCGCTCCCTCGCCGACGAAAGTTTCAACGTGATCGTCGTCGACGACGCCTGCGCCGCCGCCACTGAAGAACTCCACCGCCACGAGCTCACGATCATCAACAACATCTACTGCCAGGTCCTCACCAGTGGCGAAACCCTCGCCGCCCTCTCCTAATCGTTCTCATTCTCCCATGTCCCCTCTCCTCGACTCGCTCGTCCACGCCGACAAGGCCGCCGTCCTCCGCGATAGCGCCACCTATTGGAATCCCGACAAGGTCCAGGCCTGGGCCGCCCGCGGCACTCCGCTCGTGATCGGCCGTCGCGAGGGTTACCACCTCTACGACATGTCGGGCCACCGGCTGATCGACCTTCACCTCAACGGCGGCACCTACAACCTCGGCCATCGCAACGCCGAGATCATCGCCGAGCTGAAAGAGGCCCTCGATCACTTCGACATGGGCAATCATCACTTCCCCGCGATCGGCCGCGCCGCGCTCGCCAGACGTCTCGTGGAAACCGCGCCGTCCAACATGCGCTACGCAATCCTCTCCAGCGGCGGCGGCGAAGCCATCGACATCGGTCTCAAGTGCGCCCGCTATGCCACCAGGCGCAAAAAAATCGTCTCCGTCATCCGTGCTTATCATGGACACACCGGCCTCGCCCTCGGCACCGCCGACGGACGCTACGCGGATCAATTCATGAGCGCCGGCCGGCCTGATGAGTTCGTCAAAGTTCCCTTCAACGACATCGCCGCGATGGAAGCCGCGCTCGCTTCCGGCGACGTTGCCTGCGTCATCATGGAAACCATCCCCGCCACCTACGGTTTTCCCCTGCCCGCCGACGGCTATCTGCCCTCCGTCAAAATCCTCTGCGAAAAATACGGTGCGCTCTACGTCGCCGACGAAGTTCAAACCGGCCTCATGCGGTGTGGTGGAGGGCATCTCTGGGGCGTCACCTCCTATGGTGTGCAACCTGACATCATCGTCACCAGCAAAGGCCTCAGCGGCGGCCTCTATCCGATCGGCGCCGCCATCGTGAACGAGCAGGCCGGTGGCTGGCTCAAGGAAGACGGTTGGGGTCACATCTCGACTTTTGGCGGTTCCGAACTCGGCTGCGTCGCCGCGCTCAAGACCCTCGAAATCACCCTCCGCCCCTGGACCATTGCCAATGTCGATGCCATCGCCGCCCGCCTCCGCGCCGGCCTTGATGTCATCCGCGCCCGTTATCCCTTCTTCACCGGCATCCGCCAGCGCGGTGTCATCTTTGGTCTCGAGTTCAACACGCACCCCGAGGGAGCAAAACACGTCATGCGCGAACTCTACGCGAAAGGCGTCTGGGCGATTTTCTCGCAACTCGACCCGCGCGTCCTCCAGTTCAAACCCGGCCTCCTCCTCACGCCCGCCGACTGCGACGAAATCCTCGAACGCACCGAAGCCGGCATCGCCGCCGCCGCATCCTCCTTCTAATCGCCTCAGAATCGTGGCCACAAAAAGCGCAGAAGACACAAAATCGGAGTCCGTCTTTTGCGCCCTCTGTGCGTTGTGTGGCAACCGTTCTGTCCCTGTGAAGCTCCGTGCCCCCTCTTCCGTCCTCTGTGACTAAAACCCCCATCACGTCGTCCGCCTTTGCCGCGCTCCCCACGCGGCATCAGCTCCGTCGTGTCGAGCAACTCGCCCGCCAGGCTCTTCCGCTTTTCGGCGTGCCGACCGATTCGGCGATCAAGCTTCTCAACTACTCCGAGAACGCCACCTACCTCATCACTCCCCCCATCGGTCCGCGCCGCGTCCTTCGCATCAATCGTCCCGGCTATCACCCGCGCTCGCACATCGCCTCCGAACTCGCCTGGGTCCACGCCTTGAAGCGCGATACCGCCATTGTGACCGCCGAGCCCCTCGCCGGGCTCGATGGCGAATTCGTCCAGCACGTCTGGCACCCCGCCGTTCCCGAACCCCGCCACTGCGTGCTGATGACCTTTGTCGAGGGCACCGAACCGGATGATGCCAACCGCCTCGCCTCCTTCGAACTCCTCGGTGAAGTGACCGCGCAATTGCATCTCCACGCAGCCTCGTGGACACCCCCGCGGCCCATCCTCCGCGAACGCTGGGATTTCGACGCCATGCTCGGTGACCGTCCGCTCTGGGGAGATTGGGCCAAGGGGCTTGGAATGACGCCCGCCAAAAAACGACACCTCGCGCGCCTGCTGCCCGTGCTTCGCCGTCGTGTTGATGCCGTCGGTTATTCACGCGCCCGCTTTGGCCTGGTTCACGCGGATCTTCGCGCGGCCAATCTCCTTGTTCACCAGGACCGCGTCGCCGTGATCGATTTCGACGACTGCGGACACTCGTGGTTTATTTATGACCTCGCCGCCGCGCTGAGCTTCATTGAAACGCATCCCGACGTCCCCGCCTATATCGATGCCTGGCTCGGCGGCTACACGCAGAAACGCCGGCTTTCCAAAGTCGAACTCGCGGAAATCCCCACCTTCATCATGCTCCGCCGCATGCTCCTCGTCGCCTGGATCGGTTCACATGCCGACACCGCCCAGGCTCAGGCGATGGGCCCCCGGTTTACCGACGACACCTGCAACCTCGCCGACGATTACCTGGGTCACTTCAACTGAGTCATGGCCGCTTACGAACCACACGAAAGCCGGAGGGGCCGGATCTTTTCGTGTATTTCGGGCGTTTCGTGGCTAAAAATCCTGCCACGATGACTTTTGCGACCACCATCGGCCGGACGCGCCACAGCTTCGCCACGCTCGCCGAGCTGCTGGCGAAGGCCACGCCACACCGCTCCGGCGACGTGCTCGCCGGCGTCGCCGCGTCGTCTGCCGAGGAACGCGTCGCCGCCCAGCTCTGCCTCGCCGATGTCCCGCTCACCCGCTTCCTCGAAGACCTGCTCATTCCCTACGAGACGGACGAGGTCACCCGTCTCATCATCGACACCCACGACCGCGCCGCCTTTGCGCCCGTCGCCGGCCTCACCGTCGGCCAGTTCCGCGACTGGCTCCTCCGCTATGAAACCGACGCGACCATTCTCACGGCGCTCGCCCCCGGCCTCACACCGGAAATGGTCGCCGCCGTGTCGAAGCTCATGGGCAACCAGGACCTCGTCCTCGTCGCCAAAAAATGCCGCGTTGTCACCGCTTTTCGCAGCACCATCGGCCTGCCCGGGCGGCTCGCGGTGCGCCTCCAGCCCAACCATCCGACCGACGATCCGCAGGGAATCGCCGCCTCCATCCTCGACGGGCTTCTCTACGGCTGTGGCGATGCCGTGATCGGCATCAATCCCGCGACCGATAGCGTCCCCGCGATGGAGGCGCTTCTCCGCCTGATTGACGAACTCGTCCGCCGCTACGAAATCCCGACGCAGTCCTGCGTCCTGGCGCATGTGACCACCGCGCTTGAAGCGATGAAGCGCGGTGCGCCGGTCGATCTTGTTTTCCAGTCCATCGCCGGCACCGAAGCCGCCAACAAAAGCTTTGGCATTCACCTCGGCCTCCTTGGCGAGGCGCGTGCCGCCGCGCTCTCGCTCAAGCGCGGCACGGTCGGGGACAACTGCATGTATTTCGAAACCGGCCAGGGCTCCGCGCTCTCCGCCGGCGCGCATCATGGCCTCGACCAGCAGACGTGCGAAGTCCGTGCCTACGCCGTCGCGCGTCCTTTCAAGCCGCTCCTCGTCAACACGGTGGTCGGCTTCATCGGCCCCGAATACCTCTACGACGGCAAACAAATCATCCGCGCCGGCCTCGAAGACCACTGTTGCGGCAAGCTCCTCGGCCTCCCGATGGGCGTGGACGTGTGCTACACCAATCACGCCGAAGCCGACCAGGACGACATGGACAATCTTCTCACGCTCCTCGGCGTGGCCGGCTGCAACTTCATCATGGGAGTCCCCGGCGCCGACGACATCATGCTCGGCTACCAATCGACGTCATTCCACGACAGCCACTACCTCCGTCAGGTCTTGGGCCTGAAGCCCGCCCCTGAGTTCGAGCAATGGCTCGAAAAAATGCGCATCGCCACCGACGGCCGCCGCCTGCTCCCCGTGGACGGAAGACACGCGCTGCTCTCCGGCTCGCAAAAATAGCCGCCGGATCTCAACGCAAAGGCCGCAAAGACGAAATCGGAAACCGCTCGCCTGCCTCGACGGGACACGATTTCCGGCGAAAGTTTCTCCATGTCCGAATCCGCGCCCATACCTCTCGATCCCGCCCCGGCTTCGGCCTCGGCCGGCTGGCGGTTGCAGCATACCTATGCGCAATTGCCCCGGGCTTTCCACGTTTCGATTGCGCCGACTCCCGTGCGTGCACCGCGGCTTGTCCTTCTGAATCGCCCGCTGGCGGAGTTCCTCGGTCTGTCGGCCGGTGAACTGGCGGGCGACGACGGAGCGGCGCTTTTCGCGGGCAACCGCCTGCCGCCCGGTGCATCGCCACTCGCGCAGGCGTATGCAGGACACCAATACGGTCACTTTACCACGCTCGGCGATGGACGCGCGATTCTGCTCGGCGAGCAAATCACGCCGCGAGGCGAACGCTTTGACATTCAGCTCAAGGGCTCCGGGCCCACGCCGTTTTCCCGGCGCGGTGACGGACGCGCCGCACTCGGCCCCATGCTCCGCGAATACGTCATCAGCGAAGCCATGCATGCGCTCGGCGTTCCCACCACGCGCAGCCTTGCGGTGGCGGCGACGGGTGAGGACGTGTGGCGCCCGGAGGCGCAGCCCGGCGCCGTGCTCACGCGCGTGGCCGCGAGTCACATTCGAGTGGGCACATTCGAGTGGGCCGCCGCGCAAGGCGACGACGCCGCACTGCGTGCGCTCACCGACTACACGTTGCGGCGCCATTACCCCGGACTTATTGGCGCGGACAACCCGGCGCTTGCGTTGCTCGACGCGGTGATCGAACGGCAGGCCGCATTGATCGCCCAATGGATGCAGGTTGGCTTCGTGCACGGCGTGATGAACACCGACAACATGGCGCTCTCCGGCGAGACGATCGATTACGGCCCGTGCGCCTTTATGGACATCTACGATCCGGCGACGGTGTTCAGTTCCATCGACCGCCACGGACGCTACGCCTACGGCAACCAGCCCCGCATCGCGCAGTGGAATCTCGCCCGCCTGGCCGAGGCGTTGCTGCCCCTGCTGCATCCCGACGAGAAGGCCTCCGTCGAGCTGGCGAATGCCGCCGTGCAACGCTTCGCCGGGCGTTTCCAGCATCACTCGCTCGCCGGCATGAGGCGCAAGCTCGGCCTGTTCACCGAAGAGGCCGGGGATGTCGCATTGATCGAGACCCTGCTGGCATGGATGCACGAGGTGAAGGCGGATTTCACCAACACCTTCGCGGCGCTGTCGCAGACCGCGCCAGTCGCCAACGCACAGTTCGCCGATGCAAAGTTTCTTGAATGGCATGAACGCTGGCAGGCGCGGCTCGGCCGGGAGTCGAAGTCGCCTGCCGAAGCCCTGCAACTGCGCCGTGCGCACAACCCCGCGTTCATCCCGCGCAACCACCTCGTCGAAGCGGCGCTCGCCGCCGCGCAACAAGGCGACCTCACCGTGATGGAGCGACTGCTTGATATTTTGTCGGCGCCTTACGCCCACGAGCGCAACGCCCCCGAGTATCGCCTGCCGGCTCCGGGCGGTGCCGCTGCTTACCAAACGTTTTGCGGCACATGAAGTGGGATTCGCCGCGTTCGCCCTGATAAGCATTGCATGCAAATCCTGATCGCGATGCGAATGAGCACATGGTTTCTTTAATGAAGGCCCGGCATCGGTGGCTCATTGGCGCGCTCGTGATTGGCACCGCGGTTTTCGGTGGATGCAAACGTTCCGGCGAGGTCACGTCCTCGTCAACGGCCACCTCGGATGCCGTTCACAAGGTGCGCACCGAGGAATCGTGGATGGTGCAACAGGTGTCCCAATTTGTGGTGGACATGAGCAGGCTGCAAAAACCGGCCGATTTTCATTTGGAGGCGGTCACCGTTCGCAAGGTCACCGGCAACGATGATACGGTTAACTACGAAGTCTCCGCCGGTGAGCTCAAGTCGATGGTCCCCCTGGAGGCCGGCGTGTGGAATCCGGCGAGCTACGCTTCGCTGGCCAGGACGGTTTTCACAACGCCCGACACGACGGTGCCTGACGTATCCGATTTGGACTACGCGCAGCGGCTGCTGTCGCCCGACTTGAAGAATCTTTTGGAGGAAAATACGCGTCTGTCGGATTTTCTCACCGCTCATCCAGCGTCGGCCGGCGGCCACGTCCAGGCGGCGCTGCTGACGGGCACTCTGGCGTTGAACGATTTCTCGGGGGATTTTCGCGACTTGCGCATTCTGCTCAATCGCATGGTGGCACACCTGGCGACGGCGGATGCGCTGGGCATTCCGTCCGCGGAAAAGGGCCGGCGCCTGGCGGAAACGTTGCGCCTCACGCTGTGCGGGCAGCAGGCCGACGCCCTTCGGGCTCTTCAGGAGTTTCAGCCGGGACAGAACAAGACCGTGGATGAGTGGCTTGAGATTTTGCGACTGCGCAACACCGGGGACTGGCGTCAGGGTCACGCCCAAGCCCTGGCCGGTAGCGATGCACTCAAGCACGAATATTTCCGCGCATTGATCCGCTCGGTCAACGCAGCCAAAGGACTGGAATTCCTGAAGGAAGCGAAAGCCAAACCGGACGTGAGTTACTGGCGGGTCGCCAATGAGGAGTCGTTGTCCGTCGGACACGGGCATGTGTTCACCAAGCCGATTTTAGGGCTGGAGTTCAGCGAATGCAGCCGTGGGGCGGAGGCTTTTGGAATCAAGCCGGAACAGGGAAGCTTCGACTGGCTTAAGCTCTATGTGGATACCCCTGAAGGTTCGCCGGTGGTCAATGAATCCGGCAAGGGGCGGCTCCAAGTGTTGGGTCAAAATCTATTGGCCGGTTATCATCAACGCCATCTCATGCAGGCGGCCCAGCGATTGTTTGGTTTCCTTAACGACAATTGGGGGGTTAGGGAGAAAGCGAAGGAACTGGAGGCGTTTATCAACGACCAGCTGCCCGATCTGCGCTACATGCCTTTCCTTAAGCGAATGATTGCCCGGAAAAACTCCGTGCGAGAAACCAGGAATGTGCCTTGCACGGTGCTCATTCGCGAGCGTCCCGAGCTGGTTACTCCCACCTTGTGGGATTCCCTGCGCAACGACGAGGACAAGGAACGCGTGCTTCCGGTGCTGGACCATCACGCCTGGTTCAACCCCGAAGTGCCCCGGGGGACTGCGTTCGAGGTCGATCCCCGGTTGCATGAAATTGGAGTGGGTGATGAGAACAACACCACGTGGATGCGACAGCTTTGGGAACGAGCACCTTACGTTTACAGGCTGGCGCGTTACAATGCATCGCAAGAAAACGGAGGCACCACGGAAAACATCAGCCCGCAGGTCCTCGCCAAATGGTTGGGCCCGATGATGGATTACGATCTGGGTGGGATGCGCCTGCTGGCGTTCGCTCAAAAAGCGCAGCCGGACCTCTTTCAGAGTGCCATGGAAAAGGCGGCGGTCCTGGATCCCAATTGTTATTTGGAACTGGGCGATTATCTGGAGGAGCGCGGCGTGGAGGACGCGGCGGCCCGGGCGTATTTACAGGCCTTCCAACAGGCTACGGACAGAGTTTATATGGCCAATTCCTGTCTCTTCCTGGTGCGTTACCTCTATGCCAAGGGAGACCAGGCGATGGCCACAAAAGTCGCCGAGGAAGCAGCCGACGTGTTTTCTTACAGTGGTCTTGAGGCATACATCTGGCTTCTAGAGCAGCAGGGAAAATGGAAGGAGGCATTGGAGACCTCCCGAAAGGTGGATAATCGTTATAACGATGACCTGCCGGTTTCCGAGGCGGCCTGTCTCGTTCATCTTTTCGCG
>JAQSWS010000089.1 GCA_029266495.1 Rariglobus sp. | reverse complement strand
TACGCCGCCCAAGTCGTCGCCCAGGATGCCGCCCGCAACGCCATGTCGCACGGCCTCAAGGATGTCGTCATCAAGGTCTCCGGTCCCGGCCTCGGCCGTGACAGCGCCATCCGCGCCCTCCAGGCCATTGGCCTTGAGATCAACACCATCATCGACGTGACCCCGGTGCCGCACAACGGCTGCCGTCCTCGCAAGCGTCGCCGCGTCTAATCTGACGCGTATCCACACTACGGATTCATTTTAAAACAAAGTAACCCACCATGGCTCGTTACACAGGTCCCACCACCCGCATCAGCCGCCGTTTCGCCACGCCGATCTTCGGCGCGACGAAGGCGTTTGAAAAACGCAATTTCCCCCCCGGCCAGCACGGCCCCAAGCTCCGCCGCAAGCTCTCCGAGTATGCCGTCGGTCTGAACGAAAAGCAGAAGCTCCGTTACACCTACGGCCTGCTTGAGCGTCAGTTCCGCCTCACCTTCGAGACCGCCAAGCGCGAGCGCGGCGTCACCGGCGAGCGTTTCCTCCAGCTCCTTGAGACCCGTCTCGACAGCGTCGTCTACCTCCTTGGTTTCGCCAAGAGCCGCGCCGCCGCCCGTCAGCTCGTCGGCCACGGCCACGTGCGCGTGAACGGCCGCAAGCTCGACATCGCCTCCGCCATCGTGAAGGCCGGCGACGAGGTTGAGATCAAGAACCTCGCGTCCTCCCGCCAGCTTGCCCAGCGCAACCTGGAAGAGAACCGCGCCCGCCCCGTCCCGGGCTGGCTCACGCTCAATGCCGAGCAGTTCAAGGCCGTTGTCACCCGTCTGCCCAACCGCGACGAGATCGCCGCCAACATCAACGAGCAGCTCATCGTTGAATTTTACTCCCGCTTCTAAGCTGGAGTTCCTCTCTAAACACAGCAATCACTCGCCTCCATGCCCAAACGCCTCGGAAAGTTCGAATTGCCCAATAAGCTCACGAAGGTTGAGGAAGGCTCCACGCCGACCTACGCCAAGTTCATCGCCGAGCCCTTCGAAGCCGGCTACGGACACACCATCGGCAACTCCCTTCGTCGCGTGCTCCTGAGCTCCATCGAAGGCTCCGCCATCTCCTCGATCAAGATCGAGGGCGTCCAACACGAGTTCCAGAGCATCGACGGTGTCGTGGAAGATGTCACCGACATCGTCCTCAACCTGAAGAAGGTCCTCATCGTCTCCACCAAGCGCGAACCCCTCACCCTGTCCATCAAGGTGAAGAACCGTGCCGGTGCCGTCACCGCCGCCGACATCCAGGCCGACGCCAACATCACCATCGTCAATCCCGACCAGGTCATCGCTACGCTCGAGAAGAACACCTCGTTCGAAGCCGAGGTCGAGATCAAGACCGGCCGCGGCTACTATCCCGGCGAGCAGAACAAGAAGGAAGAGCAGGCCATCGGTGTCATTCCGATCGACTCCCTCTTCTCGCCCGTTCGTCTCGTCAAGTATGCCGTTGAGAACACCCGCGTCGGCCAGATCACCGATTATGACAAGCTCATCCTCGAGATCTGGACGGACGGTCGCATCACCCCGGACGACGCCCTGAAGCAGTCCGGCTCGATCCTCAAGCACCACCTCGACGTGTTCGATCGCGTCAGCGACGAGGCCTACGAATTCGAAAACCAGCAGTCCGAGGTCAGCGAAGAGCAGAACAAGCTCCGCAAGCTCCTCAACATGTCGGTCAACGAAATCGAGCTCTCCGTTCGCGCCGCGAACTGCTTGAACAACGCCAACATCACCACGGTCGGCGAACTCGCCATGAAGACCGAGCAGGAGATGCTCAAGTATCGCAACTTCGGCAAGAAGTCGCTCAACGAAATCAAGGACAAGCTCGAGGCCCTCGGTCTCTCGCTTGGCATGAAGTTCGACGAGCGCCTCCTCGACGCCTCGAAGAAGGACGCTTAATCGGAAGTAGCGAGTAGCGGGTAGTGAGTAGCATATCGCTTGCCGCTCACGACTCTTAATCTACCCGCTACTCACTACCCGCTACTCATTTCTGCGGCACTCGCGCCGTCCCTGTCGCCCAACGCTGCGACAGGGATTGCCGATCGGGTGCCGCTCTTAAAACAACACCACAATGCGCCACAAAAAACACACTCACTCCCTCGCCGGACGCAGCGCTTCGCACCGCGCGTCGACGCTCTCCAATATGGCCGCCTCGCTCATCGAGCACGACCGTATCGAGACCACGCTCGCCAAGGCCAAGGCCCTCCGTCCCTTTGTCGAAAAGATCATCACGAAAGCCAAGCAGGCTTCCGTGAAGACCGAAAAGAAGGATGCTCTTCACCTTCGCCGCCTCGCCCTCAAGGACGTGCGCAACGAAGATGCCGTCACCCTCCTCTTCAACGAAAAGTACAAGGAGTTCGCCAATCGTAACGGCGGTTACACCCGTATTTATAAACTCGCTCTCCCCCGCGTGAGCGATGCCGCCGAGATGGCGATCATCGAGTTCGTCAAGGCCGATGACCAGGGTTACAAGAAGGCCAAGAAGCCTGCCTCCAAGGCCAAGAAAGCCGCCAAAACGGAAGCCGCCGCCCCCGCTGCGGAAGCCGCTCCCGAGGCTCAGGCCTGATACGTGACGCGCGCCCCCGGCGCCCGTTCCGTTCGCAACGCGCCGAAGAGCAATCTTCGGCGCGTTTTTGTTTTTCCACGACCGCCGCTCCTTTTCCGAACTGTAGGGCTTCACCTTGCGTGAGGCCGCGCCCGTCCCGGTCATCATCCGCCGAACCGGCTCGACACAAGGTCGGGCCCTACAGCTGGCTCGCCGGTTGTCGTTCGCCTCCATAACGTCCTTCCCATGGGCCTGCAAATCGCCTCTGTCATCTATTGCTTTCTGGTCGCCGCGCTCTTCCTCGGCCTCTGGTTGTTTTATGATCATCGCGACCATGCGCGTTTTGAAGGGGAGCGCCGCCGGACCACGTTTCGCTGCGTTCGTTGCAACCACTTGTATGTCGTGCGCGGTGAAGTGCAGGAGGGCGTTTGCCCGAAGTGCGGGCAGGAAAACAGCCGCCTTAAGTTTTAACCGTCCCCGCTGCCGCCCCCGCATTGACACCGTGCGCCCCGCTCGCGCACTTTTTACCCTTTAATTCACGTCCGTCCCACGCCTTTGGCGTCCTCTTTCTTCATGCCACAGACCATCGCCGTCATCGATTTCGGTTCGCAATACACGCAGATCATCGCGCGTCGCATCCGCGAGTGCCAGGTCTACTCCAAGCTCTATCACTACACCGTGACGGCCGAGGAACTCCGCAAGGACAACGTCATCGGCATCATTCTCTCCGGTGGTCCCAGCTCGGTGTTCGCCAAGAAAGCCCCGATTCCCGACAAGGCCATTTTTGAGATGGGCGTGCCCATCCTCGGCATCTGCTATGGCATCCAGCTCATGGGCCACCTCCTTGGCGGCCAGGTCTCCAAGAGTGACCATCGCGAGTATGGCCACGGCACGCTCACGATCCAGAAACCGGGACGTCTCTTCGCCAAGCTCCCAAAGAAGCTCAAGGTCTGGAACTCCCACGGAGACCGCCTGATCAAGCTTCCCCCCGGCTTCACCGCCATCGGCACGACCGACAACTCCGAATACGCCGTCATCGAGGATGCCAGGCGCGGCTTCTACGGCATCCAATTTCATCCCGAGGTTTTCCACAGCGAGCGCGGCACCGAGGTTGTTCGCAATTTCCTCGTTGGCGTCTGCAAAGCCACGCAGGACTGGACCACCGATGACTTCATCGCCCAGTCCGTCGCGCACATTCGCAAGACCGTCGGCAAAAAATCCCGCGTGCTCCTCGGCCTTTCCGGCGGTGTTGATTCCTCCGTGGCCGCCGCGCTCATCCACAAGGCCATCGGCAAGCAGCTCACCTGCGTATTCGTCGACAACGGGCTTCTCCGCAAAGGCGAGCGCGAGGTCGTCGAATCGCTCTACGCGCGGAACTTCAAGATCGACGTGCGTGTCGTCGATGCATCCGCCCTTTTCCTGCGCCGCCTGAAAGGGATCACCGATCCCGAGCAGAAGCGCAAAATCATCGGCCGGACCTTTGTCGAAGTGTTCGAAAAATCCCTCAAGTCCATCGGTGGCGCCGACTACCTGGCGCAAGGCACGCTCTATCCCGACGTGATCGAGAGCGTCGCGATCGCCGGCAATCCCGCCGCGCTCATCAAGTCCCACCACAATGTCGGCGGCCTTCCCGAGCGCATGAAGCTCAAGCTGCTCGAGCCGCTTCGCGAACTCTTCAAGGACGAGGTCCGCGCCGTCGGCACCGCCTGCGGCCTTCCCCGCGAAGTCGTCTGGCGCCAGCCCTTCCCGGGCCCCGGCCTCGGCGTGCGCGTCGTCGGCGAGATCACCAAGGACCGCCTCGAAATCCTCCGCAACGCCGATCACATCCTCCAGGAAGAGATGATGAACAACGGCTGGTATTGGAAGGTCTGGCAGTCCTTCGCCGTCTTCCTTCCCGTGAAATCGGTCGGCGTCGTCGGTGACGAGCGCAACTATTCCTATGTGATCGGCCTCCGCATCGTGGAGAGCATCGATGCGATGACCGCCGATTGGACGCGCCTGCCTTACGATCTTCTCCAAAAGATTTCCTCCCGCATCACCAACGAGGTGCGTGGCGTCAGCCGGGTTGTCCTCGATATCAGCTCCAAGCCGCCCGCGACCATCGAGTGGGAGTAACTTCCGCCCGCCTCTAATTACCCCCATGAACACACCGTTTCGCCTCCTCGCCGCCTTTGTCCTCTGCTCGTTGTCCGCGCTCGTGGTGCAGGCCGCCGCTCCGGATGTCGAAAAGGTGATCGCGCGCGCGCGCGCCACGGTGGGGACTGAGGCGGCCCTCGCCAAGCTCGAGTCGTTGCACTACACCGGGACCCTGACCACCACCGCGCCCGACGACAAAGGAGTTGCCCGGCCGGTCAAGGTGGCCATCGAGATCATCTTTCAACGGCCCTATCGCCAGCGGATCGTCGCCACCTCGGAGAACAAGATCGAGATCACCGCACTCGACGACTACGAGGGCTGGCAACGCGAGCAGGATCCGGGCGATTCCACCCGCTGGCGCATGACGTTGCTCTCGAATGACCAGATCAAACGCCTGCGCGCCAACACGTGGGAAAACCTCTCCTTCTTCCGGGGTATCGAACAGCGCCGCGGCCAGGTCGAGGATCAGGGGAAGAGCACGATCGACGGAAAGAGCTGCCGCAAACTCACCTTTAATCACGGCGATGGCATTGTTTTTACCCGCCATTTTGATGATGCCACCGGCCGCTTGCTTCTGACCGAGACCGAAAACGGCGTCACCATCCGCGAAGAGGACGAAACCGTGGTCAACGGGATCCGTTTCCCTCGCAAGATCATCAGCACCAGCAAGCTTTCCGACGGGAGCGAGCGCGTCGTCACCATTGTTTTCGACAAGATTACAATGAATGAAACGTTCGCCGACAGCCTGTTCGAGGTGCCGGCAATGACCCGGTGAGCCGCCGGTAGGGTGTGGACTCTGTTCCGCGGCTAAAACCGCCCATTTCCGACTCGCGCCCGTAACCGCGCAAAGGTAGTCCTTTCCGACTCATCTACTACCGTGCGCGTCCTTCAGTTTGCTTCCAAAACCTTCGATTCTGAACTGGCCGGCTTTTGTCGTGGGGCCTCCGTGCCCAAAGACATTCAGGATGCCGTGACGGCGATCCTGGCCGATGTGCATCAGCGCGGGGACGAAGCCGTTTGTTACTACGCCGCCAAATTCGATGGCGCCAAGCTCCGCGCCCGCGACTTCCGGGTGAAACCCGCCGAGATTGCCGCCGCCGCCAAGCGCCTGCCCGCCGCCGAACGCAAGGCGCTCGTTGCCGCCCATGAGAACATCGTGGCGTTCAACAAACAAAGTCTCCCCAAGGACTGGCTCGGCAAAAACAAGCACGGCGCACAAGTCGGTGAGATCAATCACCCCATCCGCCGCGTCGGCCTTTACGTCCCCGGGGGCGAAGTGCCGCTTGTGTCCACCGTCCTCATGACGGCCACGCTCGCGAAGATCGCCGGGTGTCCCGAGATCGCCGTGTTTACGCCCTCCAACTCGCAGGGCAAAATCGCCGACGGGCTCCTTGCCGCGCTCGATCTCGTCGGCATCGACGAAGTCTACCGCATCGGCGGCGTGCAGGCCATCGGCGCCGCCGCCTTCGGCACGCTCACCGTCCCGGCGGTCGACAAGGTCTTCGGTCCCGGCAACGCCTACGTGTGCGAAGCCAAGCGCCAGGTGTTCGGCACGGTCGGCGTCGATTCGTTGCCCGGCCCCAGCGAGGTCATGATCATCGCCGACGAAACCGCGCGCGTGGACTTCGCCGCCGCCGACTTGCTCGCCCAGGCCGAACACGGTTCCGGCCGCGAAAAAATCTACCTCGTCGCCACCTCCGCCGGGATCATCAGTGAGATCGCCGACGAGGTGCAGTCCCAGCTCAAGCTCATCTCCCGCTCCGAGAAAACCCAGCGCGTGCTCTCGCAGGGCTTTCTGGCCATCGAGGTGAAGAACCTCACCGAGGCCGTCAAAATTGCCAACTACGTCGCACCCGAGCACCTTGAGTTGCTCGTCAAAGACAGCGCCCACAAGACGCTTCTTCGCGACATCACCACCGCCGGCGCGATCATGCTGGGCAATTACACGCCGACCGCTCTCGGCGACTTCACGGCCGGTCCCAGCCACGTGCTGCCGACCGCCCGCGCCGGACGTTTCTTTAGCGGACTCCGTGTCGCCGATTTCATGCGCCGCACGAGCGTGATCCGCTACGACAAGTCCGCCGTGAAAAAAGGCGAACCCGTCGTGTCCGCCTTCGCCACGATGGAGAAACTCGACGCCCACGGCCGCTCGGTCAAAATCCGGGCACTCTGAGCGTAGGGGCGTGGCTTGACCACGCCCGCTCCGACCCCGGGCGTGGTCAAGCCACGCCCCTACATTCCGATCCCCATGTCCGATCTCATCTCACTCGCCCTCCCGCACATTGCGAAGCTCCACGCCTACACGCCCGGTCTTCAACCGACCGAGCCGGGCTGGGTGAAGCTCAACACCAACGAGTGTCCCTACGGACCCAGTCCGCGCGCGGCCGAGGCGATCCATCGCGAACTCGCCGACGAGGGTGAACTGCTCCGTCTTTACCCGAACCCCAAGAGCACGCCGCTCCGCCAGCTCGTCGCGAAAATCCACGGTCTGCGCGAGGAGAACGTCCTCATCGGCAACGGCTCCGACGATGTCCTCAATCTTCTCGTGCGCGTCTTTGGCGGACCCGCCGCCGCCACCGGTTTTACACTGCCCAGCTATTCGCTTTATCCCGTTCTCGTCGCGATCCAGGACGGCGCGACCACGGTGATCGAGTTCGATCGCTCGATGAAACTGCCGGTCGAAAAAATCGCCGCTTCCGGTGCGCGCGCGTTTTTCCTCACGTCGCCCAATGCGCCCACGGGTGTCGCATTCTCGAATGCCGAGCTTTCCGCCGTTCTCGACAAATTTCCGGGTGTGCTGGTCATTGACGAAGCCTACGCGCCGTTTGCCCGGGAAAACGCGGTTCCGTTGCTCGCGCGTTATCCGAATCTCGTGATCACCCGCACGCTCTCCAAGGCCCATGCGCTCGCGGGGCTTCGCGTCGGCTACGCGCTCGCGAGCGCCGGCATCATCGAGCTGCTCGACCGCGTGCGCGACAGCTACAACGTGAACCGCCTCTCCCAAGCCGCCGCCTTTGCCGCGCTCGGTGACACCGGTTATTACGACGCGATCATCGGAAAGATCATTTCCACGCGTGATTATTGGGTCACCGACTGGGCCTCCCGCTTCGGTTGGTTCATCTATCCGACGCAGACGAACTTCATTTTTGCCGAGCCGAAGAACGCCCGCGGTGAAACCGGTCCGGCGGTCGCGAAGTCGCTCTACGAATTCCTGCTCTCGCAAAAAATCCTCGTGCGCGCCTTCCCCAGCCACGCCTTGACCGCCTCCTTCCTGCGCATCAGCGTCGGCAACGACGATGAAATGTTCACCGTCAATACCGCAATCGAAGCATGGCTCGCCAAGTAACCCTCTCCCGAAAGACCGCCGAAACCGACATCGTGCTCACGCTCGCCGTCGACGGCACCGGCGTGTCGAAAATCGACACCGGCGTGCCGTTCTTCGACCACATGCTCACGCTTTTCGGGAAGCACGGTTTATTCAATCTCGACGTGAAATGCGTCGGCGATGTCGCCGTCGATTATCACCACACCGTCGAGGATGTCGGTCTTGTGCTCGGCGATGCGTTTAAACAGGCGCTCGGCGACAAGCTCGGCATCAAGCGCTACGGTTTCTTCCTGCTGCCCATGGACGAGTCGCTGGCCCGCGTTGCCGTCGACATCGGCGGACGTCCGCACCTTGTTTACCAGGTCGAGGCACCCACGCAGTTCGTGCGCGATTTCAACATCATCCTCGTGAAGGAATTTGCCCGTGCGTTCAGCAACGCGCTTGGCTGCAACCTGCACGTCACCCTCGAATACGGCGAGGAGCCGCATCACGTCGCGGAGGCGATCTTCAAGGGTCTTGCCCGCGCGATGGACATGGCCACGCAGATCGATCCCCGCACGGCCGGCCAGTTGCCTTCGACCAAGGGCAAGATCTAGTCAACCGCTGGCGGTTTCGACCGTCGCGGTTACCGTTTCGTCGCCATGCCCACCATCGCCGTCATCGACAACGGACTTTGCAATCTCGGCAGCGTCACCAAGGCCTTCGAAGCCGTGGGCGCCACGCCCAAGGTCGTGCGCGCGCCCGCCGAGGTGATTGCGGCCGGCGCCGATGGCCTCGTCCTTCCCGGTGTGGGCGCTCTGACCGATTGCGTGGCCTCACTGAAGTCCAGCGGCCTTGCCGAAACGGTGCGCGCCTGGATCGCCGCCGATCGCCCGTTTCTGGGCGTGTGCCTGGGAATGCAGGCCTTGTTTGACTCGTCCGAGGAGGGCAATACGGCCGGTCTCGGCATTTTCCCGGGCAAGGTCGTTCGCTTCCGGCTTCCGGCTGAGTTCAAGGTTCCGCACATGGGCTGGAACACCGTGCGTTTCGTTCAACCGGGCTCGCCATTGCAGACCGGCCTCCGCGCGGACGACGAGTCGTTCTACTTCGTGCACAGCTTTCATTGCGTGCCGGCGGATCCTTCGCTGGTGCTGGCCGAATGTGATTACGGACGTCCCTTTACCGCGGCGATCGCTCGCGGCCGTTGTTTTGCGACGCAGTTCCACCCGGAAAAAAGCCAGGCCAAGGGCCTGCAGATCTACCGCAATTTCTCGGCTGTCGCCGCGGGATCCACCGCTTTGGTCTGAGGGATTGGCAGGCTTCGGATTCCTTGGATCCCGGCCCGTTTGCCGGCCGGGCCGATTACCGCGCTGACCGGTCGCTATTATGAGGGGCATTAGGCCCCAATACTTTTGCTTACGCCGCGTGTCGTCCTCGCTAATGCTCAGGCAAAGTCACCCCGTCCGAGGCGACTTTGTTTTGCATCCGGTGCATTTTTTGCTCTGTTGCAACGGATATGGCCAATTTTGCTACCCTGAAGCTCGACGATAAAGAAATCACCCTGCCGGTCGTAACCGGCTCCGAAGGCGAAAAAGCCATAGATATCTCAAAGCTCCGGGCCGACACCGGGCACATCACGTTTGACGACGGCTTTGGCAACACCGGCTCCTGCACCAGCAAGATCACCTACATCGATGGCGAGGCCGGCATCCTGCGAAATCCAATTTCGTCGAAAGCGCCTACCTCGTCACCCACGGCGAGTTGCCCACGTCCGATCAGCGCTCCAAGTTTTCCCGCCTGCTGACCGAGCACGCCCCGCTTCGCGAGGGCATGGTCCGCTTCATCCAGAGCTTCCCTCGCGATGCCCATCCGATGGCGGTGCTCTCCGCCAGCATCAACGCCCTCGGCGCCTATTACCCGCACCTCGCGAGCAACAATCACCAGAACGACCTCGAGCATTTCGAAGAAGCCACCGCCATCGCGATCTCCAAGGTCCGCACGATTGCCGCGCACTCCTACCGGGTGAACAACGGCAAGCCGCTCAATTATCCGCGTCCCAACATCGGCTACTGCGAGAACTTCCTGCACCTGATGTTCTCCGAGCCGTATAACGAATTCGTGCCCACCGCCGAGGTCGCCTCCGCGCTCAACCTGTTTCTCCTCCTCCACGCCGACCACGAGCAGAACTGCTCCACCTCGACCGTGCGCATGGTCGCCTCCGCGGGCGCCAATCTGTTCGCCTCCGTCTCCGCCGGCGTGAACGCCCTCTGGGGTCCGCTCCATGGCGGCGCCAACATGGCCGTGCTCGAGATGCTCAAGAACATCCATGCCGACGGCGACGACGGCACCAAGTTCATCGCTGCCGCCAAATCCGGCAAGGGTGACCGTCTCATGGGCTTCGGCCACCGCGTGTATCGCAACTACGACCCGCGCGCCAAGATCATCAAGGCCTCCTTCTACAAGGCGCTCGCCTCGCTCAATATCAAGGACGACCCGCTTCTCGATATCGCGATGCGCCTGGAGGAGGCCGCGCTCAACGACGAGTATTTCGTCTCGCGCAAACTTTATCCGAACGTCGATTTCTATTCGGGCCTGATCATGCGCGCGCTCGGCATTCCGCTGAACATGTTCACCGTGATGTTTGCGATCGGCCGCATGCCCGGCTGGATCGCCCAGTGGCGCGAGGTCGCGCAGAACCCGAAGCTCAAGATTTATCGCCCGCGCCAGATCTACACCGGCGAGGTCCAGCGCAACTTCATCCCGATGAACCTGCGCTGAACGCGCCGTCGGCCGACATTGCAAAAGACCCGGCGAACAAGCCGGGTCTTTTTTTTGGCTCAGGATTTTGCCGCCGTTTTTTCGGGTGGCGTCTTGATGATGGCGTCGAGTTCCAGCCCGGTGAGCTTTTTAATGCCGCTGAAAAGCTGCCACAGCGAGAAGGCCATCATCACCATGAAAGGGGGCATGATGATGATCCAGTTGGACAACGCGATGACGGCGAGCTGCTCGTTGAATGCCGGCGTGCCGGGCTCCGCCAGGATCACCCAGCTCGCGACCACAAAATTCAGCAATGCGCTCACGAGAAAAGACGTGGCGACATACCAGGTGCAGCGGCGCATCAGGCGATTAAAGTCCGCCGTTGCATTTCTGGCGCTCAGGGCGCCGGCCACACGTTCGGTGTCAATGACCTGATCGTTATACAAAAAAGTTCTGACCAGGGGTTGTTTTGATCCCGCCGACAGCAGGACGACCGAACCGATCACCAGCGACATTCCCGCCTCTTTCACCGCAAACCAGAAGGTGTTCAGGTGGGTGAGGGCAAAGCCACCGGTCAGGAGCACGCTTAGAAATCCGATGACCGCGATGAAATTGGCTTTTCTGCGCTCAAGGAAATCCCACACGCCGTAGCCCAGCGGGAAGGCCAGCGCGACCACCAGGCCGAGGACGGGGCCAAGCAGTCCGTCCTTGCTGAGCTTCGACAGCACGAGGGTGGGAATGAGGATGTTGAAAACCAGGTTGATCAGCAGGTTTTCCTTTTTGGCGGGAGCGGACGACATGGATTCGAGCCAATGTGGAAATCAGGAAATCAGGAAGGGGAAATTGGCCTTATATTCCTGATTTCCTGATTTCCACATTCATGCTTTATTGCCGCATCCCATGATCCTTCTCGGAGTCAATATTGACCACTGCGCCACCGTCCGGCAGGCCCGCTACCGGGGTTACAATCAGACTGCTCCCGGCCCGGTTGAGCCCGATCCGGTTGCCTTGGCCGTGCGCGCCGAGCGGGCCGGTGCCGATGGCATCACGATCCACTTGCGCGAAGATCGCCGGCACATTCAGGACCACGACGTCTGGCGCCTCAAGGAGGTGTCCACGACCCGCATCAATCTCGAGATGGCCTGCACGCCTTGGATGATCGATTTCGCCCTCAAGGTGAAACCCCACTCCGTGTGTATCGTGCCGGAAAGCCGTGAGGAAATTTCCACCGAGGGCGGTCTCGATGTGGTGGCACGCCGCGCTCAGGTGAAGGCCTGCGTGGACGCGATGAATGCCGCGGAGATCATCACCAGTCTCTTTATCGATGCCGAGCCCGCGCAGATTGATCTGAGCGCCGAACTCGGCTCGCCATGGATCGAGTTGCACACGGGCGCGTGGGCCAATGCCTGGCATACGCCCGGTCGCGCCGAAGCGTTCTCCCGTCTGCACGACGGCGCGCTGCGGGCGCACGCCGCCGGCCTCGTGGTCAATGCGGGCCATGGCATCAACTACGACAACGTGGCCCAGATCCGCACGCTGCCCCATGTCCACGAACTCAACATTGGCCACACGATCATCAGCCGCGCGCTTTCAACGGGTATCGAGGAAGCGGTGGGTGAGATGAAGAAGAGAATGAATCCCTGATGTCGGAAACCGGAACGATCCGATTTTATATGGAACTCAGGAAATCAGGAACGGAATGGAAGACGGAGGAGTTAGTCCGTTCCCGGATCGTTTCCTGATTTCCCCATTCAATATTCCTATATGAACATCGAACTTCCCCCTGGCGGCATTCTCCTTGGACTCGGCTCCGACCTGATTGATGTCGAGCGCATCCGCGGCGTGTTGGAACGGCAGGGAGACCGATTTCTCAACCGGGTGTTCACTGACGAGGAGCGCACCTATTGCTTCAGCATGAAGTATCCGCACAAACACCTCGCCGCGCGCTTCGCGGCCAAGGAGGCGGTCTCGAAGGCGTTCACCACCGGCATCGGAGCGGAACTCGGCTGGAAATCCATTTCGGTTTATCATGGCAGCCGCCACGAGCCGCTCGTCCGGCTCGACGAAAAAGGCGAGGCTCTGCTCAAGCAGGTGGGCGGCACCAACGTGCTGCTCACGCTCTCGCACACCGACGCGGCCGCGATGGCGGTTGCCGCGGTGGTGAAGGCGGTCTGAACTCACCTCCATGATCGCCGCGCATCCCGTCCTCACCTGCGCCGAAGCGAAGGAATTTGAGGCGGCGTTGTTTAGTGGAGCGGAAGAAGCCGAATGGAATGCGATGCAACAAGCGGGGCGAGCGGTTGCCGATGCGGTGCTGAAAGATTTTGAGGAGATCGGCGGGTTCCCGACGGAGGGGTGTGTGCTCGTGCTCGCGGGCAAGGGGCACAACGCAGGCGATGTGTTGATCGCGACACGACGGATCGTGGAACAGTTTCCACTGACGTGCGTTGAGGTAATCTTTGTAGTGGGCGAACGTGCATTGCGTCCTCTTGCCCAACGGGCGTGGCGCGAACTCGCGCCCGTGGCGGCGGAACGTAGCGAGCCAAAGATGCGGTCCTACGACCTCGTGCTTGATGGCATCTTCGGTTATCAGTTCCGCCCGCCCCTCGAGCCGCGGGCCGCTGCGCTTCTGGCCGAAGTGAACGCATTGCCCATTCGCCTGCGTGCCGCGATCGATCTGCCGAGCGGTCTCGACGCCCCGTCTGCCTTCCGCGCCGACTTCACCTATGCGACCGGTATCGTGAAGACGCCGTTGCTTACACTCACGAACGCCGGCCGCCTTCGCTACCTGGACCTTGGTTTTTTCAGCCAACCGCCCGATCCGGTTTGTCACTTATTAAGTGACAAACCGGATCGAGTGCTGACGAGGGAGGTGCTGGAGCCCTTGCGTGCGCTGAGACCGGCGCATTCGGACAAGCGCACTTACGGGCACCTTTTTGTCGTGGGTGGCTCACGCCATTATCCAGGCGCGGTGCTGATGAGCGTGCTGGCGGCTCTGCACAGCGGGGTGGGGCTGGTCACGGCGTTTGTGCCCGAGTCGCTCGTGGCGGCGTTTGCAGCGCGCGTGCCGGAGGCGATGTGGGTGGGCTGGCCTGAAACGCCCGATGGTGGCCTCGCCTTGGAAGGCACCCATTTGTTGCGGGAAAAAATCACCCGTGCCTCGGCGCTGCTTATCGGTCCGGGGCTGGCGCGTGAGCCGGAAACGCTGGCGCTTGCGAAAGACATCGTTGCGCAGTCGGGGGTGCCGCTCGTGATCGATGCCGACGCGCTTCAGCCCGAGATCGTCGGAGCGGGGAATGCAGCGCGCATCCTTACTCCGCATGCCGGTGAATTTGCACGCATCGAGCAGCGGGTGCCGGCTCACGCGGTGCTGGTGCGCAAAGGGCCGGTCACGGGCGTTCACCATGCGGGGATCGTGTATCATAGTTTTTTTGGCGGGCCGGTGCTGGCCCGGGGCGGAAGCGGAGATTTGCTGGCCGGGCTTACGGGTGGATTGCTGGCTCAAACGCCGGGCGATCCCCAAGGGGCGGCCCTCCGCGGAGTGGTGTGGCACGGTGTGGCCGCCGATGCGCTGGCGCGTGTCCGGGGTCAGGCGGCGGTGCGCACGACTGAATGGCTCGATTATTTGTCGGCCGCGCTGCGGTAATGGGTGACTATGGCGTGAGATTTGCATTTGCCTGCGAATGGCAAAACATCTCCGGCGGGTGCTGTGTGTCTGGCTCCTGGTGGCCGGGCTCGTCGGCGCATGGGCGACTCCGGATTCCGGTTCCACGCGGTTGCAATGGCTGAAGGCGGAGATCGCGCGACACGACGAGTTGTATTTCAAAAAGAACGCGCCGGAGATCAGCGACGCCGAATACGATGCGCTTAAGCAAGAGCTGCGTTCGCTCGAAAAGAACGCGGTGGCGGCGGTGGGCGATGATCGCACGGGGGCATTTCCGACACGCGCGCATCGAGAACCGATGCTGAGCCTGGAGAAGGCCTACACGGAGGCGGAACTGCGCGCGTTCATGGAGACGGCCGGGCGAACGTTGCGGCGCGAGGAGCTGGCATGGGTGATCGAGCCAAAATTCGACGGACTCGCGATCAGTCTCGTCTACGAAGAGCGGAAGCTGGTGGCGGCGGTCACGCGCGGCAACGGACAGGAGGGCGACGACGTCATCGCGAACGTGCTCACGATCGGGGGGATTTCACGCGAATTGCCGGCCGACGCCCCCGGGTTTGTCGAGGTGCGAGGGGAGGTTTTCATGGAGCACGCGGAGTTCGCGCGCATCAACGCCGAGCGGACGGAGGCAGGCGAGGAGCCGTTCGCGCATCCGCGAAACCTCGCGGCGGGCACCTTGAAAACGATCGGGGCCGGCGAAGCGGCCAGGCGGCGGCTGAGTGCGGTGTTTTACGGGGTGGGCGCGTGGGACGCGGGGACGAAGGCTCCGCTCTCGCAGGAGGCGTTGCAGGGACTGCTGAAAAGCTGGGGGTTGCCGGCCGTCGAGAGCGTCACTGCGGTGAACGCGGACGGCGTGTGGGCGGCGGTGGAGGCGTTTGGGCGGGCGCGCGGGAGCCTGGCGTTTCCGACCGATGGCGTGGTGGTCAAGGTAAACGCGTGGGCGGCGCAACGGGAACTCGGCACGGGGGACGTCGCGCCGCGTTGGGCGATCGCCTACAAGTTTGCGCCGGAACGGGTGGCGACGCGGTTGCGGGCGATCACGTTGCAGGTGGGCCGGACGGGGACGATCACGCCGGTGGCGGAGTTGGAGCCGGTGAAGGTCGGCGGCAGCACGGTGGCGCGGGCAACGTTGCACAACGCGGACGAGATCGTGCGGCGCGATTTGCGGGTGGGGGATTGGGTGTATGTGGAAAAAGCCGGCGAGGTGATCCCGGCGATCACGGGCGTGGATTTGGACCGGCGTGAAACGGGCGCGGTGGTGTTTGAGTTTCCCGTTGCGTGCGCGGAATGCGGGACGCGGTTCGTGCGCGAAGGCGCGACGGTGCGGTGCCCGAACGCCCGCTGTGCCGCGCAGGTGCGAAAGCGCGTGGAGTTTTTCGCGTCGCGGGCGGGTGTGGGGATCGGCGGGTTCGGGCCGGCGCTGATCGGGAAACTCTCCACGGCGGGGAAGCTCGGGAGCGTGGCCGATATTTACCGGCTGACACGCGAAGGCGGGATCTCGGAGCCGGTGCTGGCGGAGATCGAGCGGAGTCGCACGGTGGAGTTGCCACGACTCATCACCGGGCTGGGCTTCGCGAGCGTTGGCAGGAAAGGAGCCGGGCTATTGGCGGAGAAATATGGAAGTTTGCCGGCGCTTGCGGAGGCAGATGAGTTGGGGAGTGAAGACCGGGCGCTGGTGGTTGAGCTGATCTCGCTCGGTGTAAACCCACGGCCGGCGGGCTTGCCGGAAAACAGGTGATGCCGCAGGATCACGCGATGGAATCAGTCGAATTGACCGAGCAACAGGCGTTTCTCGTGCTCAATGCACTTCCGAACATCGGGCCGATCACCCTTAACCGATTACTGGCCGAGCTGGGAAACGACCCGCGCGCGGTGTTTACGGCGGGTGCGCGACGCCTGGAGGAAGTGAGGGGTGTCGGGCCGGTGATCAGCGCGACCATCGCCGGGTGGCGCGAGCATTTTGGTCTGCCTCGGGAGGAGGAGCGCATGGCGAAGGCGGCCACGACGTTCGTCACGTCGCGAGACGCGGATTATCCCAGGCTGTTGCGTGAAACCGACAGTCCGCCGATCGGATTGTATCGGAAAGGCAATTACACTTTTTCCCAGCCGAGTGTTGCCATCGTGGGCAGCCGGCGCACGACGCTTTACGGGCAAAGCGTGGCGAAGAAACTCGGCGCCGACCTGGCACGGCTGGGCTTTTGCGTGGTGAGCGGACTCGCCCGCGGCATCGATACCGCCGCGCATGAGGGCGCGTTGTCGGTGGGCGGCAAGACGGTCGCGGTGCTGGGCAACGGCATCGATATCATCTACCCGGCGGAGAATCTGGGGCTTTACCGGCAGATCGAGGAGACGGGTGCGATCCTGTCGGAGTTTCCCTTCGCCCGGCGTGCGGACAAGCAGTCGTTCGCGATGCGCAACCGCATCGTGGCGGGCATTTGCGAAGCGGTCGTGGTGGTGGAGAGCGACGTGAGTGGTGGTTCGATGATCACGGCCCGCTTTGCCGGAGAACAGGGGCGGTTGATTTTCGCGGTGCCGGGGCGCATCGACCAGCCGTCGAGCGCGGGATGCCATCAGCTTATTCGCGACGGGGCGACCTTGCTGACGAGCGTCGACGACATTTTGAGCGAGCTGAATTATCTCGATGGTCTGCGTCCGTCGCCCATCCCGGAGAAAACGGCGGGTGGCACTGCGCTGGCCGCGTCGAATCTCACGCCGGAGGAGCAGCAGGTTTACGCGTGTTTTGCGGGCGGGGCACTGGTTTCGATCGATCAGGTCAGTGCGCAAACCAATCTGCCCACTTCGCAGCTATCGGCCACTTTGATGATGCTGGAGCTCAAGCGCCTGATCGTGAAACGCGCGGACGGCACGTTTGAGGCGCGGTAAAAAAAGAAGGCGGCGCACTCCCCAGTGCGCCGCCCAGGATCCCTTATGTTGTAGGTTTTGCTTTTCTCTACCCAGCGCAAGACGTGTGCGATGAGGCTGGGTTACACTCCGGGATTTTTTAGCCGGGCTTCGGCGACAAGTGCCTGGCTGGCGTTGAAGGGTTGGAAGCCTCAAGGAGGTCAATGGGCTGCAGGAAAGTGGGTTGCGACGATGATGTGGCTTCGTCGAGTGGGATCGGGTTGGCGTTAAATTATACCGCAAGATCGCGCAGGAGGGTGATCTTGGGATCGAGGCCTTCGCGCCGGGCGTGGAGCCGGCCGGCACGGGTGAGCGGAAGAGTTCTGTCAGGACGAGGCGTGACTTAAGCGCGCGTTGTCCGGTGGTTTTCGGTTCCCGGACGGATTATTTTTGGAGCGATTGCAGCGCTTTAAAATAGCGCCGGCCGAATTCCTTCTGGGCCTCGGCGCTGAAATGCAGTTCGTCGCCTTTGTGTCCGAGTCCTGCGGAGGACACGATCGCGGAGTGCGGAAGGAACGCCGGCAGGCTGTTGATCTGTTGGTTCACGACGTGCGCGTAGGGGGATTTGTTGGCGGCGCGGGTGTAGAGAAACTCTCCGAGCTCGCCGGCGATGAACGGCACGTCGGGTGCGTTGAGGTCACGGCGGAAGCCGAGGGCAACCTCGGCGAGATTTTTGGCGTAGGCATTCGCGTTGGTTTCGCTGCCGGATTCGCTTTCCCCTTGGTGCCAGAGAATGCCTTTCAGTTGTCCGTTTTTTAGCGCGATCCTGGCCCGGACGAGGGCTTGTTCGTAGAGGTCGGCGCCGGGTTTCCAGCGGGAGAGGGGTGTGCCGCCGACGGCGCACGGGATAAGGCCGACGGTGACGCCGGGAGTTTTATCGGCGACGAGTTTGGCGAAGGTGAAGCCAAGTCCAACACCGACCATCTCGGGCTTGTCGAAGTGGAGGGGTTCGCCTTGGGAGACCCAGACGTTCTCCTTGTTCAGCACGAGGATCCGAGGATCGGGCTGGCGGTCGGCGTCGGTGAGTTTGCCGCGACCGGCCATGTTGGACTGGCCGACGAGCAGGTATAGATCGAGCGGGGTGGGTTTGGCGGCGAAGAGGGCGGGGCCGGAAAGAAGGGCGCACGTCAGCGTAAAAAACCGGAATCGTTTCATGAGGTGGGGAGGGTTGCAGCTTTCAGCCACTGCTTCGCACGTCAGGCACCGGGCTCTGAAAACAGATTCTCAGCCCAGCCGGCGGCGGAACACGGCGACGGCCATGCCGAGCGTGAGATGCGCGAGCTCCGCATCATAGCGCAGGCCTTCGTCGCGGAGGAAGGCATGGGCGCCGTTGAACTCGTGCCAGGTGAAATTTGCGCCTGCGGTGGTGAGCGCTGAGTAGATTTTGGCGCGACCTTCGCCGGGGACGTGCGGATCCTGACGGCCCCAGATCATCAGGAGTTCGCCTTTGATGTCGGGAATGCGGGCGAGGGAGTCGTCCGCCTTGCCCTTGCCCAGGCTGCCTTGATGGATGTCGGTCGCGTAGAAACAGGTGGTGGCGGTGACGTCGGGCAGCATCGCGGCCCGGAAGGCGAGGTGCCCGCCAAGGCAGATGCCCAGCGCGCCGACGCGGCCGGTGCCGGCGTCATGGTTTTTCAAATACACGACGGCGGCACGCGCATCGTCGTCGTAACTGGCGAGTTCCTTGGCGTATTTGAGTTCATTGCCTTTGTCTGCACCGGCCTGATCGTAGGCAAGCACGGTGCCGGAGGGCAGGAATTCGTGGTAAACCTCGGGAACGGCCACGATGAAGCCGTGGCCGGCGAGAAACGCGGCCGTGCGCCGGATGGGCGCGGTGATTTGAAAGATTTCCGAATAGAGCACGATGCCCGGGTGGCGTCCGTCGCCGGTCGGACGGAAGATCTGGGTGCGCATAAGGCCGCGGGCGGTGGGCAGGTCGACGAATTCGGGTTCGCGGAGGGTCATGGTCTCGCGAGCGCAACAGGCCTCGATGCTCTTGGCAACCCGACGAATCCGCAGGAGCCCCCAAACCAAAGTGTCACCTATTAGGTGACACTTTGGTTTGGGCTGAAGACCACGCTGCGGATGAATCCACCCTGCCATGACGAGCCGGCGAGGCGGTGGAAGCCGGCGGCTTGCAGCAATTCCTCCGAGGGCGGAAGGGCACGGACGGCGAGTCCGGTTTGCCAGCGAAAAAAGGCGAACATAAGCGTAAGCCAGGCGCGGGCCCGCAGCCGGGCCGGACCGCGCGGGGGCAGGGTGAAATCGGCGTGGAGCCAGAGCGCGTCGGGGGTGAGCGAGGGTTGCAGACGCCCCACGAGCGAGTGCGTTTGTTCGGTCGAAAAACAATCGAGAAAAAACAGGGTGGTGACGGCGTCGTAGGTGGCGGTGGGGAAATCGGTGCCGAGTGCGTCGGCGCACACAAACGTCACGCGTCCGTGATCCGCCGGATCAAGCCGCCGGCGAGCGCGGGCGATCATGCCGGGACTTGAGTCGAGAGAGGTGATGCGCGCCCGGGGCGCGAGACGGCAGGCGAGGGCGAGCCCGCGTCCGTCACCGTCGCCCAGGAGCAGAATATGACGGCGGTCGCGCAGGCGGGCGAAGTGGTGGAAACGGGCGCATTCCAGTGCGCGGCCGAAGGCGAGGAATTCGATCAGCCGGTAAACCCGGGCGAGTGAGTCGTAGCCGTTGAACTTGCTCACAGTAAAAGCAGCACGACCGGAGTCATCAGTGTGAAGTCAACCACCGCGCGCGCGGCCTCACGACCGATGCGTGGTTGCAGGAGATCGAGCAGACCGAGGAGCAGTCCGCTCGCGGCGGTGCAGAGTGCGCCGGGATGAGAGGGATCGGGATTGAGAAAGACGGAGACCAACGCCGAAAGGAACACCAACCAGGGCAGTGCGTGAATAATCGCCCAGCGGCCCTTGAGCTGGAGAGCGAGGGAGGTCTGGCCGTGAAGCGTATCGACTTCTTTTTCCCACGATGCGATCAGGGCGCAATTGGCGAAACAGAGCAGGCCGAAGAGTGTCACAGGAATGAGCAGTGAGGGGATTTTTTCCGGAACGATGACCGCGGGTGCAAGGGCGCAGCCGAGGGCGAAGATCACCGCGATGACAATTTCCTTGGGCAGACGCAGCGGGTGATGGCGGTGG
Source organism: Rariglobus sp. (assembly GCA_029266495.1). Lineage (GTDB taxonomy): Bacteria > Verrucomicrobiota > Verrucomicrobiia > Opitutales > Opitutaceae > Rariglobus. Next base: position 4,049 of record JAQSWS010000089.1, on the reverse strand, counting down.
ACCAGTTGGTGTGAAAACAGGTAGAGCAGGGTCGGGATGAGCAGGACGAAACCGGCTTTGAATTCGCGTTCGTCCAGGCGCGCGATGGCGATGACGGTGGTGGCGATGATTGCGGCGATGCCGGTCCAGAAGACGGGCCAGCGGTGGCGGAGGTAGAATTGATGGCGTTGGGTTTGCACGGTATCCAGATCGAGCCGCCAGCCTTCGATCCAGCGGTCGGCCGCGTAGACGATCCACACGGCGAGGCCGAGGAGCACGGGGTCGTGCCAGTCCAGGTGCACGCCGAGCTTGCGCGCGAACAATGCCTGCCAGAGCACGGCGACGAGCGGGGCGTCGAGCGAGAGGATGGCGGGCCACTGCCATCCCTGCGGACGGTTGAGTGTGGAGGATTGCGGCATAACGTGGGAAGGGAATCGTGACGGCCGGGCGGACGCAAAGACGAGCGAGGAAACGTTTCACCGCCGGGAGCAAAGTGTCACCTATTAGGTGACACTTTGCTCCGGCGGGAGAGTGGTTTTTGGACTGAGATTGGGGAAGGGTTGCGCCGGGGCGTGGGTGTGCGTTGATACGGCGCATGTCATCGCGGAGCGCGCCGAACATCTTGTGGATCGTCACCACGCAGTGGCGGGCGCAGGCGTGCGGTTATGCGGGCGACGTCAATGCGCGCACGCCGCACCTCGACGTGCTGGCGGCACGGGGTGTGAATTATGCGCAGGCAGTGACGCCGCACCCGTTCGGACCGTTTGCGCGCGCGGCGTTGCTGACCGGTGTGCCGTCGCCGGCGAACGGTGTGCGCGATTATTACGATCCGCTGCCGATCGACGCGCGGACGATCGCGCATGAGATGAGTGAGCGCGGTTATGCGACGGCGTTCTTTGGGAAGTGGGGGTTGGCCGCGCGTGATGCGAATGCTCCGCTGGTGGGCGAGGCGCACGCCAGGATGATCGTGCCGGCGGAAGCGCGCGGCGGGTTTGAGTTTTGGGAGGGATTTGAGGGCGGATTTTTGATCAATGATCCGTGGCTGCATGGCACGCGGTTGTCTGAGCCGGTGCGGCGGCGCGGGTATCAGAGCGACGTCGTCTGCGGACAGGTGTCCGCCGAAATCCTAGATCCTAAATCCAAAATCCTAAATGGGGAGCGGTCTTGGTTCGCCGTGGTGAGTCTGGAGGCGCCGCATCCGCCATATGACGCGCCGGCGTCCGGCGTGGAACGGCGGGAGGTGGTGTTGCCGGAGAACGTGCCGGCGGGCGCGACGGGGAAGGCGGTGCGGGAGCTGGCGGGTTATTATGCGCACATCGAGGCGACGGATCGTGCGATCGGACAGTTGATCGCGACATTGCCCGGGGACGTGATCGTGGTGTTCACAAGTGTGCATGGCGACGTGCATGGCGCGCATGGATTATTTCGGAAAGGCTGGCCGCACGAGGAGAGCGTGCGCGTGCCGTTGTTGGTGCGGGGGGCTCCGGGAGCGGAGGCGGGTGGCAGGCGCTCGGACGAAATGGTTTCGCTGATTGATCTGCCCGCGATGACTCGGGCGTGGGCCGAGGGACGTGCGTGGAGTTGTCCGCGGGAGCGGGCGGAGATATCCATGCCGAGCGTGGTGGCGCTGCCGCATCAGTGTGATCGTGTGTGGCGCGGCTGGCGGACGTCCGAGCGAAAGGAGATTTTTAACGCGGACGGTTCGCCGTGGCTGGCGTTTGATTTGACGAAGGATCCGGGGGAGTTGCGAAATTTGGTTTCGGGGTAGCGCGAAATATTTCTAAGGATTCTGCGGCAGCCGTGTCTTAGAGGGTGAAGTCATGACCGTTTCTTCATTCGCCCATCATGGAGTCCGCTGTTTTCCAGTCATCCGTCGCTCCGCCCTTGCGCGGGGAATCCAAGACCACCTATGTCTTTGAGTCTGCGATGAATGCCCCCGCATCGACCCTCGCCGGCTTGTTTGAAGCGGAAGAAGGGCCGCTGCTGCACTTTGCGTGGGGATTGGTCGGGCAGCGGATGGTCGCGGAGGAGTTGGTGCAGGAGGCGTTTTTACGGCTGCATCCGTTATGGAGCGAAGTGGAGAACCCGCGTGCCTGGCTTTATCGCTGCGTGCGCAACCTTGCGCTGAATCATCTGCGCGACCACCGGCGGGAAACGGGACTGGAGGACGTGGCTGAGGTGACGGCGGGATCCGACGCGTTGCCGGTGGAGGAGATGGGGCGGCAGGAGGCGGTCGGGCTGGTGCGGCTGTTTCTGGCCGAGCTGCCCGAGGAGGACCGCGGGCTGATCCAGTTAAAATACCACGAGGATTTGAAATACCACGAGATTGCCGGCCGCACCGGACTGAACGCCGGCAACGTGGGTTATAAACTGCACCACCTGCTGAAGAAACTGGCCGACGCGTTGAAGAGCGCGGGCATTGAGGGCAGCCGAGGCTGAGGAGGACGACACCATGAGTAATAACGACGACACTTTTAAGAAAACCAACGATCATCCCATCACCCCCGAGTTGGAGGCGCGGGTGGTGGCGTGGGTGTTGGGAGAGGCATCGCCCCTTGAGATAGAAGAACTGAAACGGCTGTGCGCGGAGCAACCCGATCTGGCCTTGTTCAAACACCGCATCGAGACGGTGCACGGCCTGGTTGAGGAGGCCGCAAACGTTCCCCGTGAAGCCTTGCGCCTGTCCCCTGAGCGTCGAGCCCAGTTGCTGGCCGTGATCGGTGCGCCGGCTTCGGAACCCCGTGTGTCTGCAAAACCGCCGGTGCGGCCTCGGCGTTCTGTCTGGCACGAATGGGCGCTGCCGATGGCGGCATGCCTGGCGCTGATGTTCGTTCTGGCGGGAGTGGTGTTGCCGACAGTTGGGGGACGAGGTTTTGCGTCGAAAAAGCCCAAGCGTCCGGATCCCTCTCCAACCTACCTCGGGAGCGCTGATTCCACGGTTGATTACCGCGAGGTCGTAGATGCTTCGATCCGTTCTTCCGGGGTCGCGGCAACTGGTAGCCGTGGATCAACCTCGTCGTTGGCGGGCAACGCAGAGCCGGCGGGGAACCGTGAGCTGCGATCGGATAAACCGGTGAGTGTGACCGGATCGTTTCGTCAGGCTCAGGTGGTGAATTCCGCCTCGACTTATTCTGGTCAGACGAGCGGTTCCGGCGGATTGCTGAACATCGAAGGGGCGCCATTGGCCGCGCCTGCATCTGCCGCCGCACCGGTTGATGGTGCGGTTACATGGGGAGGAGAGCGGAATTTGGGTTTTGTTGGAGTTTCACGGAATGGATCCGACCTTCTGTCGGGGAGCGGGCAGGCTGCTGCATCCGGAGATCAGAATACCGTGACGGTTATGAGCGGCTTGGCGCAGAGGATTAGGACGCGAGCCGTGACCGAATCCGAGTTGGTGGCTGCACAGCAGCAACTGCGCGACCAAGGGCAGTCAGTGGTTTTCGATGCCGGACAAGAGGGGACGAAGCGGGGAGGGGATGCTTTCGCGGATCAATCGAATGTCCGCTTGGAAGCGATGCCCGCGGAAGCGCGTCATCATCGTGAGATGCGTCCGAATCCTGCAGCCGATCCGTTTGCGGCGCCTGCGACCGAGGCCCCCGTCGAATATGCCGGCAACCAACCTGCCAAGTCCCTCGATGAGTTCTCGCCGGCAGACAAGGATACGAACCCATTCATGGCTGCACTCAAGAAAGCCAAGAGTTCGCAGAACGAAGTAAAACAACTGAAGGCACAGGCGGAAAAAATCGAGGAAGTCAGCAACGCCTGGCGGAGGACGGGAGTTTATCCGAAACCTGCTGAGTCGAGCACTTGGAAGCCGGAGATTTTAGGCGACGGGCGAGAAAGGGATGATGACTCGGGTGTCACCATCACCGCCGGCACGCCGCAGAAATTCACGGTCTTCGAGTTGACCAATGCCGATCAGAAAGAAATCGAACGACGCGCAGCTAAAATCAAAATGGAGCGATCGAACTTAGGCGTGGAGGCAAAGGCAGACGAGCAGTCCGCCAAGATTGCGGCGTTCGCAGATTACGATTTGGACTGGTTTGCGGCCAGAAATGAAGTGATCGCAG
>JAQSWS010000088.1 GCA_029266495.1 Rariglobus sp. | reverse complement strand
ATAGATAGGTAAATGACTCACTAGGTCGCTAAAGACACGTGGTTGGGGGTCGATAGCTCAATGGTAGAGCAGCATCCTTTTAAAAATACCAACGTAAGTTCCTGTTGTTTCAGGGGTGTTTCCCAGTGTTCCAACAGAGGCAACGAAACAAACGCTCCGTTCCAGTTGTTTCCCGATTCGTCACGAAATAGTGCCGGGCGGGTAGAACGGGTGGGTAGAATGAAATCTCCTCGTTTCAGCACCAAATCGTGATTAGGAATCCTTCATCCAGGTCGGATCCGCCGTGAGAAGAACGGGGACACGAAGCTGGCTCATGTTAACTTCGGCACCCGCGCCTCACGAATTCAATCCAGTCGTCATCTGTCGTCACCGCAGGTCCCTGAACTTGGCGCCACATTCCGCCAAGCAACACCACTACGAGTGATGAACCTCCATGATCGCAGCAAGCAGTTCCACGTGGAGGTAAGCACCACCCCGCTTCGGCTAAGAATGGCGATTATTCTGCGATTCGAAATAAGACCGGAATCCATCGCCTGGGCCCAGAGGAGGCTTCCATCCCGGAAAACGATGCTCACGCATTCTCGCCGGCAACCTGCGGATCCCCATATTGTCGAGGAGCGGCTGCTTCATTGATCGGGCCCCAAATGCGTGATTCACGAAGAACCAGCGACAACAGGTAGCCCGTCACTGAAGCGCTCCCCGACTTCACTTGGTTGGCGAGAAGCGAACGTAGTCGATATTTATGCCGCGCTGTCCGCCAACGACCTTGATCGTATCCGAAGAGCCGAGCGTCAGCGCAACAGATACCCGTCCCGAAAAGGTCCCCCAGCCACCGGTCCCTGCACAAACGAGGCTCCCATTCGGAACCACGGTTCCATTCCGGTAAACGGTCACCACGGCAGGGTTCTGCTCATTGGAGGAATAAATAATTTCCAATTTTGTTTTCCCGCCCGGGTTCGGATTCGAAACATTGGAAAACTGCACATAAGCCCCCGCGGCATGCAACCCTCCGACGTTCATTCCGCCACTGGCGCTGGTTGCATTAAAGACCATCGCCCCGCCGCCCAGGGTCGCCGACTCCGCCTCCAGATCGATCGCCGACTCCGATACGACTGACCACACCTGATGGCCGCCGCCCCAGAAGGCGTCCTGCCCCAGCACCCGCCCGTCGTAGGAAGGCCCTCCGTTGCTCACGCTCAGCCCGGAATGGCTGGCGATGATCTTGTAGCTGTTTCCATCATCAAAGGGAATGATGCTGAACAACTGTTCATCCGCCCCGTCCTGTCCGTATTGCTTCACTTGGGCCCCCTGGCTCTGAGAGGCCCCGGTTATCTCCGCCGCCTTCCCGCTGTGCACATTCTTGAGAACGTAGTATCCATTTCCGGCGTCGATCAGCTGCCATACCTGGCTGGCGCTTACCGTATCCGATAACTGGATGACATTTGCCCCGTCGGTGATCGCCGCACTGGCAACATCCATCAACTTCCCGCTGGACACATTGCGGAGGGTATAATCACCCGTGAACTGCCCGCCCGGAATGCCGGAGCCGCCGATCAGAAAAAGACTCACCGCGGATTTCCCCAACGTGCGTGCCGGAAGAATGGCGCTCCCTCCGGAAAAGGTGACCGTGAATGTCTCCGCCAGTTTCAGCTCGCACTTGCTGAGCGGCGGTTTTTGCCCGGCGAGAAGATACTGGTCCACATTGCTGTTGTTCGCGTCGACCAGATAACGACGCACCGTCTGCTGCCCCGAGAAAGGGGCTCCGCTTACCGTCAGCGTCACGCTGCGGGCCTCGGTCTTATCAAGCACATTGTTCGCATCGAAGTTGAAATTATGCACCAGCACGCCGATCTGGTCGGCACTGGCCGATGCAATCACCCCCAGGTCTCCGTGCCAGTTGCTCGTGGCAACCTGCTTTCGCGTTCCGGGCAGGGCGGCAAACATTCTCAACACGTTGAACGAAGGCTTGGGATAAGTGACCTTCCCGAAAGACCCAAGCGGCGCGATTTCATTCCAGCCGTTTTCATTCGGTTCTCTAAAATAAAGCATCACCGCATCGTCGATGCGCGTGGTCAGCATTTCCCGGAGAAAGGCCGCCGTCCATGCCCCGCCCACCGGCGTCGGGTTCACTGCGTCCATGAGATTCTGCCGGGAGAACCAATCGCACGCACCCCACTCGGTGACATAAATCGGCGTGCCGCTCCGTCCCTTGCTGATCAATTCATTGCGGATCGCCGTGATCATCGTGGAAAATGCGATCCGGTCTCCGTAATAGTCGGGCTGGCTGCCCACCGTGTCGCTTGGGCCATAGAAATGAAGGGTGAACGCATCGAAGCGAAGTCCCTCCGCCACCACGTCGCGGATGAACCACTGATACCAAGGACAGTCGGTCCAATACAAAAAGGAGCCCACGCCCGTGACCGGCCCCATCACCCGCGGCTGCTTGCCGGTTTCATTGGCGAAACGCTGAGCAGCCTGCGCCCACTCGCGATAAATTTTGAGGAAACCGTTGTAACGATTCAGATGCCCCGGCGACCAGCTGCCATTGACACTCCAATAGGTTTCCGCGACCTCCATCTCATTGGTGATTTCAAAGCGCACCTCGTTCCATCCGCCGCGATAATCCGTCATCACGTGCTTGATGAATTTATAGCAATACTCCTCGTATTGATCCCACTGCGCCGGCGTCCACAACCAGGCCGATCCGCTCAGATGCGACGGCTGATGGGACCCCACCACGATATGCGGCAGGGAGAGCCCCTTGTCCTTGTAGAGATCCAGTTTCTCCGTGAGTGGCGTGCTCGAAACGAAAGTCGTTCCGTTTAGATAGGTGCCGTTTGCATCGGTGATCGAGCGGAAGGAATTCGCGCGCAGTTGATCCATCCGCCATTTCGTTTCATTGACAATTGTTGGACTGTCGTAGGGCAAAGTTGCGGTATCGAAATAACCGCGAAGCCGGGCAAGGTCGTCCATGCCCGAGCCCAACTCGCTATAATTGACCGCGGAATTGACCGCAGCTGTCTGGGCGCTGAGCAACGCAGGGAATCCGAGAAGGCATAATCCCAAAAGAGCGCAACGCGACGCGCTTTTCCGGATGGATCGCTGACGGGGGTTTAAACCAACGGGGTATTTTTCAGTGTTCATACGAGGGGGTATTTTCTGTCCACCAAACTTCAGCTTCGTGGATACCGCCCTCGCGCCCTCAATCGCAATCGACGTGTCTTGAATCACGTTTCATTGAGCCGCCGGAGTCCGCGCTCATTGACATACCCCCGCGCCGCCGCCCATTCTTCAGACGCGTTCCCCTTCCGTCGCACGCTGGTCATCCCCCTCCGGACCAGCTCCCCCACCGACGAAGCCTCGAGGCGTTCACCCCCGTGTTTCTCCATGCCCAATCAACGCGACATCGCCGCTTCCCTTGGAGTGACCCTGGCGACCGTTTCCCGAGCTCTCCGCAATAGCCCTTTGGTCGCACCCGGCACCCGGCGGCGCATCCAGGAAGCTGCCCAAAAAATGGGCTATGTCACCAATCCACTCGTGGCGACACTCATGGAGCATGTGCGGACCGGCCGCCACATCACCGACCAGGGCACGATCGCCATTCTCACCGCGAGCACGAGTCGGGACGAGTGGCTGAGCAACGAAGTCAACGACTCCAACTATCGCGGAATGCGCGACCATGCCGAACGACGCGGCTACGGCACGGAATGTTTCTATCTCGGACAACCAGGCATGACCACGGTGGCGGTGGATCGCATCCTTCAAGCCCGGGGCATTCGAGCCGTCATCGTGGCCGATCCGACCTGGCCCACCCTCTTCCGTGGTTTTCCCTGGCATCGTTATGCCGCCTGCCGTTCCGCTTGGTGGAAACGCTCGTCTACCGGACTCGACACAGTGGTTTCCGATCATTTTCACAACCTCGGTGTGGCCTTCGCCCGGCTTCAGCGCCGGGGTTGCGAACGCATTGGCCTCTGCCTTCACCAAACGACCAGTTCGCGCTGGATCGGCGCCTACCTCTTTCACCAATCCACCCTGCCACCCCACCGGCAGCTCCCGGTCTTCCAAGGCCCCCCTGGCCCCCATGCCCCCGCTGCTTTTCGAAGCTGGTATGAAACATGGAAACCCGACGCCATCCTCTCGGGCGGAATGGAAGGATGGCTCTGGATGCAGGAAACAACGACCACCCCGGAACGCATCCGCTTTGCTAGTTTGAATCGTCCGCGGAATTCGCCGTTCCCCGGCATCGATGAAAACAGCCACACCATCGGAACCGCCGCCTGTGACGTGGCGATCAATCACCTGATGCATAATGATCTCGGACTACCGGAAAATCCCCGGGAAATCCTGATAAAAGGCATGTGGATCGAATGAGTCCGCCGCCCAACACACGTCTATCCCGGCGCCCCAATCCAGAGCGCATGCAACGCCGCGATGAAACCGCCCTCCGCGTGCCAGTGCACCAACGCTGTCTGGTCGGCCAGCAGGTGAAAGACCACGCAACCGTGCGCATCGAAGTCCCTCCGGGAAATCTCCACGGGGAAAAATGCATCTAAAGCACCCGGTGAAACCGGCACTGTCCAAATGCCCGCTTTACGCCCGGCCGCACCCACGAGAACACGATAACGCACCTCCAATCCCAGCGGGTCGAACGTGTGCAGCAACACCGTCCAGCAGTCGACTTCGCCTCCGGCTGCGAGCAACCCATCGATGCGGAAGTGCAGCCCGCGTGGATGATACCAAAAGGACTGCCCCGGACCAAATGCTATCACCCCGTCTGAGAACTCCCGCGCCGTTACTCCAGGTGCATGAGCCACTGCCCGGTCCCAAGCCTCCGCCCGACTCCGCGTGCCCAAAGCCAGCGCGGCCCCGCAATGAAGCGAGAGCACCGGACGCCCGTCACGCAGCGCCGGATGCGCCCATGCGACCGCGTCCAACCACTCACCATGCCTCTGAGACAACCGGGCCGCCTCCGCCTCGGAGGGCAACAACGCGTCCGATCCCTGCAGCCGCGCCTCGATGTCGGACGCCGGCTCAAGATCCTCCACCCCGCACCCCTCAAACCGATACCAGCTCCGCAGAAACCCGAAGGTCAGCGCATGAATCCCGGCCGTCTGTTCGCCCAGCGATTGTTGTGCATCATTCACTCGCGCCTTTTTTTTCAAGGCCACCGGCACAATAACGTCGCGGATCAACGGCGCGTCCAGATGCAGATAAGTGTGCCGCTCCACACCAGTGCCGAACGTCTGCGTCGTCCAGCGACCGTCACGGCGACCCGCGGGGACATCCACCGGACGCAAGGCGATCTCCGCCCGTCCCTGCCAGCCCGCCGGCACTTCCAGCACGGTGATCGTTCGATTATCATCCAGTCCCCGCACCGGAAGTATGGGGAACGCCGCACCGGTCACCGTCGCATCCCACAACACGACCGGAATCGTCCGCAAGAGGGGTTGCGCCGCCTCAATCAAGACCCGTGCCGGCGTCGGGAAACTCACTCTGAGTTCCCCAGCACACGCCGCCGCGAAATCCTCCGGCGCCTCCAGGTCGCCAGTCGCGAAATCCCATGGACGCCGGTAGTCGTAATAAAAATACGGCAGATTCGCCTTTTCGCGAACGAGGGCCTTGTAAGCGCCACGTTCGATCACCACCGAATCCCCCGCCTGGCCGGGCTTGTCGTTGATGGTGACGCCGACCCAGTTGTCTCGTTGTCGGAAAACACGCTCCGCCAATCCCGGCACATGCCGGTCGTGATAGGCGCGGACGTCCGTGCTGGTCGCAAAAACCAACCGCTCCTTCTTTGCCAGCTCGATCAAGCGCCCAAGCCCCGCGCGGTTGTAAGCCGTCATATTGGCCGTGCCGAAGGTGCGCCCGAACTCGAATCCCGCGACAAAGAAGAACGGCGCCCCGGTTAACGAAGTCCCTCCGCGGACCGTATCCATTAAAAACTGACGAAACCTCATCGACTCGCCGCCCGAGTCGGCCGCACGGATCCACCGCGTGAAATGCGACGGCGACAACACAAAATCGCCCCAATGCGTAAGGTGCGGAAGCAGCACCTGGTAATGGTTCATGGTGATGCCGAGCACACCTTGCGCATCACGCGCGCCCGCCTTGCGGAAATCGTCCGGCGCGATCCAAAAAGGCGCCGTCGGCATGCCCCAGTGGTTGATCGCCCATTCGCCGTCCGACCAGTTTTGCTCGGGGCAGAGGGAATGCACCACCCGGATGCCCGTCGCGCGACAGGCCTGGATAAACGGATTCGACGGCGTGTAGGTCGCGATACGGTCGAGCTCCGCATAGCCCTGTGCCCACCACCAGCCCTGCAGCGCGCGCAGTCGTGTCTCGATGCCCGCAAGCGGCAGCGAATCCCAATTCGGGTCGTCATGGGCGAGTTCCGGCACGATGCCGCCGAGCGCATTCGCCATCGCATGCGGATGAATCGCATCGCCGTGCAGTCTCTCGAACGCGCGCCAGCGTGGATCGGCCGCGGTGAACGCCTCCGCCCCGCCGGCCTTCGGCAGCTCCACGTAGTAATCCGCGGCCAGTCCCGCGCCATGGATGAGATCCGAAAAATCCTCCGCGGTGAATGCCCCCACGGTAATCTGGCAAACCGCCCATTCGGACGAAACCACCGCCACGGGCCGCCGCGCCACCTCACCGTTCGCAGCGGTAAACTCGGCCAGAAACAACCCGCAATCGCTCGCAGGCCAGACCCAAGTCTCGCCGGCCTTCAGCAGCACTCTCCCGAGTTCTTTAAAGTCTCCGACAATTCCCTGCCGGAGCACCAGTTCACCCGCGTCCTGGGCTTCAAACCGCACTGGTTCATCGCGGTTCACCAAACCGCCGGGCCGCAACCTCAACAGCGCGCGGTGATCCTCGTCATCAGGTCCATTGTTACTCATGCGCAGGTGTTGGTTTGTCTGCAGGCGAGACCACCTCGAATCGATAGCTGCGACTCCACCCGGCCGACTCACCCGGCTTGAGATCGAGCCGCACAAACTGCTCGGGGCACACATAACGGGAATCCGCATGGACGAAGATAAATGGGCCGGGCATCGACGTCGTGGCCGTGATCTGCCGCCCGCTTTCCACCTGTCGCAACCTGACCCAGTTGGGTCCGTCGTAATCGGCCGGCCACGGCACCTGCACATTGGAAGACTCCTTCAACGCTTCGATAAAAACGATCCGGCGCCCGCGTTGCGTTTGAGTCCGGGGCGAGCCCGTCTGGAGGATCAGGGGCGGTAACTCATAAGGAAACTGAACCTCGTAGCCCGGTCCTGTCATCGCCCCATCGAACGCGAAAAAATTATGCGCATAGTGCCACGTTGAAAATCTCTTCGCACCGGTGTTGGTCAGCCCGAACGTGATTTCCAGCCCATCGCCCTCTACCCGCACTCCGGCAGCCAGCCGGTAGGAATAGCCATTCGTCCCTTCACACACCTGTTCAAACGTCGCGCGATCTTTCCCCCAGGAAGTCGAGGTTACTGCACGGGCGACAACCGGGGGAACCTCCCAAAAATCATAACGCTCAGCCGTCTTTCGAAGCACGCCCACGCCGATTTTCACGTAGTCCTCCCCAATCGCCGCCTCGGCAAATCCCGGTGGCGGAGTGTGCGCGAACAAATCGAACTCCGAGGCCAGTCCCCCATTGTCCAGCAAAGGATCGTGGCCTGGGCCGCCGGGCGCATGAAGGAATTCCCGGCCCTCCAGCGTGGCCCGCAGCACGTTGGCCACGGGAGTGAACCGCGTGCCCCGGTTGTAGCGTTCCGGACTGTCGGGATCCATCACCTCGATCACCAGCCGATCGCCGCGCAGGATACGCGTTCCCGCCAGCTTCACACCGATTCCGGTATCCGCCGCGAGCGTGGCCGACACGAACAGCCAGACAATTAGCGACAACCCCGGTCGCCGCCGGATGATCGGAAGAACGGTGGACATCACGTCAGGCACCGAACTCCAGATCGCCCGGATCGTTCAGAAAAAAAGTGAACCAGTTGTCGGTGCTGCCCGGATGACATTTGATCAAAAACGTGTTCCCGCCTTTTCGCAGCCGGACACAGGCGGACTGCGGCTTCCAGCCATTGAACCACGCCCCGTCCGCTGCAAAGCCGGCTGGCTCGCGTTCGCTGACGACCAGCCCATCGTTCACAAAGAGATTGGCCCACCAGTCGCACCCCAGCAGAACCAACAGATCGCGCTCCTCAGGAGACGTCACCACCATCCGCGCGTAACACACGCCCGCCTGATCGCTCCCGCAAAGCAGCGCAAGATTTACGACTTCCTCCGTCCCTTTCCCCGCGGTCCACTTCACCTTGCGTCCGCCGGCACCCTCGTAAGACCCACGCGCATTAAAGACGCCCTTCACCGGGAAATTTCGCTGCAACGCAGCCTTCACCTGATCGACGTCCCCCTGAGGTTCAAACTCGGTCGGAAACGGACCGATTGTGCTCCAAAATTTCACGCCCACGAGTTTCCACACCGGCTGCAAACGCCAGAGGTAAAGGCCGAAATCGGCCCGCATTCCCTCCAACTCGATCACCCGCCTGCCTTGTTCGAGTCGGAGCTTGGGCAGACCCACCGTCAGCGGATAATTGCCACAATCCACCTGAAGCAGTTGCGAACAACGCCGTCCATCCAACGCAGGCCGCAACGCCTGGGCCTGTCGCGACACGATGCCGAGTTCCACGCGATAGATTCCTGTAGCCGGCACATCGAACACCAGTTTTTGGACGCGCCCCATCGCCCACGACTCGATTGGATTCACCGCCGCCTCCGCCGGCGCATGACGACCGGTGTCACGGGCCACCAAGAGCGACGGAGGCGCCTGGTGCGAGGGTGCGCCGGACAACGTCACCGCCAGCACTTCCACACTCGAAATCGGCGTGAACACCGGCAGGCCGCGCAACGTCACGCAGCCGTCCTCCGTTTGCTCAAATGCCCAGTCCGCCCCGCCACTGAGCAGACGGACCGACTCCACCGGCGCCGTCACGCCCGCGATGACCAGCGGCTCCTTCGGCCATTCCGGCAGATGAAAATACAACGTGCGCGCACGACAAGTCGCCACACCGATCAGATGCTGCGCCTCCGTGTAGGACGTGCGCTCCGAATCCCGGATGGCCTCTCCGTTGAGTTCCATCCAGCGACCGATCTCCTCCATCCGCTCCACCTGGCAATCGGGGACGCGACCCGCCCCGTCCGGCCCCACGTTGAGAAGAAAATTCCCTCCGTGGCGCGCGCAAAAAATCAGCTGCCAGATCAGCTCCTTCGCCGTCTTGGATTCCTGCTCGTCCCGATGCCAGCCCCAATGGGCTCCCATCGTCTGGCAGCACTCCCAAAGCCGTCCGCGCGGCGCCGGCGTCAAATGCTGCTCCGGCGTCGTCACATCCTCCGGCAAAGCCGCGCGGTCGTTGATCAGAATCCCCGGCTGCAACCGTCGCACCATCGCGTTGAGTTCCCCCGAGCGCCAGTGCTTCGCGCGGATCGTCGCGTCGCCCAGCCCCGGCACCACGCAGCCGTCATACCAGAGATAATCAATCTGACCGTAACCGGTCATCAACTCGCGCACTTGCTCGTGCGTCTCCGCAACCATCGCCTTCCACCCCTGCGGATCCCTGGCCGGGCCGGAGAAAATGGCCGGCCACTGCCAGCTCATGATCGAGTAATAGAGCCCCACGCGCAGCCCTGCGCGACGGCAGGCCACGACATACTCACGCACCAGATCGCGCTGCGCCGCGGTCTTCACCGTGTTAAACGCCGTCGTCCGGGTGTCCCACAGGCAAAACCCCTCGTGGTGCCGCGCTCCAAAAACAACGTAGCCCGCCCCGGCGCGCTTCGCCAGGTCCGCCAGCGCATCCGCGTCGAAGCCCGCCGCGGTGAACCGCCCGGCGAGGCAGTTGTAATCCGCCGCCGGGATCTTGTCGAAATACATCGCCCACTCCCCGCATCCATGAAGTGAATACAGTCCATAATGGATAAACATTCCGAAGCGCGCCCCATGAAACCAGCCGGCGTCGGCCAGGGAAGGCGGCAGCCCGCCCGCCGGCGCGGCCTCCATCAGGTTGACCGCCCTCGCGGGGGGGCTTTTCACTGCGGAAGAGAGAGATGCCATCATAAGGACGGGAGTTCGCAGCAACGCCGGTGCAGGATTATTTTCCGCGCCACTTGGGATAGGCGGGAATCTCTACCGTGTCGGAAGAAGCGCGGGCGCCGGTGCCATCTTCCGCCAGGACATAGGCGACCACCTGTTCGCCCGGCTGCGCCGCCGGAATGCTCACCGACCAGACATCGCCCTTTTTCTGCGCGGGCAACAGCTCCCACTTCACGCCGGTCTCCTTGTCCTCATCGTATCTGAACGTTTCCACCGGCATGCGTTTGACCACGAAGTCCACCTTTACCGGCGGCGATGACGCGGTGATCTTTGTCTGAAGACGCAGCCCTTTTCCCTCCATCGTGACAGTAGGATCGGACGGCTTCGGCAACGCAGGCTTCATCCCCAAGGCCGCCTGATAATAACGAAGCGCAACTTCCTCGTTGGTGACTTGGGAATGGTTGTCGTTCGGCAGCATCAAGAGGTCCTTCGGCGAGGGAATCTGCCGGTAGGTGTGCAGCACGACCGGCATCCAGAAAAAGATGTCGTCCGTGCCGGAGAGCAGGAGCACGCGGGCCTTGTAATCCGGAATGCCGTGCTTCGGGTCCAGCACGGCCAGCCAGGCGTCCTGCTCGTCCTGCGGAGCCAGGGTCAACGGACCGAAATAGCCGCCAAAATAACCCGGCAGGTCTTTGATGAAAGCAGTCCCGTATTTCAACGTCGCGGCCTTGATGCCCGGCTCCACGCCCAGGACCAGCAGCGAAAGATGCGCCCCGGCGGATGTGCCCGACAGGAACAGCTTGTTCGCATCCACCTCCGGCCGGCTCCGCAAAAAAAGGAAGGATCGCCGCACAAAGCGAACGCCATTGGTGATCCCATCCTGCTCCGGACCATACGTCCGCCAAGGATTCCCCTCCCCGACCTCGACCGCCATGTTTCCGGGACTGGTGAAGGTGGAGAAAGGCGGTGTGCGCGGCGTTTTCCGTTCCTTGCCCGGCCCGGCCCAGTCGATGGACAGGCAGGCAAAACCATTTTTGGCGTAGAAGAGCGCCGCGTCGGTCGTCAGCACCTCCAGACCGGCTCCGTGGAGCTGCACCACCGCCGGGTATTTCGCGGAGCCCGCCGGACGGGCATAAAACCCGTGGATGCGCGTCGGCTGCCCGTTGAAAGGAGCTCCGTCGAAAAACACTTCCTGCAAGACCACGCCATTCTGGGTCTTGCTCGAAACGATTTCCACCCGCGGCGGCAATTGATTGAAGTCGGGCACGGCAAACAGTTCCTTCCGGCCGGCCGCCTGCGCGGCCACGCCGATCAAAAATGCGGCCGCCACCCATACAGGGCGTTGCCAGCGACAAAATATGGCCGGCGCTTTCGACGCGTCCGGCATAAGACAAGAGTTGGTTTTCATTGGGTAGGGTGAGAAGCGAAAGTTAGTTGGCCGTGGCCGAAACCGTGATGTCCCCGGGGTTGCTGATGCCGGCCCAAAGGCCGTTTCCGGCACTGCCGGAGGCGACTTTAAAGAGTAGCTCGTTGGCTCCCTTTTTCAGACGCAGGTCGCGCTGGAATCCGTAGGGCACAGGCGTGCCGCCGCCCTGGGTGAGGGTGTCCTGAATCAGCTCCCCGTTGAGCCAGATCTTTGCCCAGTAATCCATGCCGTAGGACAGGCGCACCGTGTAGTCACGAGGCGAATACAAATGAGTGCGCGCATAATGGACGGTGCCTAGTCCGCCCCCGGTCAGTTCCCGGAAATCCACATACGGAGACTCACCCGTGAGCGGCCGCCATGCCTCGCCTGCCTCGTCCCCCCGGGTCTCCGCGGCGGAAAACGAGCGTTTCATGCCTTCATCGCCTGCATTCGAAGGGACGACGTGAAAGGGCCCCAGCACCGACCAGCCTCCGGCGACCAGGGGCTGTCTCAGCGGGAACCACTCCATAAATTGCACGCCGAGCCGCGCGCCCGATTGCCTGCGCAAGGTCAGAAGATGGCGGCCCCGCGAAAGCGCGATCGCATCTTCCAAGGTCACCACGGCTCCCGCCACGACCTTCGTGTTTTTTTGCCCGAAGGCGCCAATCGTCCGCCCGTCCACCGCGATCTCGGCTCCGCCAAAATCACCTCCCTCCGCGATGCCCAGTTGCAGCAAGAACCGCCCATCCACTGCGGCCTCCACGGTAAAAGACAGCGTGTCGGCTTCTGCCACCACGATCTGCGCTCCGGTCCAGTTGGGGTTGAGCCGGCCCGTATCCGTCAAGGCGGCGTCACCGTGCGTTTCGAGCCGGCGCAGCAGGGCGCCGGCATCCAAGGCCGACACGGGCGTTTGCACCGCGCCATTGTCCCGCAAACGCGGCGGATACTGCTTCAGAGTTTCGTAGAGTTCCATGAGATCATGGTGCTCCAGATAATTGCGCGCAGTCCGGAGCTGTCCCAGGTCGAAAGCCGCCCGCGATTTCACGGCGGTCTCCGTCACGAATGCGCGTTGCCAGGCGCTCGTGCGAACCGGAAAGCCCTCCGCATCGATGCGCTTCGCCAGTTCCTCAAACCATTCGATTTGGGCGCGCACCTTGGCCACCTCGGCGGCGGGTGGCATCACCCGGATGCCTTCGATGGCACTCCCCTTGAGAGCACGCCACACGATGAGTTCGTAGGGCTTCAGCACGACATCCAGTCGGCCGGCTTTCACCTCGACAACCGCTCTGTCCGCCGGTCGCACCACATTTCCGTTCGCTCGCAGTTTTAGCGAAACCGGCACGTCGTAGCCTTCCCGGTTTACCGCATAAAACCAGAAACCATCCCCGTCCTCCGCCGACCACACGGCCACGGGGTCGCGGGCATCCTTTCGTGCGGTGAAAGCAATGTCGGGCAATTGCCGGTAATGACGGAAAAACTCCCGATTCCTCGGCTGGCCCAACGTGTAGGCATTGCCGCCATCCTGGAAAAACCGGGCGTCGGTTTCCGCCAAGGCCAGCGCCCAACGCTCGACCGAATGAATGCCGGAAGGCTCCACCACGCCCGACATCCACCCATGCGGCGTATCCGCGGGATAACCCAGGTCCTGCGGAGGAGCCACGTGTTCCGTCGCTTCAAAATAAGCCTGGCCGAACGCATAGGCGGGTTTGCCGCCGGCCTCCGGCAAGACGCGCGGCGCCGAAGGCACCACCAACCGGTCCCGCTGCACCTGGTTTTCCAGCAGCGTTTTTCGCCGTCCATAAGTGCCGAGGTTCTGGACAAGCTCCAGCCCGTCGATCGCGGCCAGCGCCTTTAAATCGAGTCCCCACTCCCGCCGGTCGGCATCGCCGCTGCCCAGTTGCACCACGAGATCGGGGCGCACGGCACGCACCGTCGCCACAATCTTCCAGTGCAGTTCGGTGATCTTCTCGCAGCGCCACGCGATCCACCGCTCCTTCTCCTGATTCAGCAGCCAGGTATAACGCTTTCCAAAACGCCGGGGATCGTCCGCCTTCACCGGCACGCGGACGCCCGTGTCCTGTTCGAAGCGCCCGATCGTGTAGTCGTCGTAGCCCCATTCGAGCGAATGGAAATTGTTCAGCGCCGGGTTGGCCCAATCCATGATGCGGAGACTCACGCCCTTGAACGCAGGCGAGTCCTGATAACGCTCGGCGAACTCCTTGAGCATGCCCAGATACCACTCCTGGTTGACCGGATGCAGCGGATGGTAGAGCGGCGAATGCTCGCCCAGCTGCCCCTTGTTGTTGCGGAGGCTGTTCTGCCGGCTGGCACTGTCGCGGTTTTCCAGCCAGAGCAACTCCCTCGCTTCGGGGTGGAACTCCCCGGCGAACGTCATCCCGTATTTCTCGCAGTAAAGCAGGATCAGGCGCACCGCATCCAGCGTGTCCGGCGTGCAAAAATGGATGTTATGGCGCGATGGATACATCGCCATCTGGTAAACGGACACCGTGGGGATTACGCGATTGGCCCCCGCGTAGGCGGCCGAGCGCAGCCATTGATCGGTGCCACGCATCAGGTCTTCCGGCGAACGATTGGAACCGCCAAACACGCTCAGGTAGGAAAATCCTTCCTCGAACCATTGCGCATAGGTCCGCCCGTTTTTTGTCCCCGGCATCGGCGCCAGCTCGCCCTCGACTTCATAGACGCGAATTCTGGACGCCGCCGGTCGCGACCCGGTCTGCGGCGTGATCAGGTTGATGCGCCAGTCGCGACTCGTCGGCCACACCAAGGCGGAAAACGTCTGCAGCCGGTTGCTCAACGTGAACTCGCCGCCGCTGTCGGCGCCCACACCCATGACGTAGGTGTGTTCATGGCTGGAACCCTTTTCCGCCAGCCCCTGCCGGATCTGCGCGATCATGCTTCGATAGGTGTCATCCGGGTAATCCACCTCCACGACATAAGGCCGGTCCAGGTGTGGGATGGACACGGTGTAAGCAAACCAGCTCGGCTTTTCCGCATTCATGTTCTGCAGGTAACCCACGTCTCCGCCCTCGCGGTATTTTCCAAACGGCTTCGTCACCACGCGGGTTTCCCCGCCCTTGAAATAGTCGGGCGCCCGCTCCACGCAGTCGATCTCCGCAACCAGCGTCCGCCTGGGTTCGACCGACGACGAAGCCACCGGCGTGGTGTCCACGACCAGCACTTGCAGCGGCATGAGGGCTTGTGGCGGAATCGCCTCGCCCCGCTCTGAAAATCGCAGTTCGAAAACGCCTTCCTCCGGCAAGGGCACCTCGACCTCGATCGCCTGCGGTTTTGTCCCTGCAGGAATACGCACCGGTTGGGTGCTCACGACTTCGCCGTCTGCCTTGCGACAGAGTTCCAC
>JAQSWS010000087.1 GCA_029266495.1 Rariglobus sp. | reverse complement strand
GTCCTTGAAGGCATCGCGAGCAGCATCACGCTGAGCATCGGTGGCTTCGACGGGCTCGCTGATGTTGCCCTGATCGTCCACCGTTACGACGTAGCCAGATTGCACCGTGACTTCCTTGCCGGTGGGGCTGACGAAGACAACCACGCCTTGCGCAACAAAGGTGCGGACTTGGCCCGTGGGTGCAACTTGCACCGTGTATTTGGTGCCACGAGCGGCAGCCACGCCCTTGGGCGTGCGAATCGAATAGTCGTTGATCGCTTTCTTGGAGGGATCGAGAGTCGAAACCACAGTTCCAAGGCTGAGGCCAATCACCGCGGTCTGCTTCGTAATCTCACCGTTCGCCGTCGTGAGGGAAATCTTGCTCAGGTCTACTTTCGAGCCGGACTGAATAACGCTGGTTGAACCGGAGAAAACCTGGATCTCAACTTCGGAATTAGCGGGAGTCTCAATGACAGTGCCTTGGGGGAGCTTGTCACCCACTTTGAGTTCCACGGGGTTGGCTTGGCCGGGAATCGAAGCGAGCGCGCCTCCTTTGACCTTGAGCACAACCGCCTCGGATACGGCCTCAGCAGCCTGGGCGCATACGACGGTGACGCTGACAATAGCGGCGATGAACAGGGAGTGGAGCGACTTTTTCATAGAAAAGATGATCGGAATAGATGAATTTGTATATTTCTGGCGATTACTAAATAGGGACCAAAAGAATCACAGCAAGCACGAAGGTGAGCAGATCCAAAATCGTTTCAAACATACCCCCCGGGCGTCCACCGTAAAATCCAAAGTTCGCCGTCCCCATAGCAAACTTCATTCCCGCCATTTGTTAAAATCGGTGTGTGGTGTTTTTATCGTTAATGCCAGCACCTCCTGACGTAACTCCCGGGCTAGCAGCTTCCGACTCCAATCCCCCGCCCGGATTGGCGTGCCCCAAGCCACATGCGCCCGCACCCAAGGCACCGTCATGAGATTCCACAGGTGCGGTAACAATGTCATGTCGCCCCACCAACACACCTCCCGCGCAGCCGAACGACCGGGTGGCACGTCATAAAAAAGCCCGGCCGGCACCACCCGCCAGCCCCCCAGGACCGCCGGCTCCAGCAGCGATGACTTGAACGGCAGAACCTCGCGTCCATCCGTCGACGTGCCCTCCAAAAATATCACCAGCCCCAGACCCTCCGCGACCACTGATCCCGCTCCAGCACCCACGTGACTGACGTCCCCGCGTCGTGTGCGGTCGATAAACCGCGTGCCCGCTTTTTCAGCGAACCATCCAAAGACCGGCCACGCGCGCACTTCTTTCTTTGAGACAAACACCACCGGCGTAAGTGCCGCCAGCACCAGAATATCGAGATAACCCAGATGATTCGCCGCGATCAACGCCCCCGGCACCGGTTCGCCTCGCGACTCCACCTTCACCGCCAGCACGCGCAATGCACGGCGGCACGCCTGTTGCAGCCAGCGCGCCTTCGCCGCCGCATCCCGTCGGTGCGCCGCTTGCACTACGTAAGCCGCTCCTGACCACCCGATCACCGCCAGCAACGCCGTTAATCGTCTCGCCCCGCGCACGTTGTTCCAGAGTGTCGCCATCATTCGAATGCGCCCGAGCAAACCTACCGCGCAAACTTCCGCAACACCTGCGCGGGCATCGCCTGCAGATCCATCCATGTCAGGAAATCGATCGTCTTGAATTCGCGGTCGATCGCCGGCTCCCCGCAGATCACCGCTCCAGCCGCCAGATAAGCCGTCATCAAACGGGGAATCTTCACCCCGTCCCGCGAGCATCTCGCCACATCGGCCTCCGGTGCTTCGCAGCGCCAGACCGCCAGCGGCAATGTCCGCCACTCCTCGCGTGCGAGATGCTTCCGGGCCAGCTGCGCATACGCCGCCAATCCCTCGGCTGGATTTTGCGAGGTCAATGAGCTGCATCCGACCAGATAACGCGCCCCATGCTCGTGCGCATACCGCGCGATCCCACGCCACAACAACCCCAACACGCTCTGGTTTCGATGCTCCGCCGCCACGCACGCGCGCCCCAGTTCCAGGACCTCTCCGCGCGCCCGCTCGAACGGACCAAAATCAAATTCCCGCTCGCTGTAATAACCCGCGCCCGACGTCGCCGCCGCCCCGCCCGTTTGCAACCGATATGTGCCCACCACCGCGCCACTCTCGCGTTCGCACACCAACAGATGATCGCAGACCGCGTCGAATTCATCCGCATCGAGCCCGGTGGCGACCGACGCGGGCAGACCTTCCCCGAGTTCCACGTTGAACACCGCAAATCGCAACCGTTGCGCCGCCCGCACGTCGTCCGCGTCCGTCGCCAGGCGCAAACCATAGTTCGCCGTCCCATCGGTGATCCCGCTCATGCAGACTCCTTTCGCAACAACGTCACGACCTCTCCAACCGACCAGATCCGCTCGCCAGCCTTGCGGTTCGCCGCACCGATCTCAAACGCCAGCCGCCACTGCTCGCACAACACCCGCCAGCCATGCCACACCGCGTGTTGCGGGTCGTAGATGCTCGTCGCCTCCGAAGTGAGTCCATTGAGCTCGATCACCTGAAACTCGCCGCGACGGAATGCCTCCGCCGACTCCGTGCGCACATCATAGCGCCCAAAATAAAAACCCTCAAATGTCCGGCTCACCCGCTCAATCTCCGCCTCCAACTCCGGTGTGACCAGCGCCGCCCCATCGAGGAACATCGCTCCGCGGCAATGCGTGCCCAGTTCCGTCAGCACGACCCGCCTCCCCGTCTCCGAAACCTCGTCGAGCCGCGCCGCAAATTTTTCCAGGAAGAAGCTCCCCATGCACACCGCGCGCTCGTCCGCCAGGATCAACGCTTCCAGCGTTCGCCGCCCGTCGCCCGCGACCTCGACCATCCGCTTGTCGGTCACCGCGAAGATCCTTCCGCGCACCGCGCCTGGTATCCGGATATAAAATACGCCATACTCCACCCCAGGCACGTAACGTTGCGCGATCAATGCCCGCGGTTCCGCCTCCAGCGCTGCACGCGCCTCCCCGGCATCGCGGACAATCGTCACGCCCGTGCCACGCTCACCCACGTCCGGCTTGAGCACCACCGGCCACCCGTGCACCGCCGCGAACCGGCCGACCGCGTCCTCACGCACCGGCAGATCTCCGCCCGTCACCAAAATCCATGGCGCCACCGCGTCGCCCGCGCCGGCCAGCCCCGTCAGGATTTCACTCTTCGATTCGCCCACCAACCCACCGGCCGCGCCGATGCCCGGGTTCACCGCCGTGAACAACGTCAGTCCACGATGCCGCAGCGCCAGCCACAGACAATACGCCACCACCGGAGGATACACCGCCCATCTCGGCCAGAACTCCCAGCGGGTCAGCCGCCGCCACTTCCCCAGCAGCAATCGACGCCCGCGCCAGGTCGCCGCCTGCAAGCCCACCCGCGCCAGCACCCATACCACCGCGCCCGAGATCACCAGCCCCGCCGACACGTGCGCCCAAGTTTGCAACCATCCCGTCGCCGCCTCGCCCGCCACCGTCGCCGCCCCCACCAGCAACGGGGTCCACAACACGCAGGCCAGCGCAAACCAGCCCGTGAACTTCACCCACGAAACCCGCAACATCCCCGCCGCGACATAAGTCGGCAGTCGCGTCCCCGGCATGAAGCGGCTGGCCAGAATCACCCAGGCTCCACGCCGTGCAAACCACCGTTCAGCCCGCATCACCGCCTCCACCGACACCCGTCCGCGCAACGGCCATCGCCCGACCGCCCCTTGCCCCAGCCTCCGCCCCAACAAAACCAGCAACAGATCCCCTATAAAAATCCCCACGAAACAGGCCGCCACCGCCGGCCAGAAAGCCAGCTTGCCCGCCGCCACCAGCAGGCCGGCCGCGATACAGGTCAGGTCCTCGCTCACCAGCGTCGCCAGCGCGAGGGCCGCCAGCGCCAGCGGCAGGTCACCCGCCTGAAGAAACGTGTTCACCCAGTCCAGATTCATAGGCGCAACACCACCGGCATCGCCGCCTCCGTGTCCGTCCACGTCATCGTCTCGTAGGTCAGCTCGCGCAGATCCGCACGCACGCGCACCGCGCACAGGCTGCGCGTCCGCGCATCCGCCCTGCGCATGCACACCGAATCCGCGCCCGCCTCCGGATCGTGCCCCCGGTGAAACGCCCTCAACGTCTCCACCGAACGCTCCGCAAGCGCCGCAAAACGCTCCGCCCGCCCCGCCTGCACGCGCACCGGCTCAAACGACGACGAGGTCAAAAACTCCGGCGCGGGCGCCTCATGCACCGCCCGCCCGTCCCAGCGCAGATGCACCGCGTCGCCCGCCGCATCCACCGCCACCAGATGAAAAGGCGCGAAACGCACCGCCTGCATCCCATCGCGCAACACGCGAGGCACCTCCTCCGCAACTGCACACTCCGCGCACAAATGCGGCAGCCTCCCCCGGCTCTCCTCCCCCGTCTCCACGACCCCGCGCGGATAATAGTTCAACACACACACGGTGACGCCGTGCGCGTTCAACAACAGCCAGGTGCCTCCATGGTCTCCGTCCTCCGGTGCGACATACCCCGTCCCGCCCGCGGTCCGGCCGGGCTTCGGCGGAAACTCCGCGGCGCGCGCGTCACGTTCGTCCCGGTTGAAAAACAAGTCGTAACCGCCTCCGCCGGCGGCCCGCCAGGTCAGCGTGCACATGGGATGGCGGACCGGTCCCTCAGATGGCGCAAGGTCGACGGTGCCATCCCGAAATTATCAGGGATCGCCTGTCCGCCCAGCCGGCAAATCACCGCGATCAACGCATAGTGATGCACCGTGTGACTGAGCAAGAACTCCAGCTCCCGCACAACGGTCGACATGCTCCACGACGAAGTTTCCTCCAATGAGGCCGACTCCACGCGCACCAGTAACGTGCGGTCCGCCACCAGCTGTGCGAGCCGCTCGCCAATCGCTTCCAACTGCGCCGCCGCATGCACCGGATCGTTCTCGATCAGGGGATCGCGGGCGCGCGCCTCATAGTCGATTTCACCCGTGTCCGTTCCCTGGAGGAAACTCAGATAATGCTCGATCACATGGCGCAGATGACCGCCCGCCGAACTGTTAAAACACGCCGGCGCGCGCAGGGTGTAGCCTTCGGACGAAAGGCCGGCAAGCAGCCCAATTCCCTGACGCAAGGCCTCGACGTTGTCGCGAATGCAATGAGCGATCATGTGTGCGGAAAGACGGTCAGTTCTTCAAAATCTTCGGCCAGTTCTCCTCGGCCTTCGCAATATTGCCAGCAATATCCTCCGCCCACTGCGCCTGCACCTTCGGGCTATAGTTGAGATACAGGCGCCCGTTCACGATTTTCCACGCGTCCGGATCGATTCCGGCCGTGTAGCCGCGGCTCACCGCCCAGGCACAGTATCCGCCGTATTGCGGCGCGTATTTCACCGGATCCGCCTTGAACAGATCGCGATTCGCCGCACTCGAAAAACGCCACTCGGCACCGTTCCACTCGTGGACAAACTCCGTCTCGCCCTTCACCGGTTTCCCCACCGTGAAGTAAGCAACCGGATCGTAACCTTTGATCGCCACGCCCGTGAACGTGGTGTTGACGGGCTTCTCCGCCCTCAGCACCCCCGCCGAAAACAAAACGAACGCGACCGCCGCCCAACGTATGAACCGCTTCATGATAAACCGGGTCGAAGGTTAAAGTTTCCCGCCAATGACCGGCAGTTCACGACGGTGCAGCCAGAGCAGGAATGCGCTCCCCGTCCATACCACCAGCGCCAGCCCGAAAAGCAGCCCGCCGTCGTCCTGCACCACGATGCCCAGTTTGGTGAGGTGAAAAAAGATCGCCCCGGTCATCACCCCGAGCGCGAGCCCCGCCCCCACCGGCACAAACGCCGGCACGAAGAGCAGGACCGCCGCAATCAGCTCGACCACGCCCGAACCATAGCGGCCCCAAGGCTCCTGGCCTACCGTTTGGAAAATATAAACCGACTCCGGCGCGCCGGTGAATTTGAAGAACAGCGTCTGCACAAGGATGATTGCGACGATCACGCGCACAACCCAGCTGGCAACGCGCAGCGGAAACGATAACGGGGAATGAATGACGGTGGACATAAGAAGTGGATGCGATTGAGAGCCGCCCGACGGCCGCTTATTCCCAAAAAATTCAAAACACAGTGCGCAACGTCGCCGCGCCTTCGCCGGTGACCAGCACGTAGGCGTGCCGCTCGTCCATCCACGCGACCGAGGCCAGCGTGCCGCGCTCACGGAACATCGGCGCGTTGTCACCCTCGAAATCATTGCGCCTCGCCACATAAAGGTGAAATTCGCCGCCCCGCTCGAAGCAGACTTCGAGCACGTCGCGCCCCGCGATCCTCAGCGAACGGCACCCGTCGGCCTTCAACTGCTCGAAACCGAGCGGAAGCCCCCCTGCCAGCCGCGTTGCCGGATCCGTCAGCAGCGTGCGCAACATCCCGCGCGGATGCGGCATCGCCTCGTGATGCGCGGTCGAGTCGACCTCTTCCAGCACGCCAAGCGCGAGCCGTTCGGCATCCGCCGGCGGACGCAATGCCGGCCAGGCCGCCGCCAGCCCAAGAATGATCGCCACGCTTGCCGCCAGCGCGAGCACCTGGGGGCGCCGCCAAAACGGAACCGGCCGGCTCATGCGTGCCCCCGCAAGGATCGCCTCACGCAACCCGGCGGGCGGCTGCACCGCGCGGAGTTTCTCTGCGATCGCACCGTCAAACGCCTGTTCACGCGCCATCCAGTCAGCCAGCGCGGGGTCGCGCCGCGCCTGCTCGAGCGCCTCCGCAAAACGCGGATCCGCGTCGTCCGGTCCGTCGGGACGGCGGGCCTGCAAAATAAATTTGGCCTCGGTGGTGTTCATGAGGTTTTCCTCTCGGAAATGGGGAATGGAATGACCTTTGGCGCGGCTTCCTTCCGGGCCAGCACCGCGCGGAGCTGGGCTTTGCCTCGTGACAATCGCGACATCACCGTGCCAATCGGCACCTCGAGCATGTCTGCGATTTCCTGATACGGCAGATCTTCCAGGTAGAATAACGTGAGTGCCGCCCGGAAGCCCTCGTCCACCTCCTGCAACGCCTCCACCACCTGTTGTGCATCCAGCTTCAACGCAAGATCGGCCTCCGCCGCCGGCGGATCCTCCTCCCCCGGCGGCAGGTCGTCCAGCGCGGTAATCCGGGCGCCACGCCGCCGCCCGCGCAGGAATTCCCGGTAAAGCGTCGTGAACAGCCAGGTCTTCACCTTGGAGACATCACGCAACGCCGCCCCCTTCGTCGCCCACACATAAAACGTCTGCTGGGTCAGGTCGCACGCATCGGCGGAATTGCGCGCCAGGCTCAAGGCGAAGCGGTAAAGCGGCGCGTAGTAGGCATCGACCACCTGCGTAAATGCATCCTCGTGGGACATGGGTTATGACATGCGAGCCGGTGCCGCCGGTCTTTATTCCCGTAAAAATTTCCGCTCGCGTCGAGCCCCGCCGGCGGGGGATTTTGGCGGATGCTCCGCATTCTGCTTCCACCCAATCTCGCCGTCTCCGCCCCTCGCGACGCGATTGCCGTAAAGGTGGAACTCGATCTGTCCAGTCCGCCCGCGCCCGGCCTCCTTCCCGCCCTCGCCGTCCTCCAACGCCTCTGTGGCGGTGCCGCCACCCTCCCACCTTTCCTCCAGCTCACCCGCGCCCAGCTCCGCGAACTGGTCGCCGCACTCAAGGGCCAGCCCGTCTTCGCCTTTCTCAACGCCCCCCAAGCTCCCCTCCTTTGGATCGGCCCCCGCCTGCGCGGCGTGAGCGAGCACCTCGACGAGGCCCGTGAACCTGCACCGCCGCCCACCGCCAAACCCTTCCTCGCCGCCCGTCCGCCGTCCCGCCCGTCAAGCTCCGCCTCGTCCACGCCCCTCACCGTCGACGGCAGCGAACACTACCTCGCAATCACCCTGCCCTCGCGTGAGCAAAGCGGTTACGCCGCCGCCCTCGACCTCGTCAAATCCCACGGCTTCACCCTCGACGCGCTCACCCGCAAGTGGTGGCTGCGCGACCGCCACAAAACCCTCAACTTCCTCGCCCTCCACCTCGGCGCGCTGCGCGACACCTGGCACGCCGACTTCACCGACAACTTCGAGAAAAACACCGCCAAGCTCGCCGAGGCCGACGTCCAGTGCGACATCGCGGAAACCTCCGGCGAATTCACCCTCACCCTCGGCCTCCAGGCCGGCAAGGTCGGCGAAGACAACCTGCGCACCGCCCTCGCCACCAATCGAGGCTATGTCGAGGACGCCTCCGGCAAAGTCTTCCTGCTTCCTCCCGAAAAAATCGCCCGCATCACCGCCGCCCAGCGCGCCCTCGCCGGCAGCGCCACCGCGCCCGCCTCCGCCCGCCGCACCTGGCGCATCCCCGCCGCCCGTGTCGCCGAGGTCCAGGAACTCATCGACGAACTCGTCCCCCATTACCAGCCGCCCGCCTCCTGGAAGGCTCGCAGCGACGCCCTTCGCAACCTCTCCGCCCTCACACCCGCGCCGCTCGCGCCGGAACTCGCCGCCTTGTTGCGCCCCTACCAGCAGATCGGCACCGCCTGGCTCTGGCACCTCCACCGCCTCGGGCTCGGCGGCATCCTCGCCGACGAAATGGGCCTCGGCAAAACCCTCCAGGCGATCGCGCTGCTTACGACTCTCAACTCTCAACACTCAACTCCCAACTCATCCCTGCCTTCGCTCGTCGTCTGCCCCGCCTCTCTTGTGGAAAACTGGCGCCGCGAAACCGCCCGCTTTGCTCCGCACCTGCGCGTCTTCATCCACCACGGCAGCCAGCGCCTCGCCGACGCCGCCCACGCCTCCACCCACGACGTCGTCATCACCTCCTACGGCACGCTCGCACGCGACCGCGATCGCTTCGCCGATTTCGAGTTCGCCGCACTCATCGCCGACGAAGCCCAGCACATCAAAAACCGCCGCACCCAAAACGCCCAGGCGCTCCGCTCGCTCAACACGAAGAGCCGCTTTCTTCTCACGGGCACGCCCGTGGAAAATTCCCTCGACGACCTGCGCGCCCTCTTCGATCTGCTCATGCCCGGCTACCTCGAAAAAATCCCCGCCGGCACCCGTGGAGACGAACGCGGCTGGTTCGACGAACGCCTCCGCGCCAAGACCGCCCCCTACATTCTCCGTCGCACCAAGAAGGTCGTCGCCACCGAGCTCCCCGACAAAATCGAGCAGGTCCTCTACTGCGAACCGACCGCCGCCCAGTCCCGCCTCTACACCGAGTGGCAGAAGAAATCCGAGCAGGAACTCGATGCCCTTGCCGCCGGTGGCGCATCCGAAAACTCGCTGCGCATGGCCACGCTCACGCAACTCCTCCGCCTGCGCCAGATCTGCTGCGACCCGCGCCTCGTCACCCCAGACTCCTCCGCCGACCACTCCGCGAAACTCGAAACCTTCCGCGAACTCCTCGCCGAATCCGTCGACGACGGCCACCGCCTGCTCGTCTTCTCGCAATTCACGTCCCTGCTCGCCCTGCTTCGCGCCGAACTCGAAGAACAAGGCCTGCCCTACTGCTACCTCGATGGCTCGACTCCGCAGAAACAACGCCAGGCCGAGGTTGATCGCTATAACCACAGCCCCGACATCCCCGTGTTCCTCATTTCGCTCAAGGCGGGCGGCACCGGTCTCAATCTCACGGGCGCCGACACCGTCGTCCATTTCGACCCCTGGTGGAATCCCGCCGTCGAAGCCCAGGCGACCGACCGCGCCCACCGCATCGGCCAGAAAAAAGTCGTCACCAGCTACAAGCTCATCTGCACCGGCACGGTCGAGGAAAAGGTCCTCCACATGCAGGAAACCAAGCGAGCCCTCCTCGCCGATGTCTTCGAAGCCAGCGACGCCAGCAACGCCAAGCTCACGCTCGCCGACCTGAAGTCCCTCTTGAAGGATTGAGGCATATGATTGAGGCAGGGACGGCTCTCCGAGCCGTCCGCCTAGCCATCCGCCCGCCTTCCTTCAGCTCCAGCCTCCTCGGAGAGGCGTCCCTACTTTACCCGAACAAACTACAGAGGCCGGAGCTGGATCGGACTCTGCGACGCTCGGTGCAACCTCTTCCGCCCTCCGTGACGAGGATCGGATTCATTGATTTCATCGCCGCCCTCACCCGTGCCCATGAAGTGAGCAGACGCGGCATCTTGCCGCGTCCACCGCCTCACTCCAGCCCCAGCGCCTTCCGGCCTGCGTCCGAAATCATCTGCGGCGTCCAGATCGGGTCCCAGACAATGTGCACCTTGGCCGATTCGACCGTGGGCAACGCCGCAATCTTCTGGCGCGCATCCTCGGCGATCACCGGACCCATGCCGCAACCCGGCGCGGTCAGCGTCATCTTCACCTCCACCGCGTGACCTCCCGCCGGTGTTTTTTCCACGCTCATGTCGTAAACCAACCCGAGATCGACGATGTTCACCGGGATCTCCGGATCGAAGCAGGTCTTCATCGCCGCCCAGACCGCGTCCTCGCTGAACTCGCCCGTCACCGCCGGGGCCTGTCCTGTCTTGAGCGTCGCCAGGTCAAAGCCCTGCAGCGCATCCGCGCTTTCGGCCGGAAGGCGAAACAACCCCCGGTCGGTGCGCACCGTCACGCTGCCACCGAGCGTTTGCACGATATGTGCGGAGGTGCCGGCAGGGAGCGAGACCGTGTCGCCGGCGGGAATGACCGTGGCCGTGATATCGCGGGATAAAATATATTCGGATGACATGAGGATCGGGAGTGAGGGTGAAAAGGAGTGGCGGTTGACTTGAGCTCGCGTGATTTAACGCACGCTGATCTCCAGGGGCAGCCGCGCATAAACCCCGCGCGGATCGTTGAACTGCTGCAGGGTCTTCGCCTGCTCCTCCAGGCGCTCGACCACTTGGGCGACGAGACCGCGTTGTGAGGTCTGGGTGGGTTGCACGTTCTCCAGCCAACCCGCGAGCAACTCGGCGAATGTCTGCGACTGCGGAAACTCCACCAGCGTGTAATTATCCTCCACGTCGGCCGCTTCCGCCGCATGGGCGATGGCTGCATCGAGTCCGCCGAGTTCGTCGACCAGCCCAAGCTTCACCGCCTCGCGGCCCGACCACACGCGTCCGCCGGCAATCTTCCGCACCTCGGCCGGGTCGAGTTTGCGACCCTCCGCGACCTTGCGGATAAACTCGTCGTAAATCCACTCCACCATGCCTTGGAGAATCGCCAGCTCCGCCGGCGTCTTCGGCCGTGAAATGGTCAGCATGTCCGCATGCCGGCCCGTTTTCACGCTGTCCCAGGTGATCCCAAGATCATTGGCCAGTTTCTTCACGTCGAAATGAATGCCCACCACCCCGATCGAACCCGTGATCGTCGTCGGCTCGGCAAAAATCCGGCTGCCGTAGGCGGAAATCCAATACCCGCCCGACGCCGCGTAACTGCCCATCGACACAACCACCGGCTTCACCTCGGCCGCCAGTCGCAGTTCGCGTTGAATATGCTCCGACGCCGTCGCCGAACCACCCGGGCTGTTCACCCGCAACACGATCGCCTTGACGTCGTCGTCCTGGCGCAGCGCGCGCAACTCACGGGCGAACCGCTCGCCTCCCACTTCGTCCGCTTCACCTTCGCCATCGACGATCGCGCCCTCGGCATAGATCACCGCAATCTCGTGACCCGAGTGGCTCCCCGGCGCCGGCAATGTGCGTGCGTAGTCGGCCAGCGCGACCTGCTTGAACGGCTCGTCGGCTTCCGTGCGATCCGTGGCCGTCTTGAGTTGCGCGATCACTTCATCCTTATACGCCAGCCGGTCGACCAGCCCCGCCTTGAGCGCCGACTCCGGCCGGATGATGCCTTCCGCATCGACCACCGCCTGCAGCGCCGCCGGAGTCATCTTGCGATCCTCGGAGAGGTCGGCCAGCAGATCGCTCCACAGGTCGCCCAGGAGTTTGCCCAGCTGTTCGCGATTTTCCGGACTCAGGTCCTTGCGCACGAACGGCTCCGCGTAGGATTTGAACTCACCCACCTTGGTCACCTGCACCCCCACGCCAAAACGTTCGAACGCGCCCGCAAAAAAAGTCGGCTCGCTCGCCAGTCCCGGGACCATCAATGAGCCATACGGATCGAGCACGAGATCCGTTGCACCCGCCGCGAGATACAGGTCGCCCGTCGCCGCGAAATCCAGATACGCCACCACCGGCTTCCCGGATTTCTTGAAGTCAGCCAGCGCCGCGCGCAGTTCGTTGAGCGCCGCAAACCCCGAGCCATAGCCGTCGGGGGTCAGACTCCCGAGCATCACCACGCCGGCGATGCGTTTGTCCGAGCCCGCCTCGCGCAACGCATGCGTGACCGCGCGCAATTGCAATGTCCGCGCCTCGCCGCCGCCCAGCAAAGCGGCCGGATTCAGCCCGTCGACCGCGACCGGCGTATCCGTGATGTTCACGCTCAAGTCGAACACCAGATATGAACCCGACTCGAACGGCTTCACCTGGGGATCCAGGGCGGACACCGCCACCAGCAGCCCGAACGACATCACGACAACTCCGGTGATCGCCAGTGCCAGAGCCGCCAGAGTGCCGAGGAACGAGGCAAAGAAATTCTTCATAAGGTGCCGCAGCGTAGCCAACACGTCTTCCACCGCCAGAGCTTTTAGCAAATCGGCCTGGTTCCCGCTTCCGCGCCCGTCACCAGAGCTTTGCGTTCATAGCATTGCGGTCCGCCGCACCCCTCATCAACTATGTCCCCGATGTCCGAGCCCACCGATCTGCTGACCACCAACCGCAAGGCCCTTACGATCAACCTCGACGAGCCCAAATACGGCACGTTTGCCGAGATCGGCGCCGGCCAGGAGGTCGCCCGCATCTTCTTTCAAGCCGGCGGCGCCGCGGGCACCGTTGCAAAATCCATGTCGGCCTACGACATGACCTTCAGCGACGCCATCTACGGCAAGTCCCCCCGCTACGTTTCGCGCGAGCGCCTCAACCTGATGCTCGATCACGAATACACGCTGCTCCTCGAGCGCCTCGACGGAAAACGCGGCGACACCACCACCTTCTTTGTCTTCGCCGACACCGTCGCCGCCCGAAACTACAAGGGCACCAACGAATGCCACGGCTGGATGGGGCTGCGCTTCCAGACAGAACCCCACGGCCCGCCCAGCGAGATCATGATCCACGTCCGAATGTGGGATAAGGACAACCTCCTCCAGCAACAGGCCCTCGGCGTGGTGGGCACCAATCTCATCTACGGTGCGTTCTACTACCGCGACAACCCCGAGCAGCTGATCAAGTCGCTTCTCGACAACGTCGGCCCCGAGCGCATCGAGGTCGACATGCTCAAGATGAGCGGCCCCGCCTTCGGCCCGGTGGACAACCGCCTCATGTCGCTCTTTCTGGTGCGCCACAAACTCACCAACGCCGTGATGTTCGGCGCCGGCGGCGAAGTGCTCCAGCCCTCCGAGATCCTCTACAAAAAGGCCGTCCTCGTGGAACGCGGCAGCTTCCGCCCCGTGACCAATGTCAACGTCGACATGCTCAACTGCGCCTGCGCCCAGTTCATGCAGGAGCCGAAGGTGAAGGGCAAAGACCTCGTCGTGCTCATGGAGATCACCATGAACAACCTCCTCGCCTCGGGCGAACTCGACGCGCACGACTTCCTCTCCCGCGTCGATCTCCTCGGCGACATCGGCTTCACCGTGCTCATCTCGGACTACTCCGAGTATTACCGCCTTACGTCCTATTTCCGCCGCTACACACAGGAGATGATCGGCGTCGCCATGGGCATCAACAACCTCCTCGAGATCTTCAACGAGAAGTATTACGAGACACTCCCCGGCGGCATCCTGGAAAACTTCGGCCGGCTCTTCCGCAACGCGGTCAAGCTCTACATCTATCCGATGCAGCAACTCGCCTACGAACGCTACATCGCCGAAGGAAATCCCGCCACCATCGCGCCCGTCGCCGGCGGCAACGTCGCGGGCTCCCCTTTCGCGGCCAACGTCCTCATCAACGCGAAGAACCTCCAGGTGGAGGACCACCTCGCCAACCTCTACGCGCACCTGATGGAAAACCACTACATCGAGTGCATCGTCGGTTTTGACAAAACGATCCTCGGCATCTTCTCCCGCGACGTCCTCCGCCGGATCCAGGAGAACGACGTCACTTGGGAAACAATGGTCCCCCCGCCCGTCGCCGCCGCCATCAAAAAACGCAGCCTCTTCGGCTACGCCGCGGCCGTTCCAGCGGTTCCCGCCACTTGATCCGCCAGGTGGCCCCAAGGTGCAAGCCTCGGGGTCGCCAACCTCGAACGAGCCGTGGCTTTTATCCGGACGGGCCTGGCTTCACGATGCCCGGCATTGCAGAAAGAAGCGGCCGCGGCTGATTCTATTTTCAGTCCCCCCTTTCACCCCGCCCGAACCAGACGAACGCTCTCATTCATGAACAAGCTTGAAAGCATCAGCACCAAATTTCTTAAGAAGGTCGGCTACAGTCCGGATTTGCTGCAGCCAAAATCCTTCAACGAAAAGATCCAATGGCTGAAGCTGTTCTATCAGGATCCCTTGCTCACTCGTTGCTCTGACAAAACCGCCGCTAAAGAGTATGTTCGTGAAAAGGTCGGCCGGGATATCTGCATCCCCACCCTAAAAACCTACAACCAAGGCAATGAGCTCCATCTCGACGAGTTGCCCGCTGAGTTCATCCTCAAACCCAATCACACTTCAGGGAAAACGATCATATGCAGGGATAAGGCGGGCTTTGATCTGGCAACGGCCCGGGAGAAGCTTGCGCGCTGGCTGGATCCTTCGTCCAACCGCTATTTCGTTTCCGACGAATGGGCCTATCGGGACATCGTTCCTCACGTCATCGCCGAGCCGCTCATCGGCAACCCCGATACCCTGACCGACTACAAGTTCCTCTGCTACCACGGCGAGCCGCGCTGCCTGTTCACGGCCACCAACCGGACCAAGGAGTTGTTCGTGGATTTTTTCGATACCGATTGGGTGCATCTGCCTTTCCAGCGCGAGTATCGCAACAACCCGGTTGAGCCGCCTCGTCCGGACAAACTGGAGGAAATGCTCGCCATTGCCCGGACTCTCTCAGCGGACTTTCCCTTTGTGCGCGTCGATCTCTACTGCGAAAATTCGCGGATCTATTTCGGGGAACTCACCTTCTATCCAGGCAACGGGATGGAACCCTTCACCCCGTTGGAGTGGGACAACAAACTCGGAGAATGGCTTACATTGCCTGAACATGCGTTGATTTCCCCGGCTCCGGAACACCCCCCCTTCAAGATCCCGCGCGAACACATCAACGCTTTCATCGAGCTGATCGCCAACGACGCAGAGACCGCCAAGTCCGGGCAAGAACACGCGCGACTTCGCGCCAGGATCGAGCGCATGCA
>JAQSWS010000086.1 GCA_029266495.1 Rariglobus sp. | reverse complement strand
GGCGGGGGGCACGCGGGTGCGGGCGAGCGGTGCGGTGGCGGAGGGTTCGGCGCGGGTCGATCAACTGGTGCTTACACAGGCGGGCGCGGAACGGTTGAATTTGATGGCTCCCGTGCGCGTGCAATGGGCGCCTTCGCTTTCGGTCGGCGAGTTCCGGTTGAAAGGTCCGGAAGGCGAAATCTCGGCGCAACTGACGTGGGGCGAAGCGGGCGAGATGAAGCTGGCGGTCAAAAATTTCGATTCCGCGTGGCTTCGTGAACTCTGGCGCCTGCCCGGCCCGGACTGGTCGGTGGCTTCGCTGGCGGTGGAAGGCGAATGGAACCGAGGGCCGCTTGTTTTTACCGCGGAGGGGGCGGGCGTGGTTCAGTTGAAGGACGGACGACGCGCCGAGCTGGCTTTGTCGGCCGCAGGCAATGAGGAAGGAGTGCGGTTGGAGACGTTGAGTGCCTCGATGGAGCAGCGGTTGGTGGCGCGGGCGACCGGCAAGCTGCCGCTGACGATTTACCCGGGGCAGCCGCGGCTGCTGCGGATCGACGAGACGTCGGAGTTATCGGTGGAGGCGAGCACGGAGCCGAACGCATTTTTTTGGGAACAACTCGGCTCCGTTGCCGGGCTGGTGATCGATGATCCGGTGCTGCGGATAAAGCTGGGCGGCACGGCGCGTGAACCGCTTGGCGAGGCAACGGTGCGCATCGCCCGGATGGTTCCTGATGGCAAAGGACGGTTGCGTTCATTGCCGGACATCGTGGACGTGGATGTCCGCGTGACGGCGGATCGTTCCGGTGTGAAGCTGGAGACGTTCACCCTGAAGGCGGCGGGACAGCTTGTGCATGCGAGCGGGCGGCTGCCGGTGAAGCAATGGACGGCGTTGCTGAAAGATCCGTTTACCCTGCTGAAGGCCGAGGGGGAGGCGCGTATCGAGATTCCGGATGCACAGGTGGCGGCGCTGGCCCGTTATGCGCCGGCTTACCTGGCACCGACGGGAACATTGCAGGTGGATGTGGAGCTCAAGCATGGCGGTCAGCTTCAAGGCATCGTCCGGTTGAAGGATGCGGCGTCGCGTCCGCTGGGGCCGTTGGGCACGTTGCAGTCGATCGGAGCCGAGATCGTGCTGGACGGGCGGACCGTGGAATTGAAGGAGGTCCGCGCGGTTACCGGTGGTCAGCCGGTGACTTTGAGCGGCAAGGTAAACCTGCCGGAGGGGAAGGAACCACGGTTCGATCTTGTGCTGCGCGGGGAGAAGCTTCCGTTTGTGCGACAGGCGGGCTTGCTCATGCGTGGCGATGTGGACCTGCGGATTGTGACGGGCGAGGACGAGATTACCCGGATCACGGGCGCGACGCGGTTTCGAAATAGTTTTTTCCTGATGGATGTGCGCGCATTGCTGCCGAGCGGGGGGGCACGTAACGCACCCGGACGGCGTCCGCCTTATTTTGCGGTGGAGGTGCCGCCGTTCAACGAGTGGCAGCTCGACGTGTCGGTGGAGGGGGACCGGTTTCTGCGTTTGCGCACGCCGGTGTTCAACGGGCTGGCGTCAACGCATGTCCGCTTGCACGGCACCCTGGGCGATCCGCGGGCGACGGGGGAGGCGGTGATCAACGAAGGAAAGGTGCTGCTGCCATTCGCCACGTTTGTGGTGAGGCAGGGCTGGGTGCGTCTCACGGAAACGAATCCGTTCGAACCGCAAATTTCGCTCATCGGAACGGGCCGTCGCTACGGGTATGATTTACGCATGGAAATAAGGGGCACGGCGGACAAGCCGCAGCTGACGTTTTCTTCGACCCCCGCATTGGAGTCAGAGCAGGTGCTGCTCATGGTGATGGCCGGCGAGACGCCGCAGAACGAAGTGTCCTACACCGGGCGGGAGCGGGCGGCGCGGCTGGGAGCGTATCTTGGGCAATCGTTGCTCAAGCAACTGGGAGGGGATCCCGAGGCGACGGAGCGTCTGTCGGTATCCACGGGCGAACGCGTGTCGCGGCAGGGGCGGGAGACCTATGACATCGAATACGCGCTCAATCCACGCTGGGCGGTGGTCGGCGAATACGATGAGTTTGACGAATATAACCTCGGGTTGAAGTGGCGCGTGCTCTCGGAAAAGAAGACGGAGGAGGAAAAAAATGCGCCGAAATAACCGGACGAGGATTCTGCTGGGGAGTCTGTTGCTGTTGATGCCGGCGGTGGAAGGATCTGCCGCGGAGCGTCAGCCCGAGCCGGCGAAGTTGTCGGTTTCCGGCCTGGGCTGGTGGAGAAATCGCGAGCAACGCGTGGCCCTCGAGCGCATGCTCGGGGACGAGCGTGGTCCGGTCATTGGCGGGAGCACGGTGGAGGACGCGGCGTTCATGATTGTTTCGGCGCTCGCCGGCGAAGGTTTCCTGCGCCCCGTCGTGACGGTGCGGCTTGTGTTGACGAACGGCCGGACGGAGACGTTCAAGTTTGACGCCTCCCTGGAGACATTGCTGCCGCGCTCGTTGGAGATCAAGGTGGCGCGATTTGACGTGGACACGGGAGTGCGCTCGGTGATCGAGGCGGTGGCATTCAATGGATTGGCGGCGATCAAGCTGAAGGAGGCGCGTGGATATTTTCGTCCCACCGATGTGCCATTGGTCGGATCGGAGGCGCGGGCCTATTCGCCGGCACGGTTGCGGCGTTCGGCGGAGAGTTTGCAGGACGCGTTGCGTCAGAAAGGCTATGCGGAGGCGACGGTGAAAGCCGTGGTGGTCGACAACGACACGCGCACCGGCGAGGTCAAAGTCGAGGTGACCGTTCATGAGGGACCGCTCTGGATGGTCACGGACGTGAGGGTGGAAGGCACGGAGGCCGTCGACGTGAAGCTGGAACCCGCCGCGCTGGGCTTGCGCAAACCCTGGTCGCAGCACTGGCAGCAGGATGCGACCGAGCAGGCACGGCGCGAATTTTACAAGCGGGGATATGCGGATGTGCAAATCCAGGTGGATCCAAGCCCCGGCGGGATCAGCGATGGCCGGCGAA
The DNA here is from genome assembly GCA_029266495.1 of Rariglobus sp. Taxonomy (GTDB): domain Bacteria; phylum Verrucomicrobiota; class Verrucomicrobiia; order Opitutales; family Opitutaceae; genus Rariglobus. The sequence goes on along the minus strand of JAQSWS010000086.1, from coordinate 13,148 downwards.
ATGTCGGAGTGACGCTGCGCGTGAAACCGGGTCCCGCCGTGACGGTGGGCGCGGTGCGTTTCGAGGGAAACACGCGCACCAGGGAATCGATCATGCGCCGGAGGGTGCGGGACGGGGAGGGCGACGCGTTAAATCCACTCACGATGGAGCGCTCGCGTTACCGGCTCGCGCGGCTGGGGGTGTTTGAGACGGTGGATCTTCACTACGAGCCGCCGACGGGCGGGGTGCGTGATGCGGTGTTCACGGTGCGTGAGTTGCCGCGCTGGGATGCGAGTTTGCTGGCCGGCTACGGAAGTTATGAGCAATTGCGCGGAGGCGTGGAGTTGCAGCAGACAAATCTGCTGGGACGTGCGCACCAGAGCAGGCTGCTCCTCGTGCAGTCGATCAAGAGCACGCGGGGCGAATACACCTACACCGTGCCGGAGCTGTTTGGCGAATCGGTGGACGGCACCGCGCGGGTGTTCGGATTGCGGCGCGAAGAGGAGTCGTTTGTCCGTCATGAGTATGGCGGAACCGCCGGTGTGCGGCGGCGCATTCCCTGGATCAACGCCGAGGGGAGCATTGGTTACACCTACCAGTCATTGAGCAATCAGGACAACACGCTGGCGACGAGTGCGGTTGACGAGGAGAACGTGAAGGTGGCGAGCATCGACCTGGGGATTACGAGGGACCGTCGAGACAATCCGTTGCGACCGCGCAGAGGGTATCGCTGGTTCGCCCAGGCGGAGCTTGCGAGCGAATCACTCGGCGGCGAGGTGGATTATCAGGCCTTCGAGGCGGGAATCGCCTATCATACCTCGTGGGGGCGCAGCCGCTGGATTCACCTGGGGCTGACCCACGGCGCGATCACCACGTATGGCGCGCCCGACGGGCAGTTGATTCCGGTGAACACGCGCTTTTATCCCGGTGGCGACAGCAGCATTCGCGGCTATCAAAAGGATGAAGCCGCGCCACGAGGACCCGACGGGCGATTCATCGGGGCGGAAACGTATACGCTGTTTAACATCGAGATCGAACAGGCGCTCACGAAGACCTGGTCACTGGTGGTGTTTGGCGATGCGCTGGGTGAGGCGGCCGAGTTGGAGGATTATCCGTGGGATGAACGACTGTATTCGGTGGGACTCGGCATTCGTTATCAGACGATCGTGGGGCCGGTGCGTCTGGAATACGGACGCAATGTGAATCCGCGTGAAGGCGATCCCAGCGGCACGCTGCATTTCTCGGTGGGCTTTCCTTTTTAATCGCTGTCAGGAAGCTTCGCGGGAAGGGGTTTCCGCGGGTGAGCACGGACGATTATCCTTTATAGATCGAGGCAAGTGTGGCGGCGGCGGTGCGGATTTTTTCGCGCAGGGCAGGGGGTTTGAGGACTTCGGCGGAAGCGCCCCAACCGAGCACCCAGCGTTCGATTTCAGCGAGGGCGCCGAGGCGCAGGCGTAACTCGAGGACGCCGCCGGGCAGTTCACACATCTCCTGAGATTCATGCCACTCGCGCTCGCGCACGAGATCGGCGGCTTCGGCTTTGAAGCGGATTACGACTAGGAAATCTCCGTCGCCGCCGAGCACGCCGAGCGCGGTTGAGAAGAACTTCTCAGGTGAGAAGTCACCGGGTTTTTCGAAATTCTGTTTGGTTACGACGACGTCGGTGATGCGGGGCAGGGCGTAGGTTCGCAGGGCGTTCCGCTCAAGGTCGTGGCCGACCAGATACCAGAGGTTTTCCCGGTGCGCGAGGTGGTAGGGGCGCACGCGCCGGCGCAGTTTTTTGGGATCACCGGGCTTGCGATAGTCGAACTCGACCTCGTTGAGCCGGAGCACCGCGCCGCTGAGGGCGTTGAAGGCGGTGAGATCGGCTTTGGCGACGCCCATGTTTTTAAAGGACACGGCGCGCAACTCGTCGGCGGGCGTGAAGGAGATTTTATCGCGCAAGCCGCCCGCCAGCTTTTCGAAGGCGATCTCGAGCTGCCGGTGAAACGGAGTGCCGCGATACTGCTCCAGTGCGCGTTGCGCGACGAGCAAGGCGAGCAGCTCGCCCTCGGTCACCTGCACGGTGGGAAAGGCGTTCACCGGGTGGGTGTAGCGGTAGGCCTGGATTCGCGGGTCGTAGTCGATCGGCAGGTCGAGCCGGTCCCGCATGAAGGCGATATCCCGGACGATGGTCTTGCGGCAGACCTCCAGTGTCTTGACCAGCCGGGTGCAGTTCACCAGCGAACCCCGGCGCAGTTCATCATGGATGCGCAACATGCGTTCGAGCGGGGGGCGGGATAATTGGGCACGAGGTGTCACCATGGGTGTGAGAGCTGGTATGTGGCAGGCGTGATAAACGGCATTAAAAATAAAACGCACATTTTCCTGGCTGGGACAAGCAATGTCCCAGGCAGCCGGATAGGATGGACGTATGAAAACTCGCAGTTCACGCAGCAAGCTGATCAGCCCCTCCCGTCCGGTTCGCACCTCGCGCGCCCTGGCGACCCCTCCATCGGTTGAGCTGACCTGGTCGCATGTAGGCACGCTTTACCGGATGACGGTCTGGCCGGAGGCCGGTCTGGAACGCATGGACGGGGAGCGTTGGGTGGCGGCTTCCGCCGGCGAAGCCTCGCTGGCTTCGGGGATGTTGCAGGTGGATGCGGCCGCCTGGCGCCGTTACCTCGAGTTTGTGCCGGCGGCGGAACGCACCTTTGTGGAGAAATTCCGTTTCGGCCGGCTGGGGGCGCTGTTGATCGTGGCGCGCTGTCCGCAGTTGCTGGCGGACCTCAACGAAACGCCGGCGCTGGTTTCGTTTCTTGCGGCGCACGCCAGCCTGCGCGGAACGGATGGTCCGCGTTGGGACGAAGTTGCCGCCGTGCATGAACGTGGAGGACTCTTTGCCCTGCTGGAGTGGCTGGGACTGCCTGCGTCGCGGCAGACGCTCGCAATCTTGAACAACCTGGTTGATCCCGACGTGCCGCGCTGGTTGCTGGAGCCGTTGCGCACGCTGTTGTGGCGGCCGTCCGCGACTTTTGTGCTGGAGCGTTCACCGGAGCTTACGGACCGGCAGCTGGCGCGGTATTGGCACGCGCTCGCGGCGTGAGTTGTGAGGGTCCGGTGCGAGTTGCGGGAAGGAGAGGATCGGGACCGCCGGCGCTCCCTGAGCTCACGCCCGGGGCCACGAGGCGGACGGGACACGACTAGTTTACCCGGGACCAGAGTGCACGGTAGGCGGCGACCATGCCGGGGAAATCGATGGCGTCGGTGTTCAGTTCCGTTTGCAGGCGTTCGCGCCAGTAGGCGGATGCCAGTGCGTCGGGCTCCCAGAGAAGCAAAGACAGGGCCCTGAGCGCACGTTCTCGGGGGTGCCGGTGGGGGCGGTTTTTCAGCGCCTGGACCACACCGAATGTCTTTACGTTCACCAGCCCGTTGCGGGCGGCTCTGGTTTCCGGACATTTGGGAGACGAATCCTCGACGTAATCCTGGATCGAGGAAAAAGGCGTGTTGAGTCGCTGGGACTCGAGCCAGAGCCACAAGTGAAGGGCGAGGGAAGTGACGCTCTCATGCCGATTTTTAAGTTGGGCGAGGGAGCCGGTGTTGCGTTCCGGGTGGAGCTTGAAGGCGACGCCGACCTTGTGGTGGTGACGCACCTGCTCAAGGCACCGCAAAATGGGATCAGGCATGAGTTCCAGCAGCCGATGATGACGCTCACGGCAACTCCAATGATATTCGCGACGCACAACCAGGACGGCGTCGCCCAGCGCGAGCGCAGCCTTGGCGATATTGCGGCGCACGTAGTCCGCGTCTTGAGGGGTGAACTGGTCGCGTTGCTCAAGGCGTTCGCGGGCGAACAACAGGCCGGAGCAGCGGTTCATAAGCAGACGGCTGGCCTCCACGAGCGGGATATCGGCGGCGACCTGGTGATGGGCGCAGGCGTCCAGTAATTTTTCAGCACCTACGAGGATGCGATGACCCATGACGAGGTCGTAGGAAAACATGCTCACCGGGCCGCGGGCGAGTTCTTCGAGCGAGGCGATCTTGAACTCGATCTCAATGCCGGCTTGCGGCGTGAGGATGTGGGCGAGGACTTCGAGCGGCGGTCGATAACGGAGTTCGTTGAGATGGCGGTTCCCCTTCAAGAAAACATAAAACTCCAGGTCATTGTAGGGCTGGTCGCCGTTCGGAGTGCTCAAGACCCCGCCTTCACCGCGTCCGTAGCCTCCCCCGAGCAGGACGGCTTCGAGTTTGCCGGCGGGAAACAGGCCGCAGAGGGCGGCGCGTATTCGCATGCACAATACGTTGAGGCGTGTTTCTAGCTCCTTGCTTCCGTCGAGCGTGAAGCGCCGGAGGGTGGCTTTTCGAGGAGCGCGGGCCGGTGCTGTGGATGGAGCCGCCGGGGCGATCGGATCGGGGGCAAGCGTGATCGTATTCATGAAATGGCCTCCTCCTGGCGGTGCATGCCCCAGCCGGCTCGAAAGCCGTCGTGTTTAGCCTGTCGTTGCGCCCAGCGGATGCGAACGGCATGAGGCCACTCGCGAAGCCGTCCGTTGCGCACGCAAAACTGCAGGTCGCGCCGGGAGTCGTTCAGCCAGCCCAGGACAACACGGCCGCGGGCGGTGATGTCGGCGGGCTGGCCGGGCCAGACGGCGGCGAGCGCCCAGGCTTCGCCGAAGCTGCGTTTGTAGCTCTGGTGCGGCGTGTAATTGTGCGAGTGCATCACGACCGAGTCGGGACAGTAGACAATGCGATGACCCTGGGCGCGGCACCAGCGGGTGTATTCGTCGTCCTCGGAGTATTGCATGGCTTCTAGGAAGCCGCGGCGGCTCCAGATGTCCTTGCGAATCCCGCTGCTCACCATGCTGAAAAAATGATCCCACGTCGCGGATTCGCAGCGATTGCCGAAGCAACGATGGTAGTCATGGGCGAAGACCGCCTTGCAGTCGGGGCGGGGAATCTGGCGGCCAAACACCGCTGCGACGCGCGGATCACCCAGGGCCTCCACCAAGGGCCGCAGCCAGTTGGAACCTTGCGGCGTGGCGTCGGCGTTGAGAAAAATTCCGATGTTGCCGCAGGCCAGTTCCATCCCGCGATTCAGCACGCGGGCCGGAACGTAGTCATGAGGTTGAATCTGGATGAAGTGGCGGGGGCCGGCCTTGCGGATCATCTCGACCGAACCGTCGGTGGAGCCTGAATCGATGACGATCAGTTCCCAGTTTCGATAGTTTTGCGCCCGCAGGGCGGGGAGGGTTTCGCGCAACGCCCAACCTTCGTTATAGGAGCGCAGGATAATGCTGACGCGTGGCTCGCCGATCGTGGTGGCAGGGAAGTAAGAGGTGGAGTTCCGCATGGCCTGAGATTAGCGGAAAACCCGGGCGGCCTGGATGGGGTCCTCCCCGCCTATCGATAAGGTCCACACCTACTCATCCCCGCCCGGCAAAACGATTACTCTGTGGGCGTGTCATCGCTTTCCATACCTTGCGCCCAATCCGACCGGACTGCCTTGCAGGCGGACCAGCCGGTCCATCTCTCGATCGGCATCATGGCCTGGAACGAAGAGGACTCGATCCGCACGACGCTCGAGTCATTGTTCCGTCAATCCATCTTCGAAAAGATGTCCGTGCGCGGACGGCGTTGCGAAATCATCTGCATTGCCAATGGCTGCACGGACCGGACGGTCGAGGTCGCGGGCGAGACGTTTGACCGGCTCACGGGCGAAAACGATCACCCGGAGGCGATCGTCACGCGCGTCGTGAACCTCGTGGAGCCGGGGCGCAGCAATGCATGGAACCGCTTCGTGCACGAGTTCTCCGCGCCCGAGGCGCGCTTCATCTGCCTGATGGACGCGGACATTATTTTTCGGGAGCGCGACACCCTCATCAGTCTCGTTGAGACGCTTGAAAAGGATCCTCATGCGTCGGTTTCCACCGGGCGGCATTACAAGGACATCTATTTCAAGGAGCACAAAACGCTGCTCGATCGCGTGTCGCTGGCGACGTCGTCGATGACCGGCACCATTCCGGGCGGCTTCAGCGGGCAACTTTACTGCATGCGCGCGGAGGTGGTGCGCAACATCCGGCTGCCGCGCGATCTCGTGGCCAATGACGATGGATTTTTGAAGGCGGTGATTTGCACCCGCTCATTGACCCGGGAACTGGACGTCAGCCACATCGCGAAGGCTCCGGACGCGGCGATCATTTACGAGGCCTATGTCTCGGTCGCCGATGTGTTGAACAATCAGAAGCGGCAGATGATCGGTCAAACCACCGTGCATGTGCTGCTCGACTATTTGGAATCGCTGCCGATCGAAGCACGGGCGCACCTGGCGGAGACCATCGACCGGCTCGACCGGCAAGACCCTGATTGGTTCAAGAAGCTCAACGAACGTCACATCCGGGAAATCGAACATTTCTGGCAGTTGTTCCCGGGCATCCTGACGTTCCGGTTTGCGCGGCTGGCGAAACTTCCGGGATTTAAAAAAATCACCCATGCGCCGGCGGCCGCGGTCGGATTCGTGGTCACGATGATCGCATGCTGGCGCGCGTTTCGCTCCCTGCGGCGCGGAACGGCGGCCTATTGGCCCAAGGCCAGGCGCCAGACCCTTTTGCACGCCGCGGGACTTGAGGCGAAATGATCACGGAAGCATCACGCACACGCGCGTGAACGATCCATGTCCACCACCCATTTCATCGCACTCTTCCTGATCGTTTGCGCAACCGGTGCGGGCATGATCGTGTCAACGCTCTCGCCGCGCCTTCGCGACGTGATGTTTTTCATGATGGTCGTGGGGGCGGCGCTGACGACGAAGCTGGACGTCAATTTTTTCAGCCTGGAATGGTATCGGGGCACGACGCGAGGCGTGGAGATGACGGGCGTGGACATTCTCGCCATGTCGTTGCTCGCGGGCTGCGTGTTGAACCCGCGCTACAAGGACAGCTCGCGCATTTTCTGGCCCGCGGGACTCGGGCTTCTCGTGCTTTACGCCCTCTATTGCACGTTCTCGATGGCGACGTCGCACCCGAAGATCTTCGGGTTGTTCGAGCTGACCAAGGTGCTGCGTGGTATCCTGGTTTTCGTGACAGCGGCCCTGTTCGTGCGGACGCGGCGGGAACTGGCGATTCTGGTGTTTGCACTGGCCTGCGCAGTCTGCCTGGACGGGGCGACGGCGCTTAAGCAGCGGTATATGGACGGCATGCACCGGGTGGAGGGCACGGTCGAGGATCCGAACAGTCTCTCGATGTATATGTGCATGGTGAGTCCGCTCTTCGTGGCGGCGGCGATGGCAAACTTTCCCCGCTGGCTGCAGATGTTGTGCTGGGTGTCCGCCGCGGCGGGAGGTTTGACGGTGTTGCTGACGATCTCCCGCGCGGGCGTTCCGATTTTTGGCATGGTGATGATGGGGGCGGCGCTCTTCACCGTGAGTTGGAAGATCACGCTGAAGAAAGTGATCGTCTGCGCCTTGATTTCGATGATGGCGGTGGTGGCCGTGTATAAAGCCTGGGACATGCTGATGAGCCGCTACGAGCAGGCGACGCTGGAGGAGGAGTATATGAACAAGCAGAACGAGGGGCGCGGCGTTTATTTTCGATGGGCGGGCGCGATCATGGAGGACCACTTTTGGGGCGTGGGGTTGAACAACTGGTCATGGTGGGTGAGCGCGGTCTATGGCCCGCGGGCCGGGTTCCCCTACAGAAACTACGAGGCCAGCGGGATGTCGGCCGGAGACCTGGACGATCCCAGTGCCTTCTATGCCGCACCCGCGCACAACCTGATGGCTTTGACGGCGGGTGAACTCGGCGTGCCTGGCGTGATCATCTTTGCTTTTGTCTGGTTGCGCTGGTTCTGGATGGGCGGGCTTTTTCTACTGCGACGATCGACCGACCCGATGCTGCGCCTGGGGATCGGGCTGTTCTTCTGCACATGCGGCATTTTTCTGCAGAGCGTCACCGAGTGGACCTACCGGCAGACGCCGATTTTTATCACGTTCCACATTCTCGCCGGCGTGCTGGCGAGCCTCCACTACCATCGAAAAAAGGAGGCGAAGCGTCTGCGGGAAAACGCGGAAGGGCAGGGCATGGACGATGACGGCGTGGTGGAACTCGAACCTGAAACGCCCGCAATGGCGCGGGAGTGGAGATAATCTTTATGCACGTCGCGCACCTTCTCAGAAAATATAATCCGTCCGAGTGGGGCGGCACGGAAACGGCCATCCGCCAGCTTTGCGATGGGCTGCGCCATCACGGCGTCGGCTCCGTCGTTCATTGCCCGCGTCTCATGACCGAGGCCTCCGGGGTGGCGGATCCGCTCGTCGACGCCGGTTGCGTGGTGAAGCGTTTCAAGACCTGCGTGCCGGTGTGGGGCATCGCGCCGGAGCGGCGGCGGCAGATGATCTCGGTGGGCGGGAACCTGATGTCGTTCGATCTATTCGGTGCGCTTTGGAAGGACCGGGAGATTTCGGTCGTGCACTCGCACGCGCTCGGGCGGCTCGGCGGAATCGGGATGACGGTGGCGCGGCGGAAGAAGGTGCCGTTCGTGGTCACCATTCACGGAGGAGTTTACGATCTCCCCCCCGAGGTGAAGCGCGGGCTCAATGAGCACGAAGGAGGCGGGTGGGAATGGGGCAAGCTATTCGGCCTGATCCTGCGTTCCCGGCGGGTGCTCATGGATGCCGATGCGATCGTCACGTGCAACCCGCGCGAGGCGGAGTTGATCCGCCAGCATCATCCGGACCGGCATGTGATGGTGCAGCCGCACGGCGTGCCAGCGAAACTTTATCAGCAGGACCGGCGTGCCGCCGCGCGGGAGGCGTTTCCCTGGATCGAGGGACGGCAGGTGCTGCTCTCGGTGGGAAGAATCGATCCGGTCAAAAACCAACGATGGCTGATTGAGCAGATGCCCGGGTTGTTGCAGCGTAATCCGCGCGCGATGCTGGTCCTCGCGGGACCTTGCACGGATGAGGCCTACGGAAAGGCGGTGGAGCAGATGATCGAGCGGCTCGGCCTGGGCGCAAGCGTGCGGCTGACGGGAAAACTGCCGCCCGGGGACCCGCGGTTAATCGGGTTGATGCAGGAGTCGCAGGCGGTGTTGCTGCCTTCGCTTTCGGAGACCTTCGGGTTGGTCCTCCTGGAGGCGTGGGCCGCGGGCACGGCGGTGATTTCCAGCCGCACGTCGGGTGCGAAGGCGCTCGTCGAACAGGGGGAGAACGGGTGGTTATTCGACCTGGAGCGGCCCGAGGAATTTCACGCAGGCGTGCAGCAGACGCTGGGGAACCCCGACTGGAGGACCCGGTCGATCGCGGCGGGGACAAGAAGGGTCGTGAGCGAATACGACGCGACAGTGCTCACCGCGCGGATGAAGCAGCTCTATGAACACCTGATTGATGAAAAGCATGCGCTACGTTATTCTGCGTGATGACGACACCAACGCGCTGACGCCTCCGGAATGTCTGGACCGTTTGTATCGTCCGTTCCTGGAACGTGGCCTGCCGATCAACCTATCGGTGATCCCGGAGGTTCGCACGGAGGTGCGCATGCCCGACGGGCGCCTGGAGGGCTTTTTAATGGCGAGGACAGGCTCCGAGCCCGCGACGCTGCCGATGGCGGAGAGTCCGGGCTTGCTCGCTTACCTGGGGGCCAACGCCGGCTACCACGTTCTCCAGCACGGGTGTTATCACGACTATTTTGAATTTGAGCGAACCGACCGTCGTGAGCTTGCACGGCGCGTCGAGCACGGTGCGCGCCGTCTTCAGGAGGCGGGATTGGGGAGGCCGCGGACGTTCGTGGCGCCTTATGACCGGCTTTCGCGCGACAGCATGGCGGTCGTGGCGGACAAGTTTGACGTGGTGTCGACCGGCTGGTTCGAACTCGGCCGGATGCCTTGTGCCTGGTGGCCGCAATATGCGATGAGGAAACTTCGCCAGCAGCCTCACTGGCAGGTGGGCGAGTCGCACTTGTTAAGCCATCCGGGATGCCTGCTGTCGTATCAGCGCCCGGTCGAAACGATGCTCGAATCGATCCGGCGCACGACCCGGAAACAGATGGTCACGGTGCTGGTGACGCACTGGTGGGAGTATTTTATCAACGACACGCCGGACGAGGCGTTCATCAAGGTGCTGCACCAGACGGCGGAGTATCTCGCGGGAGAGTCGGACATCCGGGTGGTGTCATTCGACGACGTGGCAGACGGCCGCGTGCCCTTGAGTTGAATGCTCGCATCCAATGTATCGAGACTCCCTATGCAGCTGATGGCCAGGGCGTTTCATAGCTCAGCTTTTCCAGCAATGACGTCGCGCACAAACTGCTTGGTTTCGTCATACTCGACCTTGGTAAGATTCCGTCTCCTGCAGTCGTCGAGTTTTCGGGAGTCGTCGTAAATTTCACCAAATCGAGATATCCATTTGTCCAGTTCGATATCGCGATAGGAATATTCGTGAAGAGAGAAGCTCCAGCGCGTTGTTAGGCTTGGCTTTCATTCGTCACGATCTGAATCGATAAGGTCTTAGAGATGGAATTCGCAATCGAAGTGACGCGATCGACGTCGGTGCCTTCGGTAAGGCGCAAGGTATCATCTGCGCTCGTAAGTTCCAGCTTGGCATAATCGGATATGAAATCCCCATCTTGGGTTTTTGTCCCCCTTGGAGTAATGCTCAAGGAAAGCTGATATCCATCTGCGATTCTGTATTTCTTCTGAAAAACAGTCGCGAAGAACGCGACCGTCACTCGCTTCACTATCATCTTATCGGCAGGGAAAATAACCCATTCTACAGCGAGCAAGGATATTGTAAAAAACAGCGAGAACGCTGCCAAAAGCAGCGAGGGCGCATCGATGGAAACCCCAAGGATGAGTCCAGAGATGCAAATTGCGGGACCGATCGCCCACATGCGCATGCTGCTTTCACGCCTGAATTTCATACTCCGTCGAACATCCGGGTCAGACATGCGGGCCCTGTGCTATCGAATTCATGGGTAGCTTGAATCGCATTGTCTGTAGCCGCTGGTTGGGCTTCATGGTTCTCATTCTGATATGTCTTCTTTTATGTAGTAGCCCGATTTCAGCACTACCGCTATTTTCGCTTCTGATATAATCATTTCGTCAGATCGCTCTCCAGACGCTACAATAAGCATTAATTTGTATCGTTCCGTTGAGGATGAAAACAGGGGGAGATCGTAAAAAAGCTTTCTGACCTTTCGAGTGGCAGACATGTGCCAACCCGTGACTTCCGTTAATCTTTTCGCTCTGGCTACGATTTCATCGTGCTTAATCGGGTATTTGGCATCATGTAGGGTGCGATAAAGCTGAAACATTATTTCTTCGTCGATCTGCTCTCGTGTAAGCTTTCCTGCTAATATCCTGGCCGACTCCGCATGCGATGTATTTGGATCTTTAAATGCCGCCGGATCTTCCGCTCGCAAGCATATCGAACTTAGGCAGCAGATAAGTAAGGCAACATTTTTCATAATTTTTGCCCAACGTTCTGGATCAGGCATGGGGACACTGTGCTATCGAATTCATGGGGAACTTGGGCCGATTTGTCTGTAGCCGCTGGTTGGGCTCCGTGATTTTCATTCTTCGCCTGGCGCTTCAGGTGTGGGCAAAAGCAACTGGTAAAACTCCAAATCAAGCCAGCGCCCAAACTTAAATCCAGCGTGCTTGATGCTGGCGCAATGAGTAAATCCAAGGCTCTGATGTAATCTGACACTTGCTGCATTCGATGAATCGATGCCGCCGATCATCATGTGGTAATCCTGCTTTTCGGCCAGGTCGATAAGCCGCGCGAGGAGCTTTTTTCCGAGACCCATACCACGCCTGTCGCCACGAACATAAACGGAGTGCTCGATCGAATACTTGTAAGCAGGCCAGGCGCGGAACGCACCAAAGCTAGCGAAGCCCGATAATGCCCCGTTATCATCGAACGCTCCCAACACCGGATATCTGCCTTTTTGCTTCGCGGAAAACCACGTTTCCATATTCGCCATCGTTCGAGGCTCGTAGTCATAAAGTGCGGTCGAATTCAAAATCGCGTCATTAAAGATCGCGAGAATCTCCGGTGCCTGGGTAAAGCTGCAGTTGGTGATAATCATCTCACTTTGCCTGACTCTTCAGATCCGGACACGTGATCCGCAGGCGTGGCGTCCGCAGCAGCCGGCGTGATCGCGAACGACACTGTTCGTAACGCTTGGACGAGACTCCGTTTCATAGATCTTTCTTCATGAATACACTGTTGGGGTCTTCTTTGTAAGTTCCAAAAGGGCCACAATAATAAAATCCGAATTTCTCATAAAGTTTACGTGCCGGCTTGAAGAAATCCATCGAACCGGTTTCCAAGTATAATAATCTATAGTTCCTGCTTTTCCCTTCTTTAATTAGGTGAACGAGCAAGGCTGACCCTGCTCCCCTTCCTCTCTGTTCGGCTGCCACGCGCATGGACTTAACCTCGGCTTGGTCTTTATCTAATTCCTTGAGGGCGCCACAACCGATTATACGATCATTTTCGACTGCCGTCCAAAATGTAATTTCTGGCTTCTTTAAACCATCCAAGTCTAGTGCATGCTTACTTTCCGGGGGTGATATCGCACGCATATCTCGAATGTGTTCTTCCAGAAAAGCGGCTATTCCATCGCCCTTCAGATCGTCGACATGGATTTTCATCTTTATTTTTCCGAATGTTGGATCAGGCACGATGCAACTGACGCGGAGCGTGCGCAGCACGACACGTGACAGCTGCCGCATTCATGGGGAGCTTGGACCGCATTGTCTGTAGCCGCTGGTTGGGCTCCGTTTCATTTTTTTGAATTGCGGATGTATTCTTGGTCAGGTCCGGAATATATCAGAATTGAATTCGTGAATTTGGACCCATCAGTGCGCTGGATTGTAACATTCATTCCGTCGAAATAAACCAGCTTTGCCTCAATCTCCATGTCTTTCGTATTCCGGAATTTCCTGTAGGGTTCGGTCTTTATTGTTTCTGGTGTGGGCGAAGCGGCTTTTGTGGGGCTATTTTTTGATCTTTGATCGCCGTTGATTTCGGCGAGCTTTTTTGAGAAAGAAGAAAAAAAGAGGACCGCCCCAATCGCAAACAAGCTAAGTATACCGGAGCCGGATGTGATCCATGACCTAACGCCGAATAAAAAGCGGAGAGCTAATAATACGAAAAGAACAATAAGGGCGATTCCTGTGACGCCTCCAAGGGC
>JAQSWS010000013.1 GCA_029266495.1 Rariglobus sp. | reverse complement strand
CTGGGTCTCGGGCGAGGAGTAGCTTTGCATGCCGAATTCGGAGCAGAAGCGAAGAGCCCACTTTTCGTAGGATTTGACGGGCTGGCGGGCGTGCCAGACATCCCAGTAGTGGGTGTCGCCGCGCTTTTCGCCGGTCTCGTGGGTGTTGTCGTATTGCCAGTCCCCGCGCCACTGGGAGGTCGGCCAGTAGGGCGTGACGCCGTCGTGGTCGGCGAGGGCGGCGGGGAGGACGCCGTGGAAAAGATCGTCGTAGGCCTTGCGGAAGGCGGGTTGTTCACGGAGGGCTTTTTCGTTGAGCTGGAAGAGCTCGTTGTTGCCGCACCAGAGGGCCAGGCACGCGTGATGGCGGATGCGTTTGACCTGATAGTCGGCCTCGGCGCGAACGCTGGCGAGGAAGGCGGGATCTCCGGGGTAGAGCGTGCAGGCGAACATGAAGTCGTGCCACACGAGCAGGCCGAGTTCGTCGCACAGGTCGTAGAAGTCCTCGCTCTCGTAGATGCCGCCGCCCCAGAGGCGCATGCAGTTCATGTTGGCGAGGACGGCGGCGCGGAGGTCGCGGGCGTAGTCGGCGCGGGTGAGGGCGGCGACGAAGCTGTTCACGGGAATCCAGTTGGCGCCCTTGATGAAAACGGCGCGGCCGTTGACGAGGAACTGGAAGGATTCGCCCCACTGGTCGGCGTGACGGTCGAGGACGATCGTGCGCAGGCCGAGACGCTGGCGGACGGTGCCGAGTTCGCGACTGGCGTCGTCCCGGGCGGTGACGACCAGATCGTAAAGCGGCTGCGAGCCCTGGCCGGCGGGCCACCAGAGTTGCGGGTCGGGGACCTCGAAGGCGAGGGCGTCGCCGCCGATGTTTTCAAGCTGCGAGACCGCCCGGCCGTCCAGAGATAAAGTAACCCAATAGGTTACTTTGGGATCGGGGCGGGCGAGTTCGGGGGCGAGGGTGAGGGAGACGCGGCGGCCGGCGTTGGCGTGAGACTGGGTGACGCGGACAGCGGCGAGGCGGTTGACGGAACGGGCTTCGAGGCGGATGCCTCGCCAGATGCCGGCGGTGACGAAGCGAGGGCCCCAGTCCCAGCCGAACTGGCATTGTTGTTTGCGGATGCGCACGCAGTTACCGACGGGATCGTTGAATTCACCGGGCGGGGTGAACTCGGGACGAACTTCACGGATGTAGCGCATCGCGCTGCCGAAGACGATGCGCAGCTCGTTGGCGCCGGGATGGAGAAGGGCTTTCACCGACCAGCGGTGCCCGATGAACATGTTGTCGGTCGCGGCGATTTTTTTGCCGTTGAGATAAACGGTGGCGACGGTGTCGAGGCCGTCGGCGACGAGTTCCACCTCGTTTTCTTCGAGGAGTTTTTCAGCGACGTTGAAGGTGGCGCGGTATTCCCAGTCACGTTCCTCGATCCATTGGAGGCCGAGCTCGTTGGTCCCGAAGAAGGGATCGGGAATCTGCCTGGCACGGCGAAGGTCGGTGTGGACGCAGCCGGGAACGGTCGCGGGTAGCCAGGTTTTCGAGGTGGTGTCGCGGAATTGCCAGCGGGATTTGGTGAGGTCGAGGGTAGCCATGTTGGGCCAAGACTACCAAAAAATGCCTGTGCTGGCGTTGCTTAAAACGACAAAATTTGTGTCGTTTCAGGTAATTACGGCGTAAGTATTGGGGCGAGCGAGGAGGCGCGAAAGGAGCGGCGCTGGACGCATGCGTGGCCGTGTGCACGGGCGGGCTCGACGGAGTGGCTGAGTGGCCACTCCGTGTTGAGCCTTGGAGACGGATCAGGGCGTGGCGACGTTTACGAAGCGGACGGCGTCGGCGACGACGTGCTGGGTGGTTTCGCCGGTGTTGATCTGGACGTAGCCGGTGCTGCCGGAGTCGAACTGCCAGGTGCCGAGCTTGATCCACTGGCCGCCGTTGGTCTTTTGGTCGACGGTGCGGCTGAAGGTGCCGCCGGCATGCTGGATGACGACGGGCGCGACGTCGGACCAATTGGCGTGGGCGGGCCAGCGCATGTAAACATCACGCGAGCCGGAGCCGGTGAGGTTCGGGGTGTAGCGCACGGACTTGGATCCCTTGGAGTTGTTCTGGTCGTGTAGGTAGTCGGTGGCGTAGTAGGTCGCCGGATACGTCGCGGGGGACCAGGTGCCGGTGATGGTGACGCCCGAGGGGGAGGCATTGTCGAGGACGACCTCCTCGCCGAGGGTGAAGCCACCGCCGCCGGCGTTGTCGGCGAGCACGGTCAGGTCGTTGATGTAGGTGGTCTGGCTGTAGTGGGCGGTGGCGCCGGTGAAGCCGAACACGGTGCCGGTGGGAAGCGAGGCGGGGACGCCGACGCGGCTGGTGACGTCGGAGAGCAGGGCGCCGGTGTCGTTGGTTCCTTGATACATCCGGGCGCGCAAGGTGCCGGCGGATCCGTCGTAGTCGATGACCATGAACTTGTCCGAGCCGTTGTAGAGCTCGATGGGTTGTGTGGCCCAGCCGTCCACGGTGGCGTTGGTGGTGGCGGGGATGATGGCGATCTGGTCGGGGCTGTTGTCGATTTTGACACCCCAGAGGCGATTGGTCTGGCCATGGTAGCCGAGCGCCTGGCCGGCGTCGCCGACCGCGCCGGGGCTGGCGGAGTAGGCGCCGAAGACGAAGCCCTCGGCGTTGTTGTGGACGACCTGGAAGCCGAAGCGGATCTGGGCGCGGTTGCGGGCGGCGGGCAGGGGCTGGCCGTTGAGGATCACGGCGGCGCGCATGTGGGAAGTCGTGGAGGTGAGCTGGAGACGGCCGGAGGCGAGGGTTGGGGTGAAACCGACAGCGTAAGTCTGCATGCTGGCGGGCGCGGAATCGAAGCTGGTCGTGAAGTGCGTGGTCGTTGGCGGGGTGGGCGGCGCCGGTGGCGTGGCTGCGTCGGCGCGATCGAAGCGAATCACTTTGATGCTCATCGGCGCGACGGTGCGGGTGAAGCTTGTGCCGAGGCCGGTCGCGGGCACGCCTGCGGCCAAGGTGTTCTCGGTGGCGGAGAGCGTGAACTCCACCGGAGTGCCGACCACGGTGGCGTTGCTGACGGTGACGTTGGCGGAGAACGTTGTGGCGTCGTGCCGATTGAGCAGCAGGACGTAGATGTGGCGTGCGTCTTTGCTGCCGGCGACGACGAGGTGGGAGTTGTTGCTGGTCTGGGCGAGCATCTGGTCGCCTGTCAGCGCTCCGATGATGTAGGTGCCCCAGTAGGAGTAGCCGGGGGTGCGGTCGCCGTTGAAGAACGCGTGGTCTCCGCTGTAACGGTCAAAGAGAAAGCCGTTGGTGAGCAGGCTGCGCGTGTTGTAGAGCGCGTTGCGGTGGGAGAGCACATGCCAGAGCGACTGGGTGATGGTGTTGAACCAGTGGGCGCCCTGATCGTTCCACCAGAGATCCATCTCAGTGATGCCGGTTCCGACCGTGGTGGGCACATCGCGCGCGTCCATGGCGGCGAGGAGCCGGGCTTCGCCGCGATTGCTGTAGCCGAGGAACGTGTGGTCGAAGTGGAGGGTTTGCTTGGGGTTGTTCAGCAGCGTGTAGGGCGTGAAGGGGATCGACTCCCAAGTGCGGATGCCGGCGTATTGGTGGCGGGTGACGATATCCACCTGGCTGGCGCAGGCGGTGAGAAAATCGTGCATGAGCGTGTCGCGCCATGTGTCGTAGCCGTAGTCCCAGCTCATGGAAGGACCGGCGAGCAGGACATCCTCGCGGACCTCGGAGGTGTCGAGTTGGTCGTGCGCGGCGTCGAAGAAGCCGATGTATTCGGCGGGGTTGGCCACTCTGTAGTTCACGTTGGCGAGGTCGGGTTCGTTGCCGATTTCCCAGTATTGGGTGGTCAGGTTGAACGGGGCCGCGCGATAGCGTTTCGCCAGGAACGTGAGGTTGGTGGCGACGCGCTGGCGGATGGGGGTGGTGTCGCCCGTGGGATAAAGAGTGCCGTCGAGGCGCAGCAGGGCGTTTTTAAACACGGTCTGCGATTCGGACTCGATGCACTGGATAAAGACGGGGACGGCGCCGGCGTTGATGATTTGGGCGACCTTGCGGTCGAGCGCTTCAACGCTGCCGAGTTTGGTGGGATCGGTGGTGTCTGCCGGGTAACCGACGATGCGAACCGCGCCCACCTTGGCGCGCATGAGTTCGTCGCGGTAGTTGGGGCTGTTGGTCTCCCAGAAGTTGCTGGCCATGCAAACGCCGCCGAGGCCGGCGGGGACGTCGCGCACGACGCTGCTGGCGTTGATGATGACGGTTGCGGTTTGCGCCTGCGCGAGGGGCGCGATCAATGCGATTCCGGTGGTGGCGAGGACAAGCGAGAGAATGCGGCGCAGGCCGCGGCGAGGCAGGGGCGGGGTGTGGGTGGGGTTCATGTTTTTGGGGGTAAGGGGCCGGGGCTGGGATGCTCCGACCAGAGTGATACCGGACGCGCGGCCCGGGTTGGCGGCGCGTCGGGGAAATGGGGTGCGGGATTGCGAGGGGTGGGGTGTCGCGATTATCCGGCAAACACGGGTCGCGCCGAAAAGGTCCTTATCGAACACGTTGAAATTTTTCGTGGCATGCAGGTTGCGCGTGGCCTATGCGTTGGCTGCGATGAACGGACTGGAACCAACGCCGACCTTGCGCGACCTCGCCGCGAAATTGAGGGTCAGTGTCTCCACTGTCTCACTGGCGCTGCGCAACGACCAGCGCGTGGCGAAAGGCACGCGGGAGCGGGTGATCGCGGCGGCCGGCCGCGAGGGTTACCATCTGAATCCCGCCGTGGCCGCGCTGATGGCGCAGGTGCGTTGTTCCAGGCGGGTGGCTTATCGGGAGACGATCGGCTGGCTGAACCTTTGGGATCATCCCGACACTTACACGAAGCAGGGCGTCGAGTTTCAGCGGTTCCTGTGGAGTGGGGCTCGCGACCGGGCGCATCAGCTGGGCTACGCGCTGGACAGTTTCTGGCTGGCGGAACCGGGTATGACGGCGCGGCGCATGACGTCGATTTTGTCTTCGAGGGGGATTCGAGGGATTCTCATTCCACCGCTGCCCTCGTCCTCCGACAACCTGCAGTTGGACTGGGATCGGTTCACCGCGGTGACGCTCTCCTACACGCTGGACCGGCCAAAGATGGACCGGGTGATTCCCGATCATTTTGGAAACATGGTCACCATCCTGCGGCGGTTGGCCCGGCTCGGCTACCGACGGCCCGGGCTGTTGATTCCCCGGGGCCATGACGAGCGTGGGGGGCATCGGCTCGTCGCCGCCTACACCTTCGCGCAGAATGCGCTCGCGGAGGATGACCGCGTTCCGGTCCAGGTCTGTCATCCGTCGATTGTTGAGCGCGAGGTGGTCATCTGGTTGAAGAAACACCGCCCTGATGCCGTCATCACGCTGGGCAAACTGAAGCACCTGAAAACGATGACAGGCATTGGTCGCGCCTACCTCGACAGGCTGGGCTTGGTGCTCATGAGTCTGGCCGGCAGCGACGCGGGAATCAGCGGAATCAACGAGAATCCCGCGATCATCGGAGCGGCCGGCGTTGAGCAACTGGTGCTGAGTCTTCAGCGCAACGAGCACGGCCTGCCCGAGCATCCCCGCCTGATTCAGATCGAAGGCACGTGGTGTGACGGACAAACCACACCTGTCCCGCGAGTCGTCGCGGGACAGTCGCGCGGATCCTGAATCAGGCAGCCGTCATGTCCGTGGCGGTGCTTGCGGACCGGCTCGGCTGGTTGTGATGGCGTGGCCACGTCTGGTTTGCCGGTGCCCGGCGTGAGGCGGTCAGGCTGCGGGACTGGGAAAAACGGATCGTGGGAAGGCGTTGCGTAAACGACAAGTTTTGTGTCGTTTAAAACATGTCTAAAAACGAGCGGGAGGGACGGCGGGAACGGAGCGATGGGGCTTCACGGAAACCGTTGTTTCGCGTGCAGGTGGTGGCGCAGGAGAACCTGGAGTATTTTCGCGACACGGTGCTGGGCGTGCGGCGGTATGGATTTTCGACGGGGCGCATGGTGTTTGCGGACCGGTGGCTGGATCACGAGCTGGCGGGTGATTTAAAGCGGCTGGTGAAGCGGGATGGCATTCAGGGAATCGTGTCGACGATCCATAACCCGGCGATGGAGCGGCGATTCACAGGGCTGGGTGTGCCGGTCGTGAATGTGTCCAATGCGCTGCCGCGTCCGCGGCTGCCGGTGGTGACGCAGGATGATATTGCGGTGGGCCGGCTTGCCGCGGGGCATCTGCAGGCGTGCGGGTGCCGGGCGTTTGGTTTTTGGGGGCAGGCGGGGGCGAGTTATTCGGAGGAGCGGCTGGCGGGGTTTCGCGAAGGGCTGGGGCGCGGCGCCGAGTTGAGCGCGGGCGGATGCGGCGAGGCGGAGACGACGGCGGTCTTGTATGCGAAAATGCGCGGATGGCTGGCGAAGCAGGTGCGTCCGCTCGGATTGTTTGCGGTGCTGGACACGTATGCGCTGCTCTTGATGCGCGCGGCGCGGGAACTCGGCTGGCGGGTGCCGGAGGACGTGGCGGTGCTGGGGGCGGGCAACGAGGATTTTTGGGTGGAGTTTGAAAGCATTCCGCTGTCGAGCGTGCGGCTGCCGGCGCGGCAGATCGGACATGAGGCGGCGGCGTTGCTGGATCGGATGATGGTGCGGAGTGGGAAGCGGAACTCCAAAGCGGGCCCGGCGGTCCCGCCCTACCTGGGGCAGCGGCTGCCGGGTGCGGAGATCGTCGCGCGGAGGTCGACAGATGTGATCTATGCGGAGGACGAGGCGGTGGCGCGGGCGGTGAGATTTATTCGCGAGCAGGCGGCGGAGAATCCGTATGTGGATGACGTGGCCAGGGCGGCGGGCGTATCGCGTTCGGCGTTGCAGGCGCGGTTTCATCACGCCTTGGGGCGGACGGTGCTGGAGGAGATTCAGCGAGTGCGGGTGGGGCGGGCGCAGGGCCTCCTCGCGAATTCCGGGCTGCCCATGTCGGTGATTGCGGAGCGGTGCGGGTTTCCGAATTCGCAACGGTTCAGCGTGCTCTTCCGGCAGGTGGCGGGGCTGGCGCCGGGCGCGTATCGGCGGCAGTTCCGGGATCGGTGAGGGGTCTTTCCTTTCTCCGAAAGGAGATCTGACGGACGAGAACGAATTTTATTGGCGCAGGAGGAGGCGGCGGACGCCTTCGACCGGCGGGTCTTCGACCGGGCGGAGGTTGAGCGAGCTGCGCGTGGCCAGGATGGGACGGACGGCGGGATGGGTGAGGATGGGGCCGCTGACGCCGGCGCGCAGGGTGTCGCGGTGCCAGCCGGCGAACAGTTTCGTGATGACGTCCTCGGCGAGTTGAAGCAGCGCGGTGACCGATTCCGTGACAATCTGGTGAGCGGCATGGTCGCCCTCCTCGGCGAGGCGGAGCAGGGCAGGCGCGAGGGCGGCGATCTGTTTGTTGGGCTCGGCGTGCTGGTAAAAGTAACGGGTGATCGCGGCGACATGAACGTGACCCGTGTGGTCGCGAAGAAGCGTCGAGAGGCTGGTGGGGAGTTGCCAGCCCTGGAGTTCGAGTAGGGCTTTGCTGATGGCGCGGCGTCCGAGGTCATAACCGCTGCCGGGGTCGCCGAAGCGCCAGCCGGTGCCGCCGGCATAGTGGAGAGTCCCGTCGGGGGCATGCGCGGCGACGAAGGAGCCGGTGCCGGCGTGGAGGACAAGGCCGGGGCGGCCGCTGGTGGCGAGTTCGAGCACCGGGCGTGAATCGTCGAGGGCGGTGACTTCGCCGAACAGCTCGCCGGCGGTGAGCACCTCGGCGGTCTCGCGCCAGAAGGCGGGCGCGCCGGCCATGCACAGAAGGGTGTGGGAGACGGGAAAATGCGCGGCAAGGGTGGCGAGCGCTTCTTCCAGGGTGATGCGGGCCGCCTCGGGGCCGGCGATGCTGGGGTTGCAGCCGCTCGTGAGGCGGCGGGCAATCACCTCGCCGCGATCATCGATGAGGATGAGCTCGGTCTTGGTGCCACCACCGTCGACGCCGATTTTCATAGGGTATGAATTTTAACACAAAGACGCAAAGACGCGGAGAACGCAAAGAGCGGCCGGGTATCTTTGAGACCTTTGCGGCTTCGCATCTTTGCGTTAAGAAAATAATCACCCGATCAACTTGCTCAGGCGAGTGCGGTATTTCTTGGAGAGTTCGATGTTGGCCTCCATGCCGCCGGGAATGTTCTGGCTGGTGACGAGCGGGAGGGGGTGTCCGTGGGTTTGCAACCAGTCCAGAACTTCCAGCGTGAGGAGGTTGAGCAAGGTGGCGCCGATCAGGGTCGAGGTCGGGCCGGCGAAGCGGCCGGGGGTGACCTCGGTGATGGCATCGCCCGTCACGCCGAGATTGTCCAGGGTGTAGTCGGCGACGGCGTGGAGGTTTTTGCCGCCCGGGTGAACGGTTTTGGACGACGTGCTCATTGCGAGCGAGGTGAGGGCGATCACGGTGACGCCCTTGGTCTTCGCGTAGAGGGCGACCTCGATGGGCGAGGCGTTTTTGCCGGAGTTGGAGATGACAACAATGCTTTCACCGGCGCGGAAATGATAGTGGTTGTCGTGACGCTCGGCGAGGCGGGTGCCGTAGCCGACGACGTTTTCCGAAAAACCATAGCCCGGATCGATCAAGCCGGTGACGGGCATGAGTCCGCCGGCGCGGCCGATGATCTCGCGGCCGATGAGTTCGGAGTGTCCGCTGCCGAAGGTGTGGAGCACGCCGCCGGCGGCGATGGAGGCGCCGATTTGGGGGGCGACGGCGCGGATGACCGGCATGTTTTTCTCGCGGGCGCGCGCGAGCATTTCGGTGGCGGTGGCGTAGTAGGAGTCGGCGAGTGACATGGGTCGCGCCGAGGACGGCGCGAAATGACCAATGACCAATGACCAATGACGAATGAAGACGGAAATGCGGGCGGGGCGAAAAAGTGGACGCGGCGTCCGGCCGCGTCCACTAGTAGAAGAACGAGACGCTGACGGAGCCGAAGACGGAGTGATCGTCCTGGCCTTTAAATTCGAGGGTGCGAAAGGCTTGGGCGTAGGTGAACTGCCAGTGGGTCGTGCCGAAAGCGACGCCGGCGTAAAGGTCGGCGACGAAGGGTTTTTTGTCGATCGAGGGGCTGTCGCGGAAGGAGTTTCCGTCGAGGGTGATGTCGCGAGCGACTGCGCGTCCGTCGACGGCGGCGAACACGAAGAGGTTGAAGGGCGGGCGACGGAGGGCGTTGGAGTCGCCCGAGGGACGGATGAGGTTGCTGCCGAAATCGGAGGGCAGGCGATACCCGGCGCGCACCTCGAAGCCGGCGTTGGCGTAAGTGTGGACGTTGCCGAGACTCAGGCCCGCGTGAGGGATAAAATCCGTGCCCCAGCCAGTGCGCGCATCCTCGGTGGAAAAACGGTATTTGCGTTCGTAGACGAGGTTGAGTCCGGGTTCATTGTGGAGCTGCTGGTCCCAACCCTTGGCGGATTCGACTTCGATGACTTGGTGAAACCCGTTTTGCACCTCGCGCCCGAGGGCGGCGGAGCCGACGACGCCCGCGGTGATTTCGAACACATCGAGGCGGGCGGTGCCGCCGATCTCGACGGGAGGATGGTAGATGTGAAACGCGACGCCCAGGTAGAGCCACGCGGCGTAGGGCCGGTCGTCGGGTTGATAGGCGGTGGTCTGGGTGTCTTCGGGCGTGTAGATGTTTTGGCCGAAGGAGAGACCGAGCTTGTAGGGTTTGCCGGGCGGGACGAAGCCGCCAAGGAGACGGGAGAGCCCGCGGACGGGCGCGGGCACGGAGTCGTCGGTGAAGCTGCGCAGATCCGTGGAGAGCGCGGACAGCTTGAAGCCGTTGGTGTAGTGTTCGTCGGTGCCGGCGAAGAACTTGTCGTTTTCGATGTAGGCGGTGAAGGAACCGAAGCGGAGAGGCTCGTGGACGACGCCGGTGCCTTCGTCGGCGAATGACCGATCTGCAATGACCGATGACGCAATGAGGGCGAGGGCGAGCGGAAGGGGGCGGGACATCGGGGTCAGTTTTCCCAGCGGCCGTAGATGCCGCAGGGAAGGACTTTGCCGTCGGCTTTGATGGGAAGGCCGACTTCGCCGCCAGTGATGGTGCCGCCGCGGCCCGCCATCAGTTCGGTGAGAAGGTTGACCACGACGGTGGGAGAGAGGCGGGCGGTGTAGGCGTTGATGAGGAGGAAGAGCGGCTTCTCGGTGAGGAGTTCGCGGCATTCCTTGAGGAGGGGCCAGAGGTGTTCCTCGAGTTTCCACATCTCGCCGGTGCTGCCACGGCCGTAGGTGGGCGGGTCCATGATGATGGCATCGTATTTTTTGCCGCGCTTGAGTTCACGGCGGACGAATTTGAGGCAGTCGTCGGCGATGTAGCGCACGGGTGCGGCGGCGAGGCCGGAGAGGGCGGCGTTTTCCTTGCACCATTTCACCATGCCCTCGGCGGCATCGATGTGGGTGACGCTGGCGCCGGCCTTCGCGGCGGCGCAGGTGGCGGCGCCGGTGTAGCCGAAGAGATTGAGGACGTTGACCTCGCGGCCGGCGGCGCGGGCGGCCTTGATGCGGGCGCTGAACCATTCCCAGTTGACCGCCTGCTCGGGGAAGAGGCCGGTGTGTTTGAAGGAGGTCGGATGGATGCGGAAGGTGAGGTCGAGCGACTGATACCGGATGTTCCAGGAATCGGGCAGGGGTTTGCGGTTTTCCCACCGGCCGCCGCCTTTCTCGCTGCGATGGTAAAAGCCATCCCACTTGGTCCATTCGGGGCCGTTGCGCTTGGGCCAGATGATTTGCGGATCGGGGCGCACGAGGACGACGTCGCCCCAGCGCTCCTGCTTCATGCCGTCGCCGCAGTCGAGCAGTTGGTAGTCCTGCCAGCGATCGGCAAGAATGAGGGAGGGACGTTGGGTGGAGTCGGCGGGCATTCTGAGGCGAAGCAACGCGCCCGCCTTTGGTCTGTCGAGCGCCTTTCCCGGACAGGGCTCCGCCTGGGGGCGGGCGGTCTGAAGGTTTGACGCGGCCAGGACATGGCCGCGTAAATATATTTCCACATGCACAAGGCCTCTTTGTTTTCCTTCGCCACCGTGGCGCTGCTGTTGCTCACGGCCACTTCAACCCATTCTTTTGCAGACGTCGTTGAAACCAAGAGTGGCGCGCGGCTGACCGGCAAGGTCGTCAAGATCGACGGCACGGCGATCACCTTGAGCACCGATTATGCGGGGGACATCGCGATCAAGCAGGACGAGGTGGTCAGTCTGACCACCGAGGAGGCGCGGTTTGTCCGCCTCTCCGGCGGCACGGTGATGGCGGGAACGATCGCACCGACAGAGGGTGGAAAGATCCAAATCACCGGCGACGACGGCGTGATTATCACGTCGATCGACAAAGTTGCCGCGACGTGGGCGCCCGGGTCCAACGATCCCGCGATGGCGGCGCTGGCGACGCGGTGGACGTTCGAGGCTGCGGCCGACGTGACCGGCAAGACGGGAAATCGTGAACAATTCGGCACCGCGGTCAGTGCGCGCGCCAAGCGCATCGGGCCGACGGATGTGCTTCAGTTCTACACCGCCTACAACCGGCAGGAGGCGGACGGAGTCACCTCGGCGGATCAATTCAAGGCCGGCATCGACTACGCCAACAACTTCGCCGGACGCAAATCGTGGTATATGCGCGACGAGGGGGGCTTCGACCGGGTGAAGGATATCGAGCTCTACAACCTGGCGGCGACCGGCTTGGGCTACGATTTCGTCAAGCGGGAGAAACAGATTCTGACGGGCCGCTTCGGTCTGGCGTTTCGTTATGAAGGCTACCGGAATCCCGCATCCGAGGATGTGAAGAGCTTCGGTTTGGATATGGGCCTGCACCACGAATACCTCTTCAACGATGCGAAGCTCGTAAACGACCTGACCTATACGCCGGCCTTTAATGACTTCACCAACTTCCGGTCGACCCACGAATCGTATTTTGAGATCCCGCTGATGAACCCCGAGTGGAAGCTGCGTCTCGGCCTTTCCAACGACTACAGCAGCCAGCCTGGCACCGGTGTGGAGAAGCTCGATACGACCTACTTCACCCGCTTTGTGCTGAGCTGGCAGTAAGCGCACCTGAAGGGCGCGCATCCCCTGTGGTTTTCAGGCGGACGGGCGACGTTCGTGCAAAAAGAGGTTTTCTTCCGTTCCGCTCTCGGGTGCAGTGGGCGGTCATGCCGTCCAAACCCATTCCCGGTTCAACCGGAGAAGTGCTCACCTGCCTGCCGTCGCCCTACTTGCCGCATCCGGCCTCGGGACTCCTTTACCTGCCCCGGTTCCTGGCCAAATGCGCCTACGTAAAGGCCCATGGCGCCCTTCCCGCCAGCTATGCGAAGAATTTCAAACGCGGGCTGGACCGGTTTCTCTGCATGCACCTTGGCATCGACCCGGCGGCGGTCGAGAAGATCGTCTTTGAGGCGACGACTGACGGCGAAATCGAGGCGGGCTTGAAGGGGTTGCTTCCCGCCGACGTGCGCGCCGTGAAATGGAACCGGGAGCTCGTCCAGAAGGGGATGACCATCGCCGGGCGCGAGTTTTTGAAGGAGGCGCTTACGAACATGGGTTGCGCCGACCGCGTGGACCAGATCATCAGCGTGGCCGACCTGATCGACTTCGACGAAGGCCGCATCGAGTGATGAAGCAAGGGGTGGATTTTGAATGGGGAACCCAGGAAATCAGGAACGGAGACGTGTGTTGAAGGCTCTGTCTGTTTAAATGGGGTTCGATTCTTTTCCTGATTTCCTGAGTTCCCCATTCTCCTGTTTCCCCCTACGTTCCCCTCATCATGGTCAAAGGACAGAAAGTCGTCTGCACAAACGACAGCTTCACCGCTGTCATTCGCGCGATCTACAAGCAGCTTCCGGTCAAGGGTAACACCTATACGATCCGGGAGGTGTTTCTCGGTCGTGAAAAGGTCGTGAAGGGTGGCGACAGCGCGACCGTCGGTTTGCTGCTCGTCGAGCTCAAGAACCCGCCGGATCCGTTCCATGCGGGCCAGCAGGAGCTCGGGTTTTCGTCCGAACGGTTCGCTCCGCTGGAGGAAGTGCCGGCCGAGCAGGCCGAGGAGGAACTGGAGTCGGTCGGCGTGGGCGGCGACGAAAAGGGCGGCGGCTATTGGATGAACTGAAGGTTGGGATCCAGGAGGGGCCGGTGCTTGCGCCGGGTCTCCCGCCGGCTACGGCACGGCGCAATCCCCCTCCATCCCGGAACGCGGTTTCTCCTCTGAGGAACGCTTAAAATAAAACAGCCGCCCGGTTTCCCGGGCGGCTGTTGGCCTTAAGAAAAGCAGCGAGGGTTACTCGTTACTTCTTCTTCTTGGCGGCAACCTTCTTCACCGCTTTTTTGGGAGCGGCTTTCTTAGCGACAACTTTCTTAACGGTCTTTTTGGCTTTGGCCATGGGATGTTCCTGTATGGATGTTTGGTTCTGGTATGACGCCCGAAGAAGATCTCCGGGCGCTTGGCGCACTATGCGCCGCGCAGCGACAGCATCAGTGACGCCGTAAGAATTGCAAGTGTCCAGTGAGCGGAACGTGAGGATTTTGGAGGCTTCGTCCGGAGCCGGCAATCTCGTATTTTTAAAATGGATACATATCGATTTTCTCCTCTGAAAATCGCATCGGATCGCTTCAGGTTTGGCGTTGGACACGCCAGCCGCTTTTGCATAACGCTGAAATCTTTCATTCTTTTTTTCTCAATGAACCCCGATTCCGCCGTTCCCGCCCGCATTGAAATCTGCCGCTTCCCCGCCGGGAAACGCATCGCCGTCACGACCAGTTTTGACGACGGCCATACGTTCGACCGCCGTGTCGTCGAGGCCTTCAATGCCTGGGGACTCAAGGGCACCTTCAATCTGAACTCCGGCAAGCTTCAGCGCACCGGCAGGCCTGCGGTCGAGTCGGGCAGCCGCACGAATCTCGATGCTTCCGAGGTGGCGGAGCTTTATCGCGGGCACGAGGTCGCGATCCACACGGTCACGCATCCCTGGCTTGACCGGCTTGACCCTTCGCAGATCGCCACCGAGGTGCTGGATGACCGCAAGGCGCTGGAGGATATCGTCGGTTATCCGGTGCGCGGCATGGCCTATCCCTTCGGCAATTATAACCCGCAGGTCATTGAGACGCTGCGCGGGCTTGGCGTCGTTTACAGCCGCACCTGCGAGAACGCCGTCCATTGTTTCCCTCCCGCCGAGCCTCTGGCGTGGGCCAGCACCGCGCATCAATACGCAACCAATCCCTCGGTGCCCGAACGCTTCGCCGCCCTTCATGGCAACGCCCGCTCTTCCGGGGTGTTCTACATCTGGGGTCATGCCTTTGAGTTCTTCGACAAGAACGACTGGGAGGGCATCGAACGCATCTACAAGCCGCTCTCCGGGCACGCGGACGTGTGGTATTGCACGAACATCGAGCTGTTCGATTACGAGGAGGCGCGCCGTCGCGTGCAGATCGCGGCCAACCGGCGCACGGCGTTCAATCCCAGCGCGTTGACGGTGACGCTGAACGTGGACGGGAAACTCGTGGACCTGCCGCCGGGCAAGCTGGTGACGTTCGTGTGAGCGCTGCTTCCGCCGAGCTCAAAGTTACGGTCACGGGTGTCCGTCATTTTCTGCGGCGGGCTCATCTGTTCGACGCGCCCGTGTCCGATGTCGCCACCGCATTGACCCATCATGGCTACGTCCAAATTGACCCACTGAATGTCTGCGGACGCATGCATGATCTCATCCTGCGCAACCGGGTGGCCGGTTATCGCGAGGGCGATCTGATGCGGCACCTGCATGGCGAAGAGGGTGACCCGCACGTGGCGATCCGGCGCACGGCGTTTGAGCATCATTTGCCCGGCGCCAACATCCTCGTGGCTTTTCCAGAGGAGGCGTGGCCGCATCTGCATGCCGAGATGGCGGCTCGCGCGCGCCGGACGGGTGCGTGGTCGGGGCGGCTCACCCCGCGTGAGAAGGCCTTTGCCCCGGAGCTGCTCGCCGAACTCGCCGCGCGCGGACCGTTGTCGTCGGAGGATCTGCATGACGGGCGGCGTTCCTATCGCGGCTGGGGTGCGAGCACCCTGGCGAAGACCACGTTGCAAAAACTGTTTTTCCACGGGCGCGTGCTCATTGCGGCGCGCCGGTCGCAACGACGGTATTATGCGCTGCCGGAGCGCGTGCTTCCGGCCGCGACGCTTGCACGGCCCCGCCCCGGCGCGGAGGAAACCGCCCGCTGGCTCGTGTTGCTGCGGCTGCGTCAGCATCGCCTCGTGCGGTTGAAGAAAGGCGAACTGCCACTGGTGGCGGACCGTGTGCAGGCGGTGACGGTTGAAAACGGTCTGCGGCTGCACTGTCTGCGCGAGGATGCCGCTTTGTTTTCAGAGGTGCGGGCGGGACGTCAGCCGGCGGGGGGTGACGGGCATGTGCGCCTGCTCGCGCCGCTTGATCCGTTGATCTATGACCGCCGCCTGACGGAGCGATTGTGGGACTTCAGTTACACGTGGGAGGTGTATACGCCGGCTCACAAACGCGTGCGCGGCTATTATGCACTGCCGGTGTTATCGGGGGACGAATTTGTCGGTCACGTCGACCCGAAGGTCGATCGCGAGGCGGGGAAACTGCTGATTCAGGGGCGGGAGGTGCGTCGCGGACATGCGAATGCAGTGGCGGAGGGCATCCGGGAACTGGCGCGGTTTTTGGGTGTGCGCTGAGGACAGAGGCAGCCCTTGGCGTGAGCTCAGGGAGTGTGTGCTGGCGGATGATAATTCGAGAATCCCTCGACCCACGCCGAGGGCACGCCGATCTGGATGTCACCGATACTCGATCCACTCGGGGGAGGAGTATTGTTCGGTGAGACCGTCGTGCTCGCCCTCGGCGAATTCGGGCCAGGGTGAGGGCATGGTCTCCGCGCCCAACGTGGCGGCGAGGCGGGTGGTGAAGGCTTCCTCGAAGGCGTCCCAATCGACCGGACCGAGGACGGCTTTGGCGATGCTGCCTTGGAAAAGCAGACCGTGTTTCGTGCGTTTTTGAGCGGCACCGGCCACCTTTGCGCCCGTGCCGGCGTGCAAGACATCGTAGAGTTCGGGACGGATGAAGCAGACGGTGGGACCGGAGGGTGGAGGAGTTGAGCGTTGAGGATTGAGAGTTGGGAGATCGGATTCGCTGGTGTCGCAGGCGGAGTCGCAGCGTTCCTTGAGGACGACGGGCTGGCCTTGATCGCGGAGTGCGGCGACCAGGTCGGCATGGACCTGGCGGTAACTTTCGGTTGCGCGGGCGTCGTAGAGGGCGTGTCCGCGCGGAATCACGAGGGCGAAGGTCCAGTCGTCACGGTGGTCGACCACGCCGCCGCCGGTGGGGCGGCGGGTGAGATCGGCGTGTTCTCCGGGAGCGAGGGCGGCGATTTGTTCACGGACGTAGGCGATCTTCTGTCCGTAACCGAAGGTGAAGGCCGGTCCGCGCCAATCGTAGTGGCGGAAGCGGGCCCGGGCGGGTTCGGGGTAGCGTTGAAGCAGAAGAAAATCCGCCGCCATGTTTTCGGCGGCGCCGGCGGTGCGGTGCGGGAGAAGATCCAAGATCATGATGCAGGAATTCGGAGCCGGAATTTTAACGCAAAGACGCGAAGGCGCAAAGGCCGCGAGGGAATGAAACTCCGAATCTTTGCGAGCTTAGCGTCCTGGCGTCTTTGCGTTAAAAACTCCGATGTTTGCGGCTTCTTACGCGCTGAAATACCACGCCCGGAACGCCGGGGGGATGATGAACTGGTCCAGCTGGGCGTCGAAGGTCTCGATGGGGGTCTTCACCACGCCGGCGAGGGGTTTGAGGTCGAGGGCGAGGCTGGCCTGGCGTTTCGAGGCGGCCCGCGGATCGGCGGAGCGGGTGACCGGCTCCAGCGGCGCGGCGGTGTCGCTCAGTTTGAAATGCGCGCGGATGCGGCGGGCGAGTTCATGGCGCGAAAGGGCGTCGGCGCCGGCCCAGTGGAACACGCCGCGCACGTCGTTGCGCTCGAGGAGCTCGACCATGATCTCGGCGAGATTGGCGGCGGTGCAGGGCTGGCGGATCTCGTCGGTGTAGACCTTCGGGGTTTTGCCCGCCGACCAGTCGGCGAAGAGGCGTTCGTGGAGGCTGCGTTTTCCCGTGAGGCTGTTGCCGGTGAGCAGCGGGGCGCGCAACGTGATCGCAAACTCGGGTGCGGCGGTGTGGACGAGACGTTCGCTTTCAGCTTTCTGGCGACCGTAGAGGTTGATGGGTTTTACGGGGTGTTTGACCGTGTAGGCGTCGTCGCTGGCGCCGTCGAAAACCTGCTCGGAGGAAAGGTGGATCAGCCGGGCGCTCAGGTGATTGGCGAGGCGGGCAAGGAGGGCGGGCAGGGCGACATTGAGGGCCTGCGCCCGGGCGGGGTCGGCATCGCATTGGACGGGTTCGGATACTGCGGCGCAGTTCACGATGGCGTCGGGAAAGACTTCCAGGACGGTGCCCATGAGGGCGGTTTCATCGGTGAGATCGGCGGTGCGCTTGGTCGCGACTCCGGGAATTTCGCCGGAAAAGGTGCCGACGAGGCCGGTGACGTGATGACCGCGGCGGGTGGCGGCCTGGGCGAAGGCGCTGCCAACGAGTCCGGAGGCTCCGGTGAGGAGGATTTTCATGGGGGTGGGGAGCGAAGAAAGGGACGGCGGGTGCCTTGGCGAATCTTTCTGTTTTTCTCGTATGCGTTGTCTTTCGTCAGGAAAGACCGGCCGGGCGGCGGGGAAGGAGCGGGAAACTCAGGGGAAGGGCGACGGGTTCAGGCGGAGCGTTACCGGCGGCGGGCAGGTTTGGGGCGTGAAGGGAGGGCTTTGATCGCAGGGGATTTGCCGTCGAGCAGGGCGCGAACGGTGTTGAGCAGCAGGCTCAGCGCATACGGTTTGGCGAGGGTGGCCTGGGCTCCGGAGGGGAGCCATGAGAAGCGCGGGCCGGGAACGCTGTCGGTGGCGAGCACGCGCAGGCGCGGATGGACGGCGTAGAGGGCGCGGGCGAGTTTGGCGGCCTCGGCTTGCTGCATGTTGCCGATGAGGAGATCGACGGGTTTTTTGTGACGGCGGGCGAGTTGAAGGGCTTTCGCGGGCGAGGCGCTGGCAAGGACGTTGTAGCCGTCCGTCGTGAGGATGCCGGCGACCATTTTGCAGACGACCGGGTCGGCCTCGGCGATGAGGATGGTTTCGTGCCCGCGGGTGGAGGGCAGCGGACCGAGCGACGTGGGCTGGGGATCGGCGGGCTCGCTGACCTCGGGCAAAAGGATCTCGAACGTGGAGCCGAGGCCAGGGGAGCTTCGCACGCTGATATAGCCGCCGCTCTGCTGGATGACGCCGTAGACGAGCGCGAGACCGAGGCCGGTGCCCTGGCCGTGTTCCTTGGTCGTGAAGAACGGTTCGAAGAGATGGGCCTGGGTCTGTTCATCCATGCCCCGGCCGTTGTCCTGCACGCAAAGCTGCAGGTAGCGGCCCGGGGGGGTGTCGCCGATGCGCGAGTGGTAGCGGGCATTGATCTCGCGGTTGATGGTGCTGATGGTGACACCGCCGCCGGGCGAGAGGGCGTCCCGGGCGTTGAGCGTGAGGTTGAGCAGGACCTGCTGGAGTTGCGACGGATCGACGAGCACGTGGTCGGTGGTGGCGTCGAGGGCCAGGGCGATGGATTTTCCGGGGCCGAGGAGCTTGGCAAAGATACCGGCGTTGTCGCGGACGAGCTGGTTGAGGCTGACCACCTTGGGATCCATCGTCTGGCGGCGGCTGAACGCGAGGAGCTGGCGGACGAGACCCGCGGCCTGGAGGCCGGCGCGGTGAATCTCGCCGATCTCGCGGGCGGCCTCCCGACGCGCGGCGGGCCGGCTGCCGAGGATCTCGCAGTAGCCGTTGATGACGGAGAGCAGGTTGTTGAAATCGTGGGCCACGCCGCCGGCGAGGCGGTTGACGGCCTCCAGGCGCTGCGAATGGATGAGCGCCTCCTGCAGGCGGCGCTTGGCGGTCATGTCGCGGTAGGTGATCGCCACATGGGTCGTGCCGCGCGCGCCGGCCACGAGGCTGAACGTCCAGGTGGTGTAAAGCCGGGTGCCGTCACGGCATTTCAAATAACCCTCGCCCGTGAAGGTCCGCCCGGGCGTGGCTTTGGCCTGCCACCGTCGCAGGTCGGCGAGGTGGCGATGATCGGCATGGATGAAACTATGGGGCCTGCCTCGCAGTTCGGTCGCCGACCAGCCGGTCATGGTGCAGATGCTCGTATTGACAAAAGCAATACCGAAGCCGCCGCGTCCCCAGCGGCCGCCGGCGATGAGCACGCCTTCGCCGAGCGTGGCGAGCGCGGCGGCCAGCAGCCGGTCGGACGGCCGGGCGGGGCCGCGGGGGCGGGCGGTTTTTTTCGAGGCGGGCACGGGATCAGGGGGCAAGGCGCTCGACGGTCCAGTCGCCGGAGGCCTCCCGGCGATAACGCAGCCGGTCGTGCAGCCGGCTGCGGCGGCCCTGCCAGAACTCCACGGTCTCCGGGACAAGGCGATAGCCGCCCCACGCGGGCGGCACGGGCACCTCGATGCCGGCGTATTTTTTTTCGAGGGTCTTCATCGCGTCCTCGAGCACGGCGCGGCCGGTGATAAGGGAGCTTTGCTGGGAGACCCACGCGCCGAGCTGGCTGGCGCGCGGACGGCTGTGGAAATACGCGGCGCTTTCCTCGCGG
The DNA here is from genome assembly GCA_029266495.1 of Rariglobus sp. Taxonomy (GTDB): domain Bacteria; phylum Verrucomicrobiota; class Verrucomicrobiia; order Opitutales; family Opitutaceae; genus Rariglobus. The sequence goes on along the minus strand of JAQSWS010000013.1, from coordinate 81,760 downwards.
CTCACCTTGGTGATCGCGCCTTCGATGGTGACCTGGCGCTCAAGGGCGAGCCAGGGAAACAGAAGGCTGGCGCGGGGATTTTCGGCAAGGTCGCGGCCCTTGCGGCTCTCGTAATTGGTGAAAAAAACGAAGCCGCGGCCATCCACGCCCTTGAGCAGCACGGTGCGGGCGGCCGGGCGGCCGTCACGGGTGGCGGTGGCGAGCGTCATGGCGTTGGGTTCGACCAGCTTGGCGGCCTGCGCCTCCTGAAACCACTTGTCGAACTGGCGGAACGGATCGCGCGCGAGATCCTTCTCAAGCAGACCGGACAGGCTGTAGTCTTTGCGAAGATCGGCGAGGGACATGATGTTGCCCCACCATGCCCGGAGCGGGGAGGCTGTCAAAAATCATCGCGTGAGTGCGCGAATATCGGCGGCCCATTCCGGAAAACGCGCAAGGAGGACCTCGCGTTCGCCCAAGGTGAACTCACGCTCGTCCCAGCCGGGCGACATCGTGCAGCCGAGGAGAGCCCATGCACCGCCCGGAACCAGGCGGGCGGCCTGCCAGACGCCACCCGGCACGGTGAGCTGGGACTGATGCCCGCGGGCGAAATCGGTGCCGAGCCGCGTGTGCGTGCCGGTCCCGGTCGGGTGGCCGGCGCGTCCGGAAGCGGCGGAATCGAGCATCACGTGCTCGACCGGATCACCCGCGTAAAAATGCCACACCTCGTCCGTGACCAGCGCGTGCAGCGCGGAAAAGCCCTCCGGCGTGATGAGGAAATAAATCGCGGTGCCGGCCGGGCGCCCGTCCGCCAAAACGGCGGCGCTGGTATACGTGCGCCGGAAAAAGCCCCCTTCGTTCGGGAGCGGCTCAAGCTGGAGTGAGGCGATGATTTCGGCGGCGGTGACGGGCACGGGCGTCATGTTTTATCGCCTCGCGCGTCATGGCAATCCGTCTACGTTTCGAGGCAATGTCGCCCTCCGCCTATATCGATGCGCATGCCTCGGACCTGGTCGCCTTGCTGCAGCGCCTGGTGCGCCTGCCGACCGTCAACCCTCCCGGCGATCACTATGACGCGATCACGCGCCTGCTTGCGGACGAGTTGAACGCCGCGGGACTCAAGACGAAGCGCTTCACGATTCCTCCGCGCCTGCTGAAACAGCACCTGCCGCCTGCGCAGCACGGCTTCCCGCGCTACAACGTCCTCGGCAAGCTCGCCGCGCGCGGTGCGAAGAAGACGCTCCATTTCAACGCCCATTATGACGTGGTGCCCGTATCCGGTGACTGGCGACATGGCAGTCCGTTCAGCGGCGCGGTCGAGCGCGGCTGGATTTATGGTCGCGGCACGGCCGACATGAAGGGTTCGCACGCCTCGTTGCTGCTGGCCTTGCGCGCGCTGAAGGCCACCGGCGTGGTTCCGAAGACCCACATCGAGGTGTCGTTCACCGCCGACGAGGAGACCGATTCCGAACTCGGCGCCGGCTGGCTCGTGAAACACGCGCCGATCCGTCCCGATTACGCCATCGTGATGGAGGGCGGGGAGGGCAACGGCATCTGTTGCGGGCACAACGGCGTGGTCTGGCTCAACGTCACCGTGCACGGGCGCGCCGCCCACGGCAGCCGGCCCGAACACGGCATCAACGCCCTTGAAAAGATGTCCGCCCTCGTGGGTGCGCTCGACGCCTACAAACGCCTGCTCGCGAAACGCACGTTCACGGCCCCCGACGGCACGGTGAAGACGCCCACGATCAACCTCGGCGGCATCTTTGCCCCGGGCGAGGGCGGCAAGATCAACACCGTGCCCGCGCTCGCGAGTTTTTCCATCGATCGCCGGGTATTGCCCGTCGAGACGGTTGCCGCCGCGGAAAAGGAGCTGCGGGCGTTCTTGCAGCAGGCGGCGAAGGCCATTCCGCAATGCCGCATCACCGTCGAAAAAGTTTCCGACAACCATCCGTGTTTCACGCCGCCCGAAGGCCCGTTCTTCGCCGCGATGGCGGACTGCGTGACGCGCGTGCGCCGGGTGAAAAGCGTGTTTCGCACGTCCTATGGTTTTAACGACATGCACTTCTTCTCGCATCACCTGAAAATTCCCACGCTCGGTCACGGTCCCGGCGGCGACCACTGCCACGCGGTCGACGAACGCGCCTCGGTGCGCGAACTGGTCGCGAGCGCGAAGATCTACGCGGAGCTGATGACGACGTTCGCGGGGTGACGCCCCGGAGTATTGCCACAAAAAGCACAAAAGGGATTGTCCGGGAAAAAACTCTCCCGCGCGCCTATGGGCGCAACGCAGGGATTTGAGAACCGGACGGCACCTTTGTGATTTTTGTGGCCAAACCCCTCCGATGCCTCGGGTCGGCTTCGTGCTGAGAGCGCGGGTTTGTGCTGGCAGTTGGCCCTTGTTTTGAAAACGAGCGCCGGCACGCTTGGGCCATCCATTTACCATGAAAATCGACGCCACGCTGACCCCCGCCAAGCTCCAGAAGAAAGTTGACCGCGTGTTTGAACTCGCCGGTCAGAAGATCGATTCGATCAACAAATCCTGGGATCCCACCAAGGGCACGCCCGTCTTCACCGTGAAAGGCAGCTACACCTCGCGCGGCTGGACCGAGTGGACGCAGGGCTTCCAGTTCGGCATGGCGTTCCTCCAATACGACGCCACCGGCGACGAGCGTTTCCTGAAGCTTGGTCGCGAAAAGACCGTGCAGCTCATGGCCTCGCACGTTTCGCATGTCGGCGTCCACGACCACGGCTTCAACAACGTTTCCACCTACGGCAATCTCCGCCGCCTGATGTTCGAGGGCAAAATCCCCTTCAACCAGGACGAGCTCAACTTCACCGAACTCGCGCTCAAGGTCTCCGGCGCCGTTCAGGCCGCCCGCCACGCCACCACCAACCAGAACGCACCCTGGTCGCCGGTGAAGGGCTCGCCTGGCGTGAAGCCCTCCGGCTACGTATATTCCTTCAACGGTCCGCAGTCCCTCTTCGCCGACACGATTCGCTCCATGCGTTCGCTCGTCGTCGCGCACCAGCTCGGCCACGCGCTGATGGGCGAGGGGGACAAGCCCGTCAACCTCCTCCATCGCGCGATCGAGCACGCCGCGACCACCGCCCGCTACAACGTCTTTTTCGGCCAGGGCCGCGACAGCTACGATGTGCGCGGACGCGTTGCCCACGAGTCCGTCTTCAATCGCAACGACGGCCAGTTCCGCTGCCCGTCCTCGCAGCAAGGCTACTCGCCCTTCACCACCTGGACGCGCGGGGCGGCCTGGATCATCGCCGGTTACGCCGAGCAGCTTGAATTCCTCGAGACCGTGAAAGGCTCCGACCTCGACGCCGTCGGCGGACGCCGTGCCGTGACCGATCTCTTCCTCGAGACCGCTCGTGCCACCGCCGATTACTACATCGATGGCTATTCCGCCAAGGACGGCATTCCTTACTGGGACAGCGCCGCGCTCAACTGGGCCGCGCTGGGCGACATCACCACGAAACCCGCCAACCCCTTCAACGCTTTCGAGCCCGTGGACAGCTCCGCGGCCGCGATCGCCGCGCAAGGTTTCCTCCGTCTCGGCCAGTGGCTTTCCGACAAGGGTGAAAAAGCTGCCGGCAAACGTTATTTTCAAGCCGGGCTCACCGTCGCGAACACGCTCTTTTCCGACGCCTACCTGTCCACCGACAAAAAGCACCAGGGCCTGCTGCTCCACAGCGTTTACCACCGTCCGAACGGCTGGGACCACATTCCGAAGGGCCGGAAGGTCCCCTGCGGCGAATCGTCGATGTGGGGCGACTACCATGCGATGGAACTCGCGCTCCTCATCAAGCGCATCAGCGAGGGCAACTACCTGACGTTCTTCTAAAAAATCCGACGAGCATCCACCGCGCGCACGGGTTGCGTCCACGGTGCACGCCGTCAAAAAAGTCGGAGGTTTACGCCTCCGGCTTTTTTTGTGCCTGCGCGGCGATGGACGCCGCGTTTTCCTGGTGGAAGCGAGTGCGCACCTGGGCCGCGGCGCGTCGGGTGCACCAAGCTTGATACGGCAAGGTGAAGACGCAACTCGCGAAGCGGGCGGTCCAGTGGCTCGGCTGCGAGCGCGTGTGGATCGTAAAGAACACGTCGCCTTCCCGCTCTTCGAAATAAAACTCCGACACGCCGCTTTCAGGGTGACCCGACAGCGTCTCGTAGGCGAAGCCGAGCCGTTTCTCGTCGTCGAACAACGCACACACCCGCACGGCAAATTCGATGCACACACCGAAGCCGACCGGCGGCATCATCGTTCGCTGAATGATCACATCTCCGACGGCCATTTTGCGGCCGGCATTCGTCCACTCCGCGTCGAAGCGCATGATGTTCGGCGGGAAAATGGCGTAACCGAACAGGAATTCCATGCGCCACTGTTTGATCGGCCCCGCAACGTTGAGCGCGACGGAGGTGGTGTGTTCGGGAAAGACCTGCGCGTCCGTGAAGTTTCGCACGAGTGCCCCGGCCTGCACGAAGTCCATGCCGGAACCGAGGCTGCACGGACGGATTTTCATCGGATTATTTTTTGTCGGGCGGCGGGGTTTTTCCACCCAGGGTGATGCGGAGTCGTTCCACGGCGGGGCGCACTTGTTGCACGCCGGCTTTCAGCGCCTGCTCATACCACTTCAGCGCCTCGCGCGGATCGGCGGGGATGCCCCCTGACACGCCTTTTTCGTAGATCTCGCCGAGGATGGCCATGGCGGCGGGCAGGTTCTGCGCGGCGGCTTTTTTCAACAGCTCCACGCCGCGCGCCGGTTGCGGCATGAGATCGGGACCGCCGGTGACGAAGAGGCGACCGAGTTCAAATTGCGCGGGGGCAAATCCGCCGTCGGCCGCTGCAGTGACGAGCTTTAGTCCGCCGGCTTGGTCGCGGGGCACTTCGCTGCCTTGGAGCATCGCGGCGCCGAGGCGGAGTTTGGCTTCGAGGTTTCCGGCGTCGGCCGATTTTTGCATCCACTGGATCGCGACGGGTTTGTTGGTCGCCATCAGGTTTCCGGCCAGCAGCAACATCGCGTCAGCCTGGCCTTTTTCGGCGGCTTTTTTTACCCATTCGAGCGCCTCGGCGTTGCGCGTGTTTCCGATCTTGTGGGCATACGCCAGCATGGCGTTCGGGTCGCCGGCCTCGGCTTGTTTGCGTAGCGCTGCGTCGCTGTCGGACGGGGGAGCGGGTTGGCTTTCGATGGCGGCGAGACGCGTTTTCGCCTCTTCGCGATACACGTTGTAGTCGGAATTCACCGCGATCACCGCGCGGTAGGCCTTGGCGGCCTCGGCGAGTTCTTTGCGCTGCTCCAGCAACAACCCAAATTCCATCTGGGCCTGGAAGTGGGCGGGATCCTCCGTGACCACGCGGCGGTAAACGGGAAACGCGGCGCCGAGGTTACCGGCCTTGGCCAGCATGCGCGCCTGGGCGTGGCGTGCGCCGAATGCCCCGCCGTCCGCCGCCTTGCCGAACCAGATAGCCGCTTCCGCGAATTTTTTCTCCGCATCCAGCATCTGCGCAAACCGTCGCTGCGCGTTGGCATGCCCGCCCTCCGCGCCCGTGCGGTAGAGTTCTCCGGCCTTGGTGAGGTTTTTGGGAACACCACGACCTTCCTCGTGCATCATCCCGAGTTGATGAAGGGCGGGAATGTCGCCGGCGGCGATCGCCTTCTCATACGCGGCCAAGGCGCGCGGATAGTTTTGGCCGATGGATTTATCCTCGTTGTAGAACTGGTGCAGGTCTCCGACTTCGCGCCAGGCGGAGGCGTCGCCGGCCGCGCCGGCTTTTTCGAGCCAGGTGACGCGGCGGGCGGCGTTCTTTTTCACGCCGAAACCCTTTTCACAATGCCAGGCGAGGGCGCGCATCGCCTTTGCGCTGCCGCCGGCGGCGGCGAGCTCGTAGTATTCCACCGCACGCACATCCTGCTGGCGAACGCCGCGGCCGCTCGCGCATGCCTCGCCGAGTTTCAAGGCCGCGGAGGTGTCGCCGGCGCGCGCGGCTTTATCGAGACGGGCAACCTCGTTGGCGGACCAAAGCGACACCTCGGGCGGAAGGGCGGCGAGTTTGGCGCGGACATCGGCGGCGCGTGTTTCGCGCTCGATGGCGGTCAGGCTCACCTCGGCGACCTCCGCGAGTTTTCCGCCGCGACGGATCAATTCGCGGGCCCAACGCAGCGTTGCTTCGTCGGCCGAACTCAAAGGCCAGGACTGCGGTCCGCCGAGCGGCGTGGTGAAGCTGTAGAGGAACGCCACGTCGCGGCCGGGGTTGTTGTAGAGATCCTCCATCGTGCCTTCGCGTGCGCGCGCGGCGGCCTCGATCAGCCAGTATTCCGCCTCCGCGTAATTCGATGCCACGCAGGTTTCGCCGGGGGCGACGAACAGCATGCCCAAGGCGCGCATGCCCTCGGGACTGCCGGCCTCAGCCGCTTTCCAGAGATAGTCCGCATACTTGACCGGATCGTTCCTGGACTTGTCGGAGTTGTTGCGAAATGCGTCGGCGGCGTAATGGAATGCCGGGGCATAGTTGGCCTCGACGATTTTTTTCCGGAGTTCGTCGGGGTGAATGCTCGCAACGGGGCCCAGCTTTCTTTCCGCCATGGGCAGCATCGTCAGTGCAAACAAGGCCCCGACGTCGCCCGCCGCGGCCTTCGCGCGGAGTTCCGGCGTGTCGATGACCTTGGGAACGCGGCCGACTTGCTGACGACGCGCTTCGATCGCGGTTTTTGCCAGCTCATGCGCCCAGGCTCCGGCGCCTTGGCGTGAGTGTCCGTGCAGCGTGGTGCTCAACGGACCGAAGCTCTCGATGCGCCGGCCTTCCGGCGTGTTGAGCAGGCGTTTCAGTTCGAAGTCGTTGAACCCGACGGCGGTCTTGTCGTGCTCGATCGCCTTCGCGAGCGCATTGTGGTCGGCGCCTGCCTTCAGCGCGGCGAGCATGTCGTCCGTGGTCCACGGGGAGTTTTTGCGCAGGTCTTTGACGCCGGTTTTTGCGCCGACGGCGGCCGGCGTTTCCACCTGCGCGACGCCGTCGATGCGGTCGCGCAACTTCTTCATGTTTTTCTGGGACTCGACGAGGTCGGACATCGCGAGCGATTCTTTGGTGGTCGTCACGAACATCTGGGCCATGGCGTCGCCTGTGGCCGCGGCTTTCTCATACCATGCGAGGGCCTTGCGAGGATTTTTCTCCGTGCCTTCGCCTGCATAATACAGGCCGCCCGCCGCGATCATCGCGTTGATGTTCCCGAGTTCTGCGGACTTCAGATACCACTCGAGCGCCTTCTCCATGTTCTTCGCCTTGGCCTCGGCGTCGCCTTTGGCCAGTTCGTCGAGGCCGATGGTGTAACCGATCATTGCCTGCACGGACTCCGCGGCTTTGGGGTGTCCGGCCGCTTGAGCCTTTTCATACCAGCTCTTGGCGGTGACATAACTGGTCTTCACGCCTTCGCCGCGTTCATACAACACGCCGAGGGCAAACATCGCGTAAGCATCGCCCGCGGCGGCGCCTTTTTCCCAGCCCGCGAGCGCGGCCGCGAAGTCCTTTGCGTCGTAGGCCTTCAGTGCCGCATCGAACGTCTCCCTCGCGCCCATGTCTTTTACGGCCCCGAATAATTGCAGCAGATCCGTTCCGCGCTTGTCGCCGGCGGCGATCGCTTTTTCGGCCCAAGCCTTTGCGGCGACCGCATCTTCCTTTCCGTAAGCTCCGCTGACATGCCGCGCCGCGAGGAGGAGCATGGCATCGGTGTTGCCGTAGCCGGCGGATTTTTCGAAGCCGAGACGCGACGTGTCTTTGCGGCCAGCCTTCTCCTCGGCGAGCGCGTCATCGTAGAGGATTTTGCCGAGCCGCTGGCGGGCAGGCGCGTGGCCGGCGTCGGCCGCGCGTTGGAACCACTTTATCGCTCCGGGCACGTCCTGCGCGGGACCGGCGGCGAGGAGGCCCTCAGCGATCTGCATCTGCGCGTGGAGGTCGCCCGCTTCCGCTTTGGGAATCCACGTGCGAATCGGCTGGAGCGCTTCCTCCCGGCGCTGATAGGCCGCGGATACTTCCTGGGCATGGGCTTTGATGCGGCTCGTGACGTGGGCAGGCAGCACGCGTTGCAGGGTCGCGTTGTCGAACACGAGGCTGTTGATCGCCATCGCGTATTCGCCGGCTTCGGCGAGATTCGCTTCCATTTTCGGCCGCAAGACCGCCAGCACCTTCTCGCAGATTTGCGGCTGCGTCAGATTTTCGGAGTAGCGGAATTCGCCCATCGCCCGCGAATACACGACGATGGCCTTCTTGCGGTCCCCCATCGTCGTGGCCGCGGAAAACGCGGTCTGGAATTCGCGTTCGATCGCCGCGAGTTTTTCAGCGTTCGCCGCGGTCGCGAGTTCGGCGAGTCGCGACTTGGCTTCGGGGTGGCCGAGGCCGCCGGCCTTTACGATTAACTCGTGTGCTTTCGCGGCGTCGGGTGCGGCGCCGTTGACGCCGCGTGCATAGAGCTGGCTCAAGCGCCACATGGCTTCGCCGTTTTTTTCGTCGGCCGTCTTCACGAGCAACGCCACCGCCTCGGCTTCGTTTTTATCGACGCCGTCACCGGCGAGCAACAGCGCGGCGAGGTCCATCCGCGCGCTGTGTCTGCCGCCGTCGGCGGAAAGCTTCAGCCACCTGGCGGCCTCGGCGGAGTTCCTGGCCGTGCCGCGTCCTTCGCGATACAAAACGCCCAGATAATAACATGCGTCCGCGTCCTTCTGCTCCGCAGCGCGCTGCATCCACTTGAACGCCTCGGCGTCGTCACGGGGCACGTCTTTTCCAGTCATCAACACCTGGCCGAGGTTGCGTTGCGCGAACACGTGGCCCTGCTCCGCAGCGAGTTTGAACCATTTGAGTTGTTCGGCGGGGTCGGCGCGCAGTCCATCCGCGTTGCCGTAACCAAAGGTGACGCCCAGCTTGAACTGCGCGTCGGCGTTGCCGCGCAGCGCGTTGAGAAACAGGGCGCGGGTCGGGCCGGTGACGGCGGGCGGAATTTGGGCGGTGAACTTCGCTTCGTTCTCCGCATCATCCAGCTTATCGAGCGCCTCCTTTGCGTCGCCGTCATTGAGTTCGGAGGCGCGCGTCAGCCATTTGCGTGCGAGCGCGGAGTCTTTCAATTCGCCTTCTTCAAGGACGATCATCGCGAGCGCATACATGGATGGCGTGTGTCCGTGGTTGGCTGCATCGGCGAACCAACGCGCCGCTTCCTTGACATCTGCCGGCACTCCCCAGCCGTTCTGATAGGCGAGGGCGACGTGGCGCTTCGCATCGACGTGGCCGAGGTCGGCCGCGCCGCGGAACCACTTCAGCGATTCGACCGGGTCTTTCTCCACCTGTTGACCGATGCGATACGACAGGCCGAGTTCATAGAAGGCTTCGGGCATCTTCTGCGCCGCTGCTTTTTTGAACCACTCGGTGGCGCCGGTTTCGTTCTCCGTGGCGTCGCCCCACAAGATGCGTTTGCCGAGGCCGAATTGAGCGTCGGCGTTGCCAGCCGCGGCGGCGGCGCGCAGCCATTTCAATGCGGTCGCTTGGCTGGGCGCCAACCCGCCGCCGCCGAGGCTGTAGAGTTCCACCAAGGCCATTTGCGCCTCCGCGTCGCCCTTCGCGGCCTTCGCGAGCAGTTGCTTTGTCACCTCGGGGGCTTGTGCTTCGAGTTTGGCGTCCAAGTCCGGATTTTCCGCGAGCAACTCGCGCAATTTAGCCGAAGCCTCGTCGTGTCCCGCAGCGGCGCGCGCGAGCCATTTGGCGGCGGTGAGCAAATCCTTCTTGGTGCCGCGACCCTCGGCGAACGCCATGCCGGCACGGAACTGCGCCTCGGCGTCGTTGAGCTCGGCGCCCTTCAAATACGCCTTCAGGCTTTCGACGAGATTCCTGGGCGTGCCTTCGCCGTGTTGGTGCATGGCGCCGAGTTCCACGTGTGCGCCGGGGAAGCCGAGCCCGGCGGCTTTTTGCATCCACCTGAAGGCGTCCGCAGGATCCGGTTCTTTGCCGTTGTCGCCGGCGCGCGCCATGGCCGCGAGTTGGAAGGCAGCGTAGCCGTTGTCCTTGGCGGCGGCCTTTTGATACCACGCGCGGGCCTTCGCGTAATCCTGCTCCAAGCCCTGCTCGCCCAATTCGTAGCGCTGGCCGAGTTCCACCCACGCCTGAACATCGCCGGCCTCGGCCTTGGCGTGCAACGCCGCGAGTGAAAGCGGCTCATCGTCTTCCGCATGGGCGCGCGGGCCGCTGACGAGCAGGGAGACGCAACACAGGCCGAACGCCGAGCAAAGCCGGGAGGGTTTCATGAGAAAAGAGTGGAGGAGAGGGTGTGCCCGCCGCAGCCTCGCGAGGGAATGGCGGAGATCGCTCGCGGACCGGGAACTCGTCGTCGAGCGCCAGACGCTTTCACAACTGAACCCTCTCGTCCACTCTGACTTGGGTGCAGGGATGAACCGCCGGGACCACATCCCGAAAGGCCGGAAGGTCCCCTGCGGCGAATCGTCGATGTGAGGCGACTACCACGCGATGGAACTCGAGCTTCTCATCAAGCGCATGGCCGAAGGCGACTACCTGACGTTCTTCTGAACGCGGTTTCAGTGGCGGAGAAAGGCAGGGCGTGACCGCCGGGCGCGCCGGCTCGGTTCCGAAGCCGGAGGCCTGTGCCTCCGGCTTTTTTGTGCCCGACCCGGGTGGCGGTGCCCAGCGGTCACGCCCTGCCCCGGAGTGGCTGCAGCTTCATTTTAACCACGTTAATCCGCAGACGACGATGCCTCGTGGGCTTTGCGGTAATGGGACGCGGTTTGTCCGCACAGTTTTTTGAAGTGCCGGCTGAATTGCGAGGCATCATAAAATCCCGATTGATGCGCGATTTCCTCCAGCGAAAGCGCCGAGCTGCGGAGCAGTCGCTGGGCCCGCTCGATGCGGGCGTTGAGAATCTCGTGATAAGGAGAACTTCCCAGGCTTTCCTTGAAGCGGAGTTCGAGCAGCCGTTGCGACAGGTTGCCCAGCCGGGATAACAAAACCGGCACGGTCAAAGGTTCGATATGCTCCTCGTGGATGATCGTCATCGCCCGCCGCACCAGCGGATCTTTCAACGCGAAAACCCGGGTGCTCTCACGAACAATGACTTCTCCCGGGGGCACGAGCACGGGGTCGCTGGAAACGCGTTTTCCGCGGAGCAGGTCATGCAGGAAGGCGGCGGCGCGAAAGCCGACCGTTTCGAAGTGCGGCTCCACGCTGGAAAGCGTCACGGGGGATTCCGAGCACACCTCCTTGTGATTTCCGATACCCAATACCGCCACGTCCCCGGGCACGGACAAACCGGCGTCAAGGCAGGCCATGATGACCTTCATCCCGACCACATCGTTCGGACAAAGAATCCCGCAGGGCACGGGAAGCGATTTGAGCCAGCGATGAAACTTGTCGGGGTCCAGCTGCAGGTCGCCGATATCCGCGACGGCGAGCGGATGTGACTGCCCCGCATTTTTAAGCGCCTCCGCGAAGGCCTGCTGCCGTTGATCGGAAAAAAACCACCCCGACTGTCCCACAAAGGCGAAATGCACGAGGTGCCGTTTCAACAGGTGGTCGGCACCTTTGCGGACCGCGGCGACGCCGTCCGAAATCACCTTGTGGAACGGATGTTTTTCGTTGTTCAGAATGACGACATGGCTCTTCCCCGCCTGCCGGCGCGTGATCATGTTCTCATGCGGTAAAATCCCGAGAATTCCGTCCGGACGGGCGCTCAACGCCTCTTCCCAGGACAACAGGGTCGTCCCATTCAGATAGACAATTTTCCAGTCGGGCCGGGTGTGGGCAAATTGATGGGCTCCCAAAAAAAACGATTTGCTGGCGAGCAGGATCTCGCTGCGGAAGGCCAGGGCGACACGGAAGCATTTGTCCACGGAGGCGTGATTATCCCTGTTTCGTTATTCGACAATATTTATTTCGCCAATCGCCATGGCTGCTTTTCCCGGAGGGTGCTACAAAGGCGTCCCCCGAAAAATCACATGAAACCCACCCTCAACCTGCTCCTGGCGGCGACCGCGTTGTGCGTCGCAGGCACCCGTTCAACGGCAGCCGACACGGTCTCGGCGTTATATCAGTTCGGAGTCAATACGACGACCACCTACGCCAGCACCGATGCGGATGCGAACTCCATCGCGAGCAGCATCACGCTGGGCTCGGGGTTCACGACATCGGGCATCAGCACGACCTCGGGGAATCCCGTGCCCACCTTGTTCCTGAGACCGGCTGACAACAGCATCGAGACGAACGCGTTTAACGGTAACAAATACATTCAGTTTACGATTTCGGGCGGGACACTCTCTTTCTCGTCACTGTCTTTTGACTTCTATCGTGACACCGGCGCGTCCGCCAAATTTTACGCGCTCTACTTCAGCACCACCGGTTCCTTCACCAACGGGACTCACGTCGATGCCAACGCGACCGCCTTTTCACCCACGGCCACGTGGACGAACTACAGCGTCAACTTGAGCGACATGCCCGGTCTGCAATCCGTCGCCGGCACCGCCACATTCCGCCTCTATTTCTGGGGTGCGACAGATCAGACGACCCCGTTCCGTTTGGACAACCTCACCCTGACGACCGCCTCCGCCGCCATTCCCGAGCCGTCCACCTACGCGCTGGTTGTCTCAGGTTGCCTGTTATTGGTCACTCTGCGTCGCAACCATCAGCATTCCAAAGCGCGGTCGTCGTGATTGAAAGCCGTGCGGGGGTGCGGCGCGCGTCACCTCCGCAGGCTTGCTTCCGCCTCTAACGCGCGCCACGTGCCCCCGTGTTGTCGGTTGCCGTCAGGCCGGGTTTATAAACCGGCCAGGGCTTTCTTTGTAAGCAGCGTTCTCTCCCCCGGGAATCTGGATTGCCGTATGCCGGCTCCCCGGCCGCCGCCATCCGCCAGATGTCGAAGCGGCCTCCTGTGCGCCTTCCCCCGCGCAAGTGCTTTACCCCCTACCCCATGAAAAACATATCAGATGGATTGAGAAGAGCCGGCCAGGCGTTCACCGCGACGGTGTGCCTTTCGCTGTTTGCGAGTTCCGCTTTGGCTACCGATTATTATGTGGATTCCGTCGACGGCGCCGACGAGAGCCCGACCGGTTCGCTGGCCAGCCCGTGGCGGACCTTAAGCAAGGTGAATGGCAGAACCTTCTTCGCGGGCGACACAATCTCCTTCAAACGAGGCGGCGCCTGGACGGGAAGCCTGTATCCCAAGGGCAATGGCACGGCCACCGCCCGCATCACCTGGGGCGCCTACGGTGACCCGGCCGATCCCAAGCCCAAGATCATCGCGGGCGCCGCAGACCAATATGCCATCCAGCTCTGGGCGCGGCCTTACACCACGATTCAGGATTTCGATGTGACGAATAACCTGAACCACAGCGGAACCGCCACCGGCCAGGATAACAAAATCGGCATTTATGTGGGCCTCTCCGCCGCGGGAGTCACGGCAACCGGCATCAAAATCCTCAACAACGACATTCACCATGTCCGCGGCTACACAGCCAAGATCAATGACAACAATACCAGAACGGCCGGCATCTACATCGAGGTCAGGGACAGCTTCGCGGGCGAGCGTTACAAGTTCCACGATCTCCTGATCGAAGGCAATTACGTGCACGACCTGTCGGCGGTCGGCCTGTATTTCAAGGGCCCCAATTGGATGACCCAAACGGATAAAACCTGGTGGAGCACCGGTGTGGTCATCCGCGACAACGTCTTCGATCATACCGGCTCGGACGGTTTGACCCTGACCGCCTGCGACGCCCCCGTCGTGGAAAACAACGTGTGTTTGGATGCCGGCGGCGGAACAACCAATAACGATTTTGGGGCCATCGCCGGTCTCTGGACCTGTAGTTTCACCCGCAATACGGTGTTTCAGTTCAACGAGGTGGCCCGCACGCGCAGCCCTTACGTCAACGGTGCGGACGGAGATTCCCAAGCCTTCGACGTGGATTACGGCACCGAGGGAACCCACACCTTTCAATACAACTACACCCACGACAACGTGGGCGGCATCCTGATCGTCATGCCCAAGCAGTTTGCGAACTCCACCGATTTGGTAAAGACGACCATTTACCGCTACAACCTGAGCGTGAACGACGGCCGCAGCACCAACAGCAGCAGCCAGTTTCCCGTTTGGCCTGTCTTGGGGAAGAGCGACGTTCAGATCTACAACAACGTGTTCTATTCGACGCGTCCGGAAGGCTTCCGCATCCGGGACAATTCCGCCACGTATTTTAAGAATAACATTTTCTATATCACCACGGTGGGCATTTACCCCACGAAGACTTGGTTCAGCAACAACTGCTACTGGGGCCACACCGCCAACGTGACGGACCCCTATAAGCTCGTGGCCGACCCCCTGTTCACAGGCCCCCTTACCGGCGCCGGGGCGGATGGTTACCTCGCCGCCAACTATGACCGGTTCAAACTGCAAGCGGGCTCCCCTTGCATCAACAAGGGCGGGACCATCGCCAACAACGGTGGCCGTGATTTCTGGGGTCCTCTGCCCGCCAATTCGGGCAACACTGACATCGGCATGCATGAAGTGCCCAATGGCGTCGGCTCCGGCCCTGCTTCCGTCACGATTATCGACAGTGCGGCGGCGGCGGTCACCTACAGCAGCACCACGCTTTGGACTCACGTTAACACGGATCAGGATTTTTATGCCCTGACCAAATCCGCCACGGACCAGCTCAACCAGTGGTGCCAGGTTTCCTTCACCGGCACGAACGTCAGCCTCTACGGGCGGAAATTCAACAACGCGGCCAAGCTCACCGTCTATGTGGACGGCTCCCCGACGCCCGCCGCCGTCGTCGACTGCTATTCGCCCACGGACATGTGGCGCACGGAACTCTGCCGGATCACCGGTTTGAGCAATGCGGCCCACACCGCGAGATTCGTGATCACCGCCCACAACCCGGTGTCCACCGGCAACTGGGTCAGCTTGGATTACTTCCAGGTCGCGTCCGTCACGCCTCCGGAGCTTCCCGTGGTCACGGACATCGACGACACCGCGGGTTCCTATACGGGGACATGGACCACCGCCACGACCGACCCCGTCCAATACGGGAAAACCTACCATCAGTCCTCGACGACCGGCTCGTCCGCGACGTTCACCTTCACGGGAACCGGCGTGCGCCTTTTGGCCACTCGCGCGGGAGATTGCGGCAAGGTGAACATCTCCATCGACGGCGGAGCGGCCGTGCAAAAGGACCTGTTCATGCCCATCGGCTTTGCGTCGAGTCTCGATTTCCGCAGCACGGTGTTTGAAATCAACGGACTCCCCAATACGACCCATACCATCAGCATCACCGTGGACGCCTCGGCCAATCCGCAAGCGACAGGACGCCGGGTTCAGATCGACCAGATCCAGGCGCTGGTCGGCGGAGTGGTGGTCCCGACGGAAGTCATCGTGGACAACACCGACTCGACGGGAGTCACTCTCGTCGGGACGTGGGTCGCCTCCACCTTTGCGCCCCCCTTCAATGGCAGCAATTATCTCCACGATGGAAACACGGGGAAAGGCACCAAGAGCATCCGGTTCACGCCCAACCTGCCGACGTCGGGAACCTACGAGGTGTTCGCCTGGTGGGCGGCCTCCACGGATCGCGCAACCGCTGTCCCCTTCGATATCACCTCGGTCAGCGGGACAACCACCGTGCCGGTCAACCAACGTTTGAATGGATACCAGTGGCGGTCGCTGGGGACTTATACCTTCAACGCCGGAACCGGCGGGAGTGTGCTTATCCGGACCACTGGAACAACGGACGGCTACGTGATGGCCGACGCGGTGCGCTTCGTTAAACAATAACGGATGGACTTTGCCGATGAGGCGCTTTCTGGCACGACGGGGAACCGTGCTGGAGACTGCTTCATCGGCTTTCCGTTTTTCAAAGATAACCAGCCATCACCAAGCAACCGACTCGATCCGCCATGATTCCTTCTCACACCAAAAGCCTGCGCGTCACAGGTCTGCTGGGGGCTCTGATCCTTGTCTCTGTGATCCCCCTCGCGAATGCGGGGCCGCAGGAGCCGCTTTTATCGGGCACACCCCCCTCTTCGATGGTTACCGATCCGGTGGTCGGCACGATCAACCAGGAGCCGGTCAGCGCTGCGGAATACCGGATGATCATGGAGCGCAAGACCTCGCTTGTTTACAGCTATTTCAAGAGCGAAAAAGGCCTTGATGACCACTTGGGTTATTGGAGCGAAACCTCCGGCCCGACCGGGCCCCTGGCCAAATTGCGGGAAATGATCCGCGACGAATTGGTCCGCATCAAGGTGGTCCAGTCCCTTGCCAGGGAAAAAGGCCTGATCGCGGACGCCTCCTTCGCCACGCTTCAGAATGATTATACCCGGGAAAACGCCCGCCGCCGCGCCGCGCTGGACGCCGGGGAAGTGGTCTACGGCCCCAAACAGTATCGCAGCGTCGGCATCTATTATTACGTCCGCTTTGGCGATCTCCGTTACAAGCTTTTGGAAGCCTTGGCCAAGGAAGCCGCCCCCGGAATTTCGGACGATGACATCAAGGCCTGCTACGACGAGCGCAACGCGGGTCCCGACGCAAAACTCCTCGATGATGAACTGAAGCAACGAATCCGTGAAGCGTTGGCCGGAAAGCAGGCCGAGAAACAGCTGGAAGCCTTCCAGGCCGCGGCTCGCGTCGAATTGAACGCAGACCTCCTGCGAGGCATCATCCCTCGCATCGATCCGGCTCAGGACGCGGTCCCGCCGCCCTCTTCCTCTTGAAAGGACATGCAGCCTAGATCGGGCGACCCGGCTGCAATCACCCAATCCCGATTATTCGCCCGCTGCGGCGGCGGGGCTGCATTCGCCGCTCATCGCGTCCCAGCGTTTTTGCATGTCCTCGGGGGAGACGGTCTCCAACTGGTGCTGGAGCATCCATTGGTGGCCGAACGGGTCGCACACGCTGCAACTGCGGAAGCCGTAGAATTGATCGGCCACCGGCATGAGCACGCTGGCTCCCGCCGCGACGGCGCGCTCGAACGCGGCATCGGCGCTTTTCACGATCAGGCAAAAAGTGACCGGCGTGCCGCCGAGGGTGACCGGGGCCTTGTTGCCCCATTGTGGATTCTCCTCCGCGAGCATGATCAGGCTGCCTTGGATCAGGAGTTCGGCATGGACGACCTTGCCGGATTTTTTATCGGTCAGGCGGAAGCGTTCGACGGCTCCGAAGGCGGTTTGGTAAAACCCGATGGCCTGCGCCGCGTCGCGGACGCTGAGGTAAGGGCTGAAAGCGGGATAGTCGGTGGTAGGAGTGCTCATGGATGGATGTGGATGCACAGAGTCAACGAACCAGCAGGGTCGGTTCGGACAAAAAACGAATCAGAGTGGATCAAATAAATGCGAGGCCATCGCCTGCGGTTTGACGGCAGGGCGCCCGGCGTTCTTCCATCACGCACCGGTCGACCAGCCGTGTTTGCGCGCGCTTTCCACCAGTTCGGCGTGGTTCGTCGCGTTGAGCTTGGCCATCACATTGGCGCGGTGAAATTCCACCGTCCGCGCGCTCAATTTCATCAGCTCCGCGATATCGCGGTTGGCGAGGCGGCGCAACACGTGCGTCAGCACCTCGAGTTCGCGCCGTGATAAAATTTTCCCGGCTGCGAGAGGCTTGCCGCCCTCGCGCTCGAACGTGTCACGAAAACGCGGCGAAAAATACGACCGTCCAGCCGCGACCGCTTTCACCGCCTCGGCCAGTTCCTCCGGCTCCGCGTCTTTCTCGAGATAACCTTCCACGCCGCTCTCGCGGATGCGCGTCACGGCGAGCGGATCGGTGAGGGAGGTCAGGATGAGCGAATTGATTTCCGGACGCGTCTGCCGCACCGCGCGCACCAGCCCCAGCCCATCCATGCCGGGCAGGTGCATGTCGGCCAGCAACAGATCCGGCGCCAGCTGCTCCGCGAGCCGCAGGCCTTCCTCCGCGCTCGCCGCCGCACCGACCACTTCGAATTGCGGACGCGCCGCGAACCACTCGACGAGAAACGCACGAAACATCCCCTGGTCCTCAACGATCAGGGTTCGCACGCGTGGGGAAGGATTGGCCGGGCTCATGTCACGCCTCCCTCGATCGACGCGCGCGATGGTGAGTGCGCGGGGAGCGTCAGACAAATCTCCGTGCCGCCACCCGCAAGTTCAGCGACGGCGAGCGTCGCACCGATGGCCTCGCCGATTTCCTGGCTCAACCGCAGGCCCATGCCTCCGCCGGCCCCGCTTTCCTTGCCGTGAAGGCGCGCGCTCACGGCTGCGGGCAGGCCCGGGCCGTCGTCGCGCACGAGGATGGCTGCTTTATCCGCCGCGGCGGCGCGCACGCTCACCTCGACGCGGCTGCGCGCAAATTTCACGGCGTTGCCGACGAGGTTGCGCACCATCGTCTGCGCGAGCACGAGATCGGTTTGGATCATGAAATTTTCCGGCACGTCCGCCGTGAGCGTCACGCCCCGTCGGTTCGCGAGCGGCTGGTGCAGAGTCACGACCGGAAGCACGAGCCGGGCCGCCAGCATCGGCTGCGCCAGCGGACGGGCGCCGGTGCGCAGTCGCGCCCAGAGCACGATGTCCTCGATCAACAACAGCATTTGGCGCCCCTCGGCCGCCGCTTCGCCGGCAAATCCCCGCAGCGTTTCCAGCGTGCCGGGCACGTCGTCGCGCTGCCGAAGCTGCTCCGCGCGTTTCGTGAGCGCCGAGAGCGGGCTGCGCAAATCGTGCCCGAGCGCGATCAGCATCCGGTCCTTGTCCACGTTCGCCACTTCGAGGTCGTGCGTGCGCTCGCGCACCTCGTCCTCGAGTTCGCTTGCGTAGGCTTCCTGCATCGCCCGGCGCTGTTCCGTCTCCTCCATCAACCGTCGTTGCACCTGCGCGAAACGATCTGTCACGGCGAGCGAGAGCATCAACATCTCCAGCGCGGACCCGATCATCAGCGCGAACAATCCCGCGTCCGTTTCGACGACGCCTCGCAACCACATCACCACCGAAACCAGGGTGCCGGCAAATACTCCGACGAAGATGAGGAGAAAATAGCCCGCCTGCCGCACGCCCGCGCGCCACGCGCCGATCGCCACCAACGGCAGCGACGCGTGCAACACTCCGACGGCGATCACGGCCAGTCGCATCCACGTCAGGTAGTCCGTCCACGAAATACTCAGCGCTCCGAGCACGAGCAGCCCCATCGCCCCCGCGCCTGCGCGCAGTCCGCGATCGGCCCGCGGAAGCCGCGGGGCCAGTTCGAGAAACGTGCGTGAAAACTGAATGAGAAAAACTCCCGTCCCCGCCATCGCCAGCACCAGCAGCGTGTCCAGTGCCGGCGAGCCTAGCACCCAGCCGAATTCGGCGGGCCAGCCCCGCGCCAGCAACATGAAGCCGAGCAGCGCGCCGAGGTAGAACACATAGTAGCCGATGTCCGCGAACCGCAGACGCACCCACAACACGAGGTTGTAGCCGAGCAGCGCGAACAGGCCGCCGAAATAAACGCCCTCCGCCAGGATTCCGCGCGTTTGCTGTCGGGAAAATTTTCCCGCGTCGGGCCACCACCGCGGCTGCACCGCCATCGGCGTCGCGTTCTCGAAACAAAAATACGCGACGGTCCCGCCATGCGCGGGCACTTCGATGGTCGCGGCGGCTTCGCGACCGGGAATCCGTTTCGCCTCGTCCGCAATTTTTTCGCCCGTGCGTTCCCGCCGCCAGCCGTCCGACACCTCGATCCACGCGTCCATCCGGTCCACGAAGAAATTGCCCGCCGTCACCACGCCGCGCAGCGGTCGCGACGAGGGATTGCTCCACGTCACGCGCACCCAGAGCTTTTGCCCGGCCCTGAGGGCTGCATACCCGTGCCCCACCGGAGCCTGCCAGGCCGACGCCGCCAATTGCTGCACCTCGGCGAAGGAACGCGTCCCGGTTTCATCAATCCACGCCACCGCCTGCGGACGCGTCGCGGCCGCGGACTCACTCGCAGCGGCCATGAGTGCGATCGCCCCGCCGTCCTGCCGGGCGTGGCCGAAGAACAGCCAGATCAGCGCGCTGCCCGCGATCGCGAGGATGCCTGAGATGGGCAGCCAGGTGAGGCGGGGAGAAGCGGAAGCCATGGCCCGAGCCTCGCCGTGGCGGTTCGCCGACCGCAAGCCCGCCCTGTGATGAAAACCCAGTAATTTCTACGGGGTTTCGCCGGTTGAGCGTCGGACCGGCGGGCTGTCGACTCCGCCGCATTTCCCGCTCCCTGCCACCGGCGCGACGTCCGGACGAAGGGTTTCTCCACACATTTACATCCTCCGCCATGCTCGATCTTCGCTCATTCCGTCATCCCTCCCGTCATCGTTCCGCAGCGACTCGGACGTCAGGCCGCCGCCTGGGCCTGCTCATTGCCGGCGCCGCTTGTTCTCCGGCGGTCGCCACCGACTATACTTGGAACGGACTTGGCTCGGACAACAACTGGAGCTCGGCCGCGAACTGGCTGGGCGGCGCCGCTCCCGCCAATGACACCTCCACCCAGCTTTTTTTCGCGGGCTCCACCCGGCTCTTGCCGAGCGCGGACGCGCCCTGGAGCATCGGCGGCCTCACGTTCAATTCTGACGCCGGCGCCTTCACGCTCGGCGGCTCCACGCTTACGCTCGCCAGCGGCGTCAGCGTAACCAACAACGCCACGACCACCCAGACCATCGCGACTTCCGGCATCGTGCTCAGCGAAGCATCCACGTGGAATGCCGCGAGCGGCGGGCTGACGGTCAGCAGCGTCATTTCCGGCTCCGGCTCGCTCACGAAAACCGGCACCGGCACACTCACGCTCTCGGGGGCCAACACCTATAGCGGCAACACCCTGTTCAACGGCGGCATTCTCTCCATCACCAACAATTCCGCCCTCGGCACCGGCGACCTCGTCTTCGATGGCGGCACGCTTTCCACCACCACGGGCATGGTGACGACCCGGAACACCACGATCGATTCCGGCGGCGCCAACTTTGCCCTGAGCAATGGCTTTTACACCCTCAACGGCAACGTCACCGGCACCGGCGGCCTCACGAAGACCGGCACCAGCATCCTCACGCTCAACGGCGCGCACACCTACACCGGCGCGACCGTGATTTCCGGCGGCACGCTGAAGATCGCCGACAACGGCGGGACGGCTTCCACGTTTGCCTCGTCGTCCGTCAACATCTCCAGCGGTGCGCGAATGATCTTCAACAATTCGCAAACCTACGCAGGCGCCATCACCGGCGCGGGCTACATCGAGCGCGAATTCTCCGGCACGACCACGCTCACCGGCGCCGCCTCGCACACCGGCGGCACGAATGTCATCCTCGGCACCCTCCAGATCGGCAACGGCGGCACCAGCGGATCACTCGACGGCAACGTCGCGCTCTCCGCCGGCGGCACGCTCGCCTTCAACCGCTCCGACGCGGCGAGCTTCGGCGGCGTGATCAGCGGCGATGGCTACGTGACCAAGGCCGGCGCCGGCACGTTGACCCTTTCCGGCACCAACACCTATTCGCGGGGCACGACGATTTCCGGCGGTCTCGTCAACTTCGCCAACCTCGACAATTTCGGTTCCGGCGCGATCACGCTGAACGGCGGCGGCCTCCAGTGGGCCGACGGCAACACGGCGGACGTTTCTTCCCGCCTCGGCGCCTTCGGTGCCAATGGCGCGACCTTCGACACCAACGGCAACAACGTCACCCTCGCCTCCGCGCTCTCCGGCGGCGCCCTCACCAAAACCGGTGACGGGACCCTCACGCTGGCCGGCGGCAGCTCTTTTGGCAACACGGAGATCACCCGTGGCACGCTGTCGATCGCCTCCGCCGACTCGCTCGGCTCGGGCCTCCTTATCTTCGACGGCGGCACGCTGCAGACCACGGCAACGTTCACCTTGAATCACGGCATGCCTTTCGCCGGCACGTTCGACGTGGTCAACGACACCACGCTGACCCTCGAGAACAGCATTGGCGGCAGCAGCAATCTGACGAAGTCCGGCGGCGGCACGCTGGTCCTGCAGAGTGGCAACAGCTACCAGGGCGGCACCGATCTCACGGGCGGAACACTCTCCATTTCCTCCGACTCGCAGCTCGGCGACTCCTCCGGGCAGCTCCGCTTCAGCGGCGGCAGCCTGCACACGACCGCCGACCTCACCCTGAACCGCTCCCTTCTCGGCGACGTCGCCATCGAAGTCGACGCCGGCACCACCGCCACCGTCCCGACCAGTTTCGGTGACGGCGGAAGCGGCTTGGTTAAATCCGGCGCCGGCGCGCTCCTGCTCACCGGCACCAACGATTTCTCCACCGTTTCGCTGAATGAAGGCACGCTCAAACTCGGCAGCAGCGGCGCGCTCGGCAGCTCGGGCCTCATTTCCTTCGCCTTCGGCACGCTGCAATATTCCGCGGCGAACACCGTTGATTATTCAAGCCGCTTCACCAGCGATGGCGATCAGTTCATCAATATCGATACGAATGGCCAGGCCATCACGTTTGCCACCGCCCTCGGCTCCGGCAGCCGCACCGATTTCGCGAAGCTCGGCGCCGGCTCGCTCACGCTCTCCGGCAAAAACACCTTCAGCTACCTCTACGTAAAAGACGGATCCCTCACGATCCAAGACGGCGCTTCCATCTCCAATTATGTCACTTCCATCGGCTCCACGGCCGTGAGCGGACCTGCGGCCCCTCCCGCCGTGGTGAATGTCTCCGGCCCGGACGCATCATGGGAGATTGAGCACACGCTGTCGGTCGGTCGGGTGACAACCAGCTCCTACTACATCGGCGATTCCGGCGGCACGTTGAACATCAGCCAGGGCGCGAGTGTTTCGGCAAACATCGTCAATCTGGGATCGGTAGGCACAATCGTTCCCGACGGGTTCGCCGTCACCGCTCTGATCAACGTGACCGGCGCTGGATCATCCCTGTCCGTCAACAACAACCTCACCATGGCCGTTGGCGGCACCGACGCCACCCTCGCCATCTCGGACGGCGCATCCGTGTCGATGTCTTCGCTCTGGATGGGACATTCTACCTTCACGGGTGGGAGCCAAGGCTCGGCAACGGTCACGATTTCCGGCGCCGGATCCTCCCTCACCACGCAGTATTTGCGGGCGGGCGGGAGATCGGGCCCCGTTTCCATTTCGGTCTCCGACGGCGCTCAACTCATCTCGGGAGCGGCCGACCAGTCGGCCTCGATCGCCAACGCGGACCCCTTCCAGCCCGGTGCCAGCGTGGTCTCGATCTCCGGCGCGGGCTCCCAATGGACCGTCAATGCCGGCGGCATCGCCGTCGGGCATAGCCACAGCTTCGGCGTTAATGGCGCCGAAGGTGAACTCACCGTGGCCGATCACGGCAAAGTCACCGTGCAGGGCGAAAACAACACGATCCAGCTGAGCAGCTCGCGCTCCACCACCAGCAAGGGCACCTTGAATATCGGCGCCGCCGCCTCCGCTCCCGCCGCCTCCGCCGGCTTCGTCAGCGCCGCCGCCATCACCGGCGGCCTGGGCACCGGCATCGTGCAGTTCAACACCACCGGCACCGCCCTCGCGCCCACTTACTTCACCGCCGATGGCACCGCCACCGGCACGGCCACGCCGATCACCGGCCGCGTCTCCATCGTCAACACCGCCGGCACCACCGTGCTGAAAGGCGAAAATTCCTACACCGGCGGCAACACGATCAACGGCGGCACCCTCGTCGGCGACGCCTCCAGCATCAAGGGCGACATCGCGAACCACTCCGCGGTCATTTTCAATCAAGCCACCGATGGCTCCCACACTGGTGTGATCTCCGGCGCAGGCTCCTTCACCAAGACCGGCGCCGGCGTGCTCAGCGTGGGCGGCGTCAACACCTACACCGGCGCCACCACCATCAGCGGCGGCACGCTTCTCCTCACCGGCATCCAAACCCACCTCGCGGACTCCCCACCCGTGGCCGTGCTCGATGCCACCTCCGGCGTCGTGACCAACTCCGGCGCCGTCACCTCCTGGGCCGATCTCAGCGGCTCCGGCAACCACGCCACCGCCGGCGCAGGCAGCGTCACCCTCGGCACGCTTGGCGGCGGCCGCGCCGCGCTCGTCTTCGACGGGTGTCCGCCGGCGACACGTATCTCGTCACCGGCACGAGCACCAGCGGCGAGCAGGCTTTCTACTTCGACACGGCGTTGTCCGGCAGCATCGGCTCGGGCGACTACACCTTCGATCCGGGCGCCACGGTTCTCATCGGCGCGAATGCCAACGGCGACGAATACTTCAACGGCAAGATTTCGCTGCTCCTCATCTACGACTCGGTCCTCACCCCGGACGAGATGTTCGCCGTCCAGACCGCGGCCCTCCTGGCGTTGAACACCAACACGACCTACGCGAGTCCGGTCGACAGCTTCACTCCCGGCTCCCTCCCGACGGCCACCGCCGTCAACATCACCGCCAGCGGCGCGGCCCTCGACCTCAACGGCTACACCCAGACCATCGGCTCCCTCGCCGGCGTCGCGGGGAGCAATGTCTATCTCGGTTCCGGCCGCCTCACCGCCGGCGGTGACAACACCAGCACCACCTTCGCCGGCGTGATCTCCGGCAACGGCGGCTCGCTGGTCAAAACCGGCGGCGGCGTTTTCACGCTCACCGGCCTCAACACCTATACCGGAGGCACTTTCGTCAACGCCGGCACCCTCCGCGTGAACGGCTCTCTCGCCAACACCGCCGTCACCGTCGCCTCAGGCGCCACCCTCGGCGGCAGCGGCACGATCGGCGGACCCGCCACCTTCTCCTCCGGCGCGCACCTCGCCCCCGGCAATTCCCCCGGCACGATCACCTTCACCGGCGGACTCGCCCTCGAAGGCGGCATGTTCCTCGACTTCGAACTCGGCACGACCAGCGATCTCATCCTCGTCACCGGCGGCACGCTCTCCGGCCCGACTTCAGGCACGATCACCGTCAACCTCTCCAACTCCGGCGGCTTCACCGCCGGCACCTACACCCTGATCGACGCGACCGGAGCGACCCTCGGCAGCATCGGTGCAACGTCCTTCGACCTGGGCGTGACCATCGCGGGTTACACCTACACCTTCGCGCAAAACGGCGACCTTTTCCAGCTCACCGCCACCGCGGTCCCCGAGCCCGCCACCACTGCCGCGCTTTCCGGCCTGGCGATCGTTGGCTTCGCGATCTTCCGCCGCCGCCGCGCAAAGCCCTGACGTTGGAAAGGTAAACAGTAAGCATGACCCCTTCGGCTCGGCTTTGGCCGCCCAAAGGGTAACTCGTCCGACCTCGGGGTGACCCTCGTCGTGCTCACTTCCGTTCTGGTGGCAGGGCAAAGGACAGGCCGCGGCCAAGGCAGGCGAGTGAGACCGAAAAATGGCTCTCATCGGAGAAGAGGGTATAGGTCACCGCGATCCGCTCCGGGTTGAGCACCTTAAGCCGCTCGGCCAGCTCGGAGGCGTTGTCGATCATCCGGAAGCGGTTCGCTCCCTCCAGCTGCCTGGGATCGGTGCCCCGGTATTGTTCACCCTCGGCCGTGGTAATCAGGAGCTTCAGCTTCAACGTTCCGTCCCGCGCCTTCTGCGCAAACGCGGGCTCGTCGGCGAGGACGGCGTGGTTGTTCCAGAAAATCGCCGGGCTGGCGGACACGTAGGTCTGGTAGGCGTCCGGATTCCGGAAAAGTTGGCGGAGCACCGCGATGCCGCCGAATGACTTTCCGTAGAGGGTCTGTTTGGTTGCATCCACCGGCAGCTTCTTTTCCACGAACGGCTTGATCTCGTCCTGGATCATCCGGAGGAAGGCGTCGCAGTCCCCGGGTTCGCTTTTGCCTGACGGTCTGGCGGGATCGGCCGGCACGGACAAGTCGAGGCTGCGCAGGTCGCAGTGACTCTTGTAGTCATCGGTTGGATACCCGATTCCAACGATGATGGCGGATTGAAGACGATCGCCTGCCTCGGTGGTGAAATCCACGGCGGGACGGAAATACCAGTAGCCATCGAGGATATAGACGACCGGGTAGGATTTGGCCGGGTCGAGGTTGTAGGGAGCGGCGATCATCAACCGGTAGGTGCGCCCGGTGATTTTGGAGGTGAAGTCGTGGCGTGTTTCGCGTGATGACGTCAGCGGGGAGGCTTCGTTGATCTGGTCCAAGGAGGGGAGTCCTTGCTGGGCCGAGGTCACGGTGCACAGAAACCCGAAAACCCACATGGCTGCAAAGTAGGGGCGGAAGAGGACAGGCATGGCGGCAGACAAGCGGAAGAAGGGAAAAGGGGAAGTGTCGATATCCGAAGACCCCCCTAAAAATCACCGGCAGCGCCTATTATCAGGGTGCGCGCGGGCGCGTTCCCTTCAGCGCCGGCGGCGGCGCGAGCCGGCCGCCCATCCCAACGCGCCCAAGCCCGCCAGGCCTGCGAACGCGGCCGGCTCGGGCACCGCGGCCGCGGCGCTGAACGCCCCCGGGGCATCACCGAAAACGGCAAATGCGAGCAGGTCTCCATTGCTGGTCGGAAAGAGGAATTCGGCGCCTTCGTTGCCCGAACTGCCGCCACCGCTGGAGCCGGACACGTCGAACGATTCGCCGGTGACAAGATTGCCAAAGGTCGCACTCCCCAAAACAACGAAACCATGGGTATTCGAGGTTCCTGCCAGGAGCTCGGCTGGGTCGAACAGGCCGAAGCCATAGCCGGTGGTGTCCGGCCCGAACATCGGGCTATAGTCGATCTCCATGATGAACCACTCCAGCGTCCCGCTGTTCTCGAGGTCGAATGACCAGGAGTTAACCGTGTCGGTGATGGTCATGACCGGCGCGACGTTGACCGGGATCACTTTGAAAGGAATCTCCGTGCCCAGGTTGAAGGCGTAATCGCCGACGAGCTCCGGACTTCCAGAGGCGGAAATGCTCCACGTGGCATTGCTGAACTCGACGCCGTCGAGCGTGCCATTCAGGCCGCCGCTGGATATCTGATAGTGGAGAGAGGTTAACGGAACGGCGTCAGCGACGACGGCGGCAATCAACGATGTGAAAGCGAGCAGCAGTGGTTTCAGGGAGCGCATGAGGTTTGTAGGCGAACGTATTCTTACGTCTCTTTCTCCCGTGGCTGTAGCGATCCACGCATTTTGGCGCGACGACGGCCGGAAACGGGCGTCCCGACTGACGATCGATCTCCCGAAGATCAGGGTGCCCAGGCGTGACATTCGCCTCTGCTCCGACGCGCTGCCATCGGACCAATTGGGTTCGGTCGCTACCGCCAACACCCAGTAAAAACTATTGCTAACGTGCAGGGTCAGCCGCGGCCGGCCTTGTTGGATCGATTTTCACCGACGGTGATGGTCCCAAGGCAGCAACCAGATGAGGACGGCGATCGGAAGAAAAAAGAAGACGATCGGAAGGTGCAGCAGCAGCGCACCGCTCAGCCGGACCCCCTCTTTCGGGTGGAGAAAATACCATCGTGGCGAATGCCATTCCTTGCGCGGCAATTCCGTTTCGAACTGGGCGAGCTCCGCCCGTTCTTCTTCCGTCAGCGGCGGCGTCACCTTGGCGTTCTTTCTTTGGCGGACATAGTCGCGAAGGAACAGAATCGTCAGGGCGGTCCACCAGATGGGCATTCCCACCGCGATAACATGGACGAACGGGTGCATTGTAGCTGTTAGTGGCTAGATAGAATCTGCTGTGAGCATTTTACTCATATTCTGGCAGCGTTCTGAGGAAATTCACCAATAGCTCTGACGCCATCGTTTCCGATCAAGTATACCTCGGTTGAAATCGGATATGCTGCACGCGCAAACTGCTCTACAACGATGCGTCCAACTTGTCCGACAAACCCCTCGTGCCGTGAGGCCCAGAAATATAAAAAATCTCTATCCGGGACGACCGCCAATACAGGCCACCCGATGACCTCTTCGACTTTTTGACGAAAGCCAGGCGATAAAATGAGCGAAGCTTTTACGGGCTCCGTCGCGGAGATGAATCCAAGCCGCACATCGCCTATCTGCTTGAATTCAACTTTCGCGTCGCTGAGCTCCCTGTCGAGATTCGCAAACGCAATATCTCCGGCGGCTGCCTCCGTGATAGTTTTCGACGCTAACATTGCCTGAGTCACCCAAGGCACGGCACTTCGATCTGGTGAAAGGTGAACCAGGACTCGATCAACCTTATCGCTGATACAAACGCGCAATTCAGGTTTTTCTACGTAATCCGATGGCTCAAGCAACCAAAGCAGTCCCTCGGGGGTAATCCGGTCAGTCGCGGATACGGACAATTCCATTACCGTATCCATGAACCGGCTGATGCGTGTTAAGTCACCGTCAGATGCTATATCTTTCTCGAGGTTGTCGAGTGATACGAGTGCCGAGCCTTGAACAAACGCGACGCGGTAACGATTGCTCGCTGAATCCCGTGATAGTTTCAGGCCCCTGCGTTGTGCCTCCTTCTCGAACTCTTCATGCGTGATATTCATTTTTAGCTAATTTTTATTGGTCGAGACTTGGCTAATCTAACGACGAGTTGAAGGACGAGTTTCGTCCCCTTTATCATCGGAGTGACTTGTGTCCCACTTTGGAGGCAGGAATGTTGCACATGAGCGGGAATGCTCGAGCCAGACTGCGCTAGGGGCGATTGGGTGCCACGTCTTTGTCCTCAAAAAACCTCGGTTGCCCGTAGGCGTTGAAGAACCACACGCGCCAGCTTCCGTCCGGCAGTTTGTGCAATGTGACGTCACCGGGTGCGTCCCCGATTGTGTAGTCCTTCATGTATTCACCCAGCACTTTTGAAAATACGGCCTGGACCGCCTCATCGCTGGCCGTGCCAGGTAAGTCTTTGAGCGCATATCGCGCTGCCTCGACGACCTGCCGTCCATAGCTGTTTAAAATTGACGAAGGTCTATGCTTGGTGACCGGGACGGTCGGAGTCAGTGCTCGCAGGGTTGTTCCGCTTGTCAGTGCAACGAGCGCTATCGTTCCAGCCCATTTTCTTGGAGGGGCACCGTTTCCATATTTCAGGCCCAACATGATGGCGCCGACGAAGCAGATGCTCGTGCCCAACAAGGCCGCTTTCAGCCACGCATCGTCCTCGGTGTGTGCACTGAGCCCCAAGGCCGCGTGGCTTCCTGTCCAGCGAATGGCGAGATCGTCCTGCATTTCTTTCGGCGAAAGATTTCCGCGCAGCCAGGTCGCCACCGTGGCCCCTTGCGTCCACCGAGTTAGTTCGGGGTGGGAGAGGCTGCGTAAGTCGGTCGCTTGAATCCCGCCCCAGCGGCCCGTTTGAGCCTGCGGCTTCTCATAGTTGAGCGGTGCGGTGGAGCGTGTCGCCAGCCCGGCCACCTCCGCTTGACTGGGTCCAAACACGACGAGTTCTACGGTCAATGATTGTTCGGCCCCGGCGCCGGTGAGTCGCATGGGGTAAAATGCGTTCTTGGCCGCAAACCGGAATGCCAGCGGGGCGGGGACGCTACGCCCGCTTTGTGTGAAGTCACGGCGCACGCGACTTGCCACAAACCATCCACCTGCGGAGGTGTGTTCAATGGTGATCTTCTTCGCCGCAATTCCCAGCGCGAACCCGTTGCTTTCAAGCCAGGCGATCACGCCTTCGCCTTCCATTCCTGAGAGCACGGCGACGTCATAATCACCCACTTGATGTCGCTCGACTGTGACACCGCCATCTGGCGACATGCCTGCCGCGGCGGACCCTCCAGCTGTTCCGACGGTGGGTATGACGATTGCGGCCAAAACCAATCCGATCAGGAGACATATGAGAACCTCGCCCATGGTCGTCCCCTTCTGGAACTGTCTTCGCAGCGCCCACCCAACCAGACCGCCCACTCCGAAAACGAGCACCCCTAGTGCCGCCGACTGGGCCACCCCTCCAACGATCAGCGCAATCACCGCCACACCACCCAGTGACATCACTATTCGCATCGTCTTGCCCACTGCACTCCAGCCGAACGCGAGTGCGACGAACCCGATCCCCAGAAGCGCGGCCGCCGCGATCCAGTGTTCTTCCGGCCAAGGCTCCGCTAACGTGGGCTGCATCAGGGCGACCGCGGCCGGCAGGGTGCCGCGGGTCGCGGGAAACACCTCTGGTTTGCTCGGCAGGGGCACGACCCACGCGAAGTCCGTGCCTTTGCCTACAAAGGCCGACTCGATGACGAGGGTCTCCACGCCGTCCTTCCACGCCAGCAGTGCACGCTGATCGGGCATGGTCACTTGCTGTGGCGTCAGCACCGGAGGGAGAACAATGCCATCCGCTCGAGCCGTGACCGCAACCGCGCCGAGCAACGCCGTCATCGCGAGCACGTGTCTAAACGAGAATCTCCATTTTGACTTGGCCATTTTCATGCCACTGACTGAGACGGCTGCCCTGATCAACGCGAGACTCCGGGAGGTCAAGTGCTCCGGGGAAAACCGCGGAAGGCCGCGGCTGCATGGGTCGCGGCGCGGGCGGGGGCCGAAGAAAGAGGTGGTCTATCGGGGGATTCCTGAGTGAATTCAGGTTGTGATTCTCGTGCGGCCCTGGGCTGTGCGTCAGGATCCTTTGGCGTAAGATTTCCGGCGTCTGAAATCCGATTACCCCTCCCCACACTTCCATGCCTGCAACGAACCCGGAAAACTGGTTGGTCGGCGGTGGTGAGATGGGAAAGCTCGTGCGCAGCATGGATTGGGCGAAGACACCGCTCGGCCCCATCTCCGGCTGGCCGCAAAGTCTTCGCACCACGGTGAGCCTTTGTCTGGCGTCGAATTTCCCGATCTCCCTGGCGTGGGGGAAGCACCACACCCAGATTTACAACGACGGCTACTGGCCGATCACGGGCGGTAAACATCCGGGTTCCGTGGGGCAGGATTTCAGCGAGTGCTGGGCGTCGGCGTGGCCCGTCATCGGGGACTCCTTCGAACGGGCGCTCGCGGGCGAGACGTCGTTTCTGGAAAACCAGCGGATGTTTCTCGATCGCAACGGCTATCTCGAGGAGACGTTCTTCACGTTTTCGTTCAGTCCAATCCGCGATGAAACCGGCGGCGTCGGCGGGTTGTTTCACCCGGTCACCGAAACCACCGCCAACATGCTGGGCGAACGGCGCACGCGGGTGTTGCGCGACCTCGCGGCTCGCGCGGGCAACGCGCACTCGCGTGACGAGGCGCTGG
This sequence comes from Rariglobus sp., assembly GCA_029266495.1. GTDB lineage: Bacteria > Verrucomicrobiota > Verrucomicrobiia > Opitutales > Opitutaceae > Rariglobus. Next base: position 50,695 of record JAQSWS010000013.1, on the reverse strand, counting down.
TCGCCGCCGCCTCGACCCTGGCGGCCTGCGACTTGGATGTGCCGTTCGCACTCTTTTATGCGATGGACGGAGGCGGCACGGAGCCCCGTCTCGTGGCGAAGTGCGGAGTCGCGCCGGACGCGGCGTCAGGATCCGCGGCCGGCACGGCGTCTTCACCTGCCGGCTGGCCGCTCGCCGGGGTCGCCGGCTCGGGCGCGGCCGTCTTGATCGACAACCTGCCCAGCCGTTTCGGTGCGTTTGCAAGCGGACCGTATCCCGAGCCGTCCAAGCAGGCGCTGATGTTTCCAATCCCTCTGCCGGGCGCGGAGCGTGCCCCCTTCGTGATGATCACGGGCGTGAGCTCCCGCCTGCCGTTGAACGAGGCGTATCGCGCGTTTTATGACTTGCTCGCCTCCTCGGTCGCCTCGGCGGTCGCGAGCGCGAACGCCTACGAGGAGGAGCGCAAGCGGGCGGAGGCGCTGGCGGAAATCGACCGGGCCAAGACGGCGTTTTTCTCCAACGTCAGTCACGAGTTCCGCACGCCGTTGACGCTGATGCTCGGGCCGATCGAGGACGAGTTGAACGAGACCGCCGGGTCCCTCCCTGCGCCGCGCCGCGAGCGGCTGGAAGTCGCGCATCGCAACACGCTGCGCCTGCTCAAGCTGGTGAACACGCTGCTCGATTTTTCCCGGATCGAGGCGGGGCGCATCCATGCGAGGTTCGAGCCGACGGAGCTGGCGCATTACACGGCCGAGCTGGCGAGCGGGTTTCGCTCCGCCATCGAAAAGGGCGGGTTGATCCTGAGCGTCGATTGTCCGCCGCTGCCCGCGCCGGTGTATGTCGATCGCGAGATGTGGGAGAAGATCGTGCTCAACCTGCTCTCGAATGCGTTTAAGCACACCTTTGCCGGCGAGATTGGCGTCAGGCTCGCCGCGTCGGGCGATCAGGTGGAATTGGAGATCCGCGACACGGGCATCGGCGTGTCCGCGGATGAGTTGCCGCGGTTGTTCGACCGGTTTCATCGCGTGAAAGGGGCGCGGGCGCGGACGCATGAAGGCACGGGCATCGGGCTGGCGCTCGTGCAGGAATTGGTGAAGGCGCACGGCGGCACGGTCCGCGTGGAGAGCACCGAGGGCATTGGCACCCGGTTTTTCGTGGTCTTGAAAACCGGCCGCGCGCACCTGCCGGCGGACAAGATCGGCGCGGGGGCGGAGCCGGACTCCACGGCGACGCGGGCCACCGCTTATTTTGAGGAAGCGCTTCACTGGATCGCCCACCCGCAAGAGATCGCCGCTCCGGCGGCTTCGGTCGCTTCGGTGTCGCCAGCGCCTTCGGGTCGGATCAGCGGAGCCGCCCGCGACGGAAACCCGGCTGCGGTGCGTCCGCGGATTTTGTGGGCGGACGACAATGCGGACATGCGCGAGTATGTGAGCAGGCTGCTTTCGACGCGCTACCGGGTGGAGGCGGTCGCGGATGGCGAGCAGGCCCTGGCGGCGGCGCTCGACGCGCCGCCCGACCTGGTGTTGAGCGACGTGATGATGCCGGGCCTGGATGGCTTTGGTTTGTTGCGGCAGTTGCGCGCCCATGCGGAAACGAAAACCATTCCGGTGATTTTGCTGTCCGCGCGGGCGGGCGAGGAATCGTCGATCGAGGGACTGGATGCGGGGGCGGATGATTATCTGGTGAAGCCGTTCGTCGCGCGCGAACTCCTCGCCCGGGTGCGCACGCATCTGGAAATGGCGAAGCTGAGGCGGCAATGGGAGCGCCAGCTCAAGGCGGCGAACAAGGAGCTGGAGTCGTTTTCCTACACGATTTCCCATGACTTGCGCTCCCCGCTGCGGGGAATCGCGGGGTTCACGGGCATTTTGCAGGAGGAGTTCGCGCCTCAACTGCCGGACGGGGCGCGCCGCTACCTCGCGTTGATCACCGAGAACACGAACCGGATGGACCGGTTGATCGACGATCTGCTGAACTTTGCCCGGCTGGGCCAGGGCAACCTGGCGTGTGTGCGGGTGGACATGACCGGGCTGGCGGGCGGGGTGGTGGAGGAACTGAGAAAATCCGAGCCGTCGCGCTCGCTCGAGTTCCGTCTCGCGGAGCTGCCGGACGGCGTGGGGGATCGTTCGCTCATCCGGCAGGTGTTTGTGAATCTGCTGACGAACGCGCTCAAATTCACGCGTCCGCGAGACCCGGGGATCATCGAAATCGGCAGCGCCGTCACGGACGCCGGGGAGATGTATTATTTTGTGAAGGATAATGGCGTGGGGTTCGACATGACCAAGGCCTCGCGCCTGTTTGGCGTGTTTGAGCGGCTGCACGGCTACCATGAGTTCGAGGGCACGGGCATCGGCCTGTCCACGGCGCAGCGGATTCTTCAGCGACATGGCGGCCGCATCTGGGCCGAGGCGGAGCTGGGGAAAGGCGCTAAGTTTTGCTTCACGTTGCCGGGGGTGTGACGAGCGCCGGCGTGAAAGCGTTTCTCCTCCATGGAACGCTTCTTAACTCGATTGGCAGCTTCCCGTTTTGCGTCTCCGCACCAAGGCCAGCGCGAGCGTGGCGGCGCCGAGGAGGCTGGCGGCGGCGGCGGGTTCGGGAATCGCGGTGGCGTCGAGACGGACGTGATCGAAGTTTACTTCCACGCCGGGACCGGCGTTGAGGTTCACCAGGCGGATGCCGAGGGCTTGGCCGGCGAGGACGTGGCTTGCGCCGATGGAGAGTTCAAATTGCGAGGTGAGAAACGCGCCCTCGGCGGGGAGCAGGCTGTTGTTGTCGGACGCGATGACCTGCCCGCCGGCGAGCAGATCGACGCGGTAGCCGGGGAAGCCTGCGAAAATCACATCGGAGGGTGGCTGCGGGTTCGGGACGGCGTTGGCGATATTGCCGATTTCGACCGTGAGCGTGTAGCGCGTGTTGGTCTGCAACGTCGCGGCGAGGGTCTGCACCAGGCCGGACTCGATGCCGGCGAATTGGGATTGGTTGAAGGCATTATCCAGGAGGAACACGACGCCGACGTTGCGGCCTTCGGGCGCGTTGCCCGTGTAAAGCGTCGATCCGGTGGGATTGAGCACGCCGATGGAGCGGTAGCCGTGGTCAATCGTGCCATACACGCTCCAGCCGGCCGGACCGGGTGCGGCGACGTTGAAGGTGTTGTTGGCGAGGAAGAGAGTTTCGAAGCCGGCGTTTTGAATCGCGAGCAATTCGGCGCGGGCGGAGGAAAGCGCGGCGACGGATGCGAGAATCGAAGCGGCGATGAAGCGGAGGGCAAAAGTGGTCATGACGATGAAAGGAAGACGGTTAGCGGCAGGGTGCGGCGGGAGCTGCGGACGCAGGTGACGTTGGCGAAGGGCAGGTTTCCCCGGGGGCGGCGGGCGGACAGGTCTTTGGTTTTTTCTGACAGGCGGGCGGGGGCGGCGTGGCTTTGGGCTTGGTGCAAGGGGCGGGGGAGGTCGGGTCGCTAACAGCAACCTGGGCATCAGCGTAGGTCGCGAGGGAGGCTGTCAGGAGAAGGCCGGCGAAGAGGGCGATGAAGAAGCGGTTCATATGCATCCTCTGCTACGGGAACGGCGGGCGGTTGTTACCGGGGCTGCGGGAAATTTTTCGGACGGGCGTGCACGAGGCGCGCCTTGGGTGCGCCCAAGACCGGGGGGCGCGTCCCGGTGTTGCCATGCGTCGTTTGATGGGAACGATCCCATGCCGACGACATGACGCTCGATCCGCAGACCGTATGGGGATTTCCACCAACAAGCTGGACGTTGGTGCGACAGAGCCGCGACACCGACGGACGCGCGGTGGGGGCGGCGTTGGATCAATTGTGCCGGACTTACTGGCGTCCGCTGTATGCCTACGCGCGGGGTCGCCGGCTGGCGCGGGCGGATGCGGAGGACGCGGTGCAGGAGTTTTTTGCGACGGCGTTGCGGCGGGAGTTGTTTCAGCGGGCGGAGGCGACGGAGGGCAAGCTGCGGAGTTTTTTGCTCACGGCGATGAAGCATCACCTGATTGATCGTGCGGCCCGGGAAGGCGCGGCGCGCCGGCGGCCGGAAGGCGGCTGGGCCGACATTGATTTTTCGCAGGCCGAGGCGGAGTGGTTGCGCGTGGAGGAGTCGAGCGCGGCGCCGGACGCGGCCTATGAGCGCCAGTGGGCGAGGGCATTGATCGCCCAGGCGATGATCCGGCTGGAGGCGCGCTATGCCGCCGAAGGGAAGCGGGAGGTGTTCGACGCGTTGAAGAGTGAGGCGCTGGAGGACGCGGCGGGTGGTGAAAGTCCGAATGCAGGCGGGCGGTCGTTGTCGGCGGGGGCGCGGCGTGTCGCGGTCCACCGTCTGCGCAAGCGGTTTTCCGAGGCCTTGCGGGCGGTGGTGGCCGACACCCTGCCGGCGGACGGCGACGTCGAGGCGGAGTTGCGCGAACTCGCGGCGGCGTTGAAGGAGGGCAAGGCATGAGCGCGGAGCCAGGCAAACCGCGCGATCCGACGGCGGATTTGCTGGCCCGCGGGCTGGGTTCGGCCGGTGCCAGGCCGGCGGCGTGGCAGGCGCCGGATGCCGCGTTGCTGGCGGATTTGTTTCCGGGATTGCGGGTGATCTCGCTGGCGGGGCGCGGCGGGATGGGGGCGGTTTACCTTGCGGAGCAGACGCGGCTGGGGCGTCCGGTGGCGGTGAAAATCCTGCCCCCCGAGGCGGCGCCGGACCCGATGGCGCGGGAACGTTTCGAGCGGGAGGCGCGGGTGTTGTCGGGGCTGAATCATCCGCATGTGCTGCAGATTTTCGATTTCGGGGCGCTGCCGGACGGGACGCTTTATCTGGTGACGGAGTGGGCGGAGGGCGGCGATTTCGCGCAGTTGCTGGGCGGAAAGCCGCAGCCGATGGCGTTGGTGCAGGACTGGGTGGCGCAGATCGCGTCGGCGCTCGATGCGGCGCATGCGCGCGGGATCGTGCATCGCGATTTGAAGCCGGCCAACGTGCTGGTGCGCGCCGACGGGCGGCTGGCACTGGCGGATTTCGGCCTGGCGCACGCGCAGGGGCAGGGGTTCACGACCTCGCTCACGATGACGGGGATGATTTTTGGCACCTTTGATTACATGTCGCCGGAGCAGATGACGCCGGGCGCGCCGGTGACTCCGCTGACCGATATCTATGCGCTGGGCGTGATGTCGTATCAGATGATCACGGGGCGTGTGCCGAAGGGGGCTTATACGCGGCCGTCGCGATTCACCGATGCGCCGGTGGCGGTCGATGCGTTGATCGACGCGGCGATGTCCAACGACGCGGAGCTGCGTCCGGGGAAGGCCGGGGATTTTGCGAGAAAGATGTCCGCGATCGCCGGGGTGAAACCGAAGTCGAAGCGCGTGTGGATTGCGGGCGGGGCACTGGCGGCGGCGGCGGGTGCGGTGGTGGTGGCGTGGACGTTGAGACCGGAGGCGACCGTGAAACCGCCCGTTGCGCGTTCCGAGCCGGTGCCGGTTGCGGTGGCCGCCGCGGTGGTCGCGCCGTCGCCGCCGGTGGAGGTGGCGATGCCGGCCAGTCCCGAGCCCGGGCCGGCGGTTGCGCCCGTGGAGATGGCGCCGGTGGAGCCAGAGCCTGCATTGGTGGTTGCCCCAATGGGGCCGCCGGTGGTCACGGCGCCGGCTCCGGCGGGGAAGACTCCGGCGGCGAAGCCCGTGGAGCAGGTTCCCTGGACGTGGGTGCTGGGCGAGGTGCGCCCGGCCGAGCATGCGTTGCGCGGGACGTGGAGTATGCGCGGCAAGGAACTGGTGGCGGGCAGCGATATCTGCGTGCTGCGTCTGCCGGTGCACGTGGCGGAGAATTACGATGTTGCGGTGGAGTTCACGCGCACGGGCGGGCGGAACTCGATCGGGGTGTTTTTGCCGACGCGTTCAGGCGAGGGCGTCTTTGAGCTGGATGCATGGGATCGGGGGATTGGCGGCCTGCAGCGGATCAACGGCGAGGACATGCGCGATCACGGGCAGTATTTTCCGGCGAAATTGACGAACGGGGAGAAGCAGAAGGTTGTCCTGCAGGTGCGTGGTTCGCGCGTGTCGGTGACGTGGAATGGCGAGCCCCGCATGACGTGGGATTTGACCGGACACCGTTTCGACAGCACGGCATTGTGGGAGACGGGCACGGGCATCGGCCTGGGGTTGTGCGCGTGGAGGAGCCCGACGGTGTTTCACCGCATCGCCTACCGCACCATGCCGGCGGAATAAGGGGGCGGGGATTATCTTCGGCGGTCCGTTTTTTCCGGACAGCTCCTGGAGTCCCGTCACTGAAGGTCTCTCTTCCAGAAGTCCCGCCTTACCGTGAGGCTGCTGATGACGGCTGCGGGTTTCTTTCAAACGCGGCCTGGCGCTCGAAAACGATGTTTTCGAAATCGACGACCGGTGTGTAACCGATGCGACGGTAAATCGCATTGCTCGTCGGGTTGGCGAGGTCGGTAAACAACACGCAGGCGGAACGGCCCCCGGCCAGCAGATGTGCACTCAGGGCTGCCACCGCCGACGTCGCATGGCCACGCCGGCGATGGTCCGGCGGGGTGTAAACCGCGTTGATCACCGCGGTATTCGGAGTCGATGGCAGACCGCACGCCATCGTCACGGGCAGATTGTCCACCTCCCACAAATAAAACCCGTCAACATCGGGAAGCATTTCGGGTGGCGGCGGATCTTCGGGCGTGACCTCGGCGTGAAAGCTTCTCTTCCAGGCGGACAGGAGCGGGTTGTCGGCCGGGGTTGCCGCGCGCAAAACACCCCGCGAGGGGGTTGTGTTCACGGTTGTGAGTTCGTGGACTCGCAATGCCACCACCCGCCGGGGTCGGCCGTTTTGCCGCCCGCTCCAGCGAGCGACGAAGGCCTGGACCTCGGTGGTTTCTCCAATCACCCCGGGCACCGGGCCGACGGCGCATGCGTCGGCCACCAACGCGTCAATCGCGTCGCAACTGGGATAAGCGAGACAGACATTGAACGGCGGTGTGCGTATCGCCACGCCGGCCACGGGGGTGCCGGGTGCGTCAGAGGCGAATGCCGCCGCCAGATAAACGTCAGGCGGCACCGGTTGCCCGCCCGTGGCCAGGCGTCCGAGAATGCGAAGGCTCAGGTGGTTCGCCGCCTCGTGGCGCAGCAGGAACGGTGTAACCAGGCGTGCAAACGCGACGGCGTCGGTGAAGCGGTGAACGCGGATCATGATGCGGAAAAGCCGGAAGTGGTTTCAGTCTCGCGTCAACCACCGGACCAAAGCGGCAACCTTCCGGCGTGGGGCGGCGAGTCCCGTCTTGGCGATGGGCGGAGTGTGGTGCACGGTCGAGGCAACGTGCCTGACTGGTTTTATCGAACGGTGGCTCAGCCGGTTCTCTTTGTTCTGCCCGACAAGGCGGCGCGGGCGGTGGCGCTCGGGGTGATGGGCGCATTGGGGGCGACTCGGGCGGGGCGGGCGTTGATTGATTTTATGGGGCACATGCATGCCGGTCCGCGGCTGGCCGTGCGCGTGGGGGGGACGACGTTTGCCTCGCCGATCGGGCTGGGGTGGCGGGTGGATCCGGAGTGCCGCGCGACGCGGGCGTTGCAACGATTCGGCGTGGGTTGCCTCGAGCGGCGTGAAGCGGGGTTTCGATCGGTCCTGCGCGGAGTGGGGCGGGAGTTGTGCGAGGGTCCGCGGGTGCCGGGAGCGCGACCGGTGCCGGACGCGGGCGGCGGGGTGTTTTTATGGCGGAGTGAGGACGGGCGCGGCGGCGAGGTGGTGCGGTTGCCTTCGGGTGAGGTGCTGCCGGTCGTGGCCTGGGATGGCGCGGTGCCGGCGGGTCGATCGCCGGCGGGCGGGGTGGTGTTGCAAGCGGGCATGCGTGGGGCGGACGGGGGCTGGCGGGTGCCGGTGGAGATGTCGTCCGGATTGGCGGAGCGGGTGCGAGTCTGGCGCGAGCATGTGGGCGGGGGTGGCGTCGTGATCGTGGCGGGCGGAGTGGCGGAGCCGGCCGACGCGGTGGCGTTGATCGATGCGGGGGCGAACCTGCTGCTCATCGACGCGGGGTTGGTGTTCAACGGTCCGGGGTTGGTGAAGCGCTGCAACGCGGCGCTCTTGAGCCGGCTGGGGGCGGCGGAAGGCGTGGAGGTGGATTGCCCGGCGATGCGGCGGGCATGGTTTTGGGCGCTGGCGTTGGGCGTGGCTTTGGCGGGGGGAGGGGTGCTGGCGCTGGGGCTGTCGTTGGGGCGCGTGTTGTTGCCTTACGACGAACAGTTTTTGGGGTTCACGGCGGAGGTGTTGCGGCGCAACTCGCCGAAACTGCATGCGTTCATGGCGCATGACCGCGGCACGCTCGCGGGCGTGATGCTCGGACTGGGCTGGCTTTACGCGGTGGTGGCGTGGAGGGGAATCCGTCACGCGGTGGCGGGCGCAAAGACGGCGGTGGCGGCCTCGGCGCTGGCGGGGTTCTCGAGCTTCTTCTCGTTTTTGGGCTTTGGGTATTTCGACACGTTGCACGCGTTTGTGGCGGTGGTGCTGTTTCAGCTCACGGTGCAGCTCATGGTGGGCGCGGACGGCGGACGCGGGCCTGTGGCGGTGCCGCGCGATGACGAGGATGGGAGCTGGCGGCGGGCGCAATGGGGGCAGTTGCTCTGGGTGGTGCACGCGGTGGGACTGGTGCTGGCGGGTTGTGTGATTCTGGCGATCGGGATGACCCAGGTCTTCGTGAGCGAGGATCTGGCGTTTCTCTGCATGGATGCGGGACAGGTGCGGGCGATGGGGGAGCGCGTCGTGTCGGTGGTCGCGCATGACCGGGCGACGTTGGGCGGGATGTTGTGGGCGTCGGGCGTGGGGATGTTGCTGCCGGTCTTGTGGTGTCACCAGCGAGGCGCGTCGTGGTTGTGGTGGGCCGTCGCGGGACTGGGTTTGCCGGCGTATGCGGCGGCCCTGGGCATGCACGCGTGGGTGGGCTACACCGACTGGCGCCACATCGTGCCGGCGTTTGTCGGACTCGCGTTATGGGCAGGCGGGTTGGTGTTGAGCCGGGGTTATTTGAGACGGCAATAGCGCCGGCTGGACGCGCTCCGGGAAGGTCTCTTGACGCAAGTGTTCGTTGGCGTGTGAGTGACACCTCGCATGTCCGCGCCTTACGCTCCGCACGATCCCTACGCCGCGCTTCGCCACACGGCTTACCGGCGGTATCTGATCGGGACGTTTTGCGCCAACGTCGGACGGCAGATGACCTCCGTTGCGGTCGCATGGCAGATCTATCAGTGGACGCATTCCGCCACCGCGCTCGGCCTGGTCGGTTTGCTCAATGTGATCCCGCTTCTCGTGTGCTTGCTGCCGGCGGGCGCGCTGGCCGACCGCTTCGATCGCAAGCGCATCATCACGCTGAGCACCGCCGCCCTTGCCTGTTTGTCGGTCCTGCTCGCTTGCGTGGCGTTTTTTCATGAGGCCGTGCCACGGCTGGCGATCCTGGATTTGCTCAACGGCGGTTTGCGACGCCTCGCCATGTTGTTCGAGCAGCAAGCCGATCCCATTTCGTTCGATTTCACGCACCCCGCGCTTCCCGTCGTTTACGCGATCCTTTTGGTGATGGGCGTGGTTCGCATTCTTGGCTGGCCGGCGCGCTCGGCGATCGTGCCGCAACTCGTCCCGCCCGGCGTGTTGAGCAACACGCTAACCTGGAACTCCAGTGCCTTTGAGATCGCCACCATGACGGGTCCGGCGATCGGCGGCTTTCTCATCGCCTGGGCCGGCTTTCCGGTCGTCTACGTGCTCGACGCGCTCTGCGGTCTTTCGCTCCTGGTCCTGCTGACGCGCGTTCACGTGCCGCCGCCGGTCGCACCGGTGGTTGCGATGGGCAAACGCTCCTGGCGCAGCCTTCTCGCCGGCGCTGAATTCATCTGGAACAAGAAAGTCGTCCTCGCGGCGAGCGGGCTCGACATGTTCGCGGTGTTACTTGGCGGGGCGGTCGCGCTTCTGCCGATTTACGCGGACCAGATTCTTCACGTTGGTCCCATCGGGCTCGGCTGGCTGCGGGCGGCGCCGAGCATCGGTGCGTTTGGCATGGCGATGTGGATTGCGCACCGCCGCCCGATGCAGCGACCGGGGTTGATGTTGCTGTGGGCGGTGGCCGGCTTCGGTGTGGCCATCGTGGTCTTCGGACTTTCGCACTGGTTCTGGCTCTCGTTCATCGCGCTGCTGGCAACCGGCTCGTTTGACAACGTCAGCGTGGTGGTGCGCCAGTCGCTCGTGCAGTTGCTCACGCCCAACCACCTGCGCGGACGGGTGACGTCGGTGAACCAGATTTTCGTCGGTTCCTCCAACGAGATCGGCACGCTTCGCGCCGGTTTGATGGCCGCGCTCGTCGGTCCGGTTGCCGCGGTGGTGTGGGGTGGGGTCGGCACGATCCTCACCGTGCTGGTGATCGCCCGCGCCGTGCCACAGCTCAAAACCGTCGCACCGTTGGATCAGTTGCGGGCGGAGGATTAGCGTGTCTTCGCCGCACCCGCCTGGCGGCATCCCTTGCGCAGTTACAGTTCGCGCTGACCATTTCTGTCAGGAAACGACACATCCAAGGTCGGCACTGTCTTCACCTCCGGCAGCCGGAAGGTGGTAACGTGTGAGGTCATGCCTCAATCCACCCCTCGCCTCCTTTCACCAAGGCAGCATCACGTTGATGGGAAACGGTGGCACGCCGGAAGCCGGCGCCCGGGGGAGGGAGAGGTCGTGAACTTTGCCGCTTCAATGAAGAAAAGCCTCCTTCTGTGCCTAAGTTTCCTCTCCGGCTGGATGGCCGCACCGACGGCGTTGGCCGACTCCGCGACCGCCAGTGGAACCTCCGCCGAGGCTCCCGGCGTGTTTGCGCCCAACAGCCGAGGTTATCTCCGCCACTGGCTGGTGGCGGGTCCGCGCGAGACACCTTACACGGGCGCTCCCGGTCCCGATCATATTCTCCGGCGCGACGCGCCCGACCCGCGGACTCCGACGCCGCCCGCGACGGCGGTTCCGGGCGGACCAGGGCCGTCCGGGTTGACGTGGGCGTTTCACTATCCGGGCAACAACGACTTCATCGAATTCTCGACGTTTTACCGCAACCTCGCGGTCGTCGAATACTACGCGTTCACCGAGATCGTGGTCCCCGAGGAGGGGGACCTGGCGGCGCGGTTATGGGCGGCGGGAACGGTGGACCTGTGGCTCAACGACGAGCCGGTCACGCGGTTCAATGTCACGCGTTATCGCAATCCCGATTCCCGCGACGTGACGCTGCGGGTGCGGCGGGGCGTCAACCGGCTTTGTGTGCGGTTGCAGTGCCTGGGCATTCGTGACTCGCGGATTTTGTTCGGACTGGCGTTGCCGGAGCCGCGGGGCGTGACGGTGCGCCTGCCGGGCGCGGGCGGGCTGGCGGTGGCGGCACGCTGGCTCGACTCGGTGCGCGGCGACGGCAATCACGGCTTGATCGCGGCGGAACCCGCGCCCGCGGGCGCACGCGTGACGATGCCCGGCGGCGGGGCGAAGGAATGGCCTGAGGGAGGACGCACCCTGGCGTTTGTGGAGGCGCGACCGGTGTCCGCCGAAGTGTCGGTGCGCGGCACGGGAGGCGCGGAGTTGCATCGCAAGTTTGAGTTTCCGGGCAACCGTGCACCCGTGCGGCCGCCCGAAGGCGATCGTCGCGCGGCGCATCTGGCGTTCATTGCCAAGGCGGGTCTCGGCCAGGAGGCGCCTGCCGCGTGGAACGCGGTCGCGCTGCCGTTGCTCGCGCGGCGGTTGCTGGGGCAGACGACGGCGAACGACGCGCGCGACTTCGCGGCTGCGATCGCGATCATCGATGCGCGGCAGGACTGCGCCGATTTCACGCTCGCGGGCCTGTTGCGGCTGGAGTTGCTGGGGCTGGCGACACCGGAGGAGTCCGCCGAGATCGAGCGCGCGGTGCTGGGCTTCCGTTACTGGAACGATGAGCCGGGGAGCGACGCGATGTGTTTCGATAGTGAGAACCACACGCTGATGTTTCACGGCTGCCAGTTGCTGGCGGGGTTGCGCTATGCGGGGAGGACCTTTGTCAATTCGGGCCGTGACGGCGACACGCAGGCGCGGCGGGCGCTGTCGGGCATCCGCGCGTGGCTGGAAAAAATCGAGGCGCGGGGTTTTGAGGAATTCAACAGCGGCACCTACATGCCGATCACGATCGCGGCCATGCTCAACATCGTCGATTTCGGCGGCGATCCGGAGCTGGCTGCGCGGATGAGCGCGCAGGTGGACCGCATCTACCGGGATCTGGCGCGCCATTCATTTGGGGGCGGTGTGATCTCGCCGCAGGGACGCATCTACCGGGACGTGCTGTTGCCCGAGGAAACGGGAACGCAGGTTTTCCTGGCGCTGGCGACGCCGGTGACCGACGTGCAACTGGCGGGGCCGAGGCCCGCGGCCGGGCGCGGCGGGGATTGGGCGGTGTTCCCGGCGAGTTCGCCTCGGTATCGTGCGCCCGCGGATCTGGCGGCGTTGATTCGCGAGCCGGTGTCGATGGTTTATCGTCACGCCGACGTGCAGATCGTGGTGGAGAAAACCGCCGATACGATTCTCACCTCGCTCGCGGTGCCGGCGGTGCCGCGCGAAGGCGAGCAGCCCGCCAATGACCTGCGGCCCGGAGGCGCGGGCTACCAGCAGCACCTGTGGCAGGCGACGCTCGGTCGGGATTGCCACGTCTTCGTGAATCATCCGGGAGGCACGTTCGACGGGACCAAGTCGCGTCCCGGCTACTGGCATGGCAACGGGATGCTTCCGCGGGTGCGGCAGCGCGGCGGATTGTTGCAGGCGATCCATGTGATCGCGGACGGGCGCTGGACGCGCCCCGAGATCACGCCGGACGTGTGGCAATGGGGGAACGCTTCGACGATGCGGCCCTACCATGTGCATCCGGTTGCGTTCACCCACGCGTATTGGCCGGCGGATGCGTTTGACCGGGAGGTGCGCCGTGGCGGCTGGGTCTTCGGGCAAAAAGACGCGGGCTTGATCGGCCTGTGGTGCAGCGAAAAATTGGTTCCGCACGACGACATTCTCACGGGGCGGGAGTTGCGCGCCGAGGGATCTGCGGCGGCCTGGCTGGCGATCTGCGGCAGCGTGGAGAAGGACGGAACGCTGGAGGCCTTCATGGCGGCGTGCGAAGCGCGCGCACCGGCCTTCGACCGCACGGCGTTCACGATGTCGGTGAAGGGGGAGCCGGAGTTGCGCTGGTGGGAGCGTCCGGAGCCCATGCCGGGGCAGTAACGTGTGATCGTGAGCGGGGCTCAAGGTGGAGCGGCCATGCAGTCGGACAGACACTCCTCTCAAATGAAGTCGGGAAGGTGGAGCGCGTTGTCCCTAACGCGCTTTTCCGCGACGGCTGCGCCGCAACGCGTTGGGGTCAACGCGTTCCACCTTGACTGAATTTCCCCGGCTCAGGGCGCGGCCTGCAGCACCTCGCGCAGTGCCTTGACGAGAGTGCCGGCGGTGTAGGGCTTGGCCAGGAAGTGCTTCACGCCGAAGCCGACGGCCTTGGCCACGCTGCTGTTGGCGGTGATACCGCTGGCGGCGATGATGCGGATCGCGGGGTTGATTTTGATCAACGCCTGGATCGCCGCAGGGCCGTCCATCACGGGCATCATCATGTCGGTGAGCACCACGGCGACACGGTCCCGGTGAGCCGCGTAGAGGGCGACCGCCTCGGCGCCGTCGGCTGCGAGCAGGACCTGGTAACCGAACGCCTCCAGCGTCTGTTTCGTGATGTCGCGGATCGCGACTTCGTCGTCGACGACGAGCACGAGTTCGCCCCGCCCGCGAGGCCGGTCGGTGGACTCGGCGATCGCGGCGGGATTTTCAGCGGTGGGTTTCGCGGGGAGGTAGACGCGGAAGCGCGTGCCTTTGCCCGGTTCGCTGTAAACGCGGATAAAACCTTCGTGGCCTTTGATGATCGCAATCGAGGTCGAGAGCCCGAGGCCGGTGCCTTTGCCGACCTCCTTGGTCGTGAAGAAAGGATCGAAGATTTTTTCGATGATCGCGTGTGGGATGCCCGTGCCGGTGTCCTCGACTTCGATGACGACGTGGGGACCGGCCTTGGCCTCGATGTTCATCGCGGCGTAGTGGGCGTCGAGGTGGACGTTCTCGGCGGTGATCGCAAGCCGGCCGCCCTCGGGCATGGCGTCGCGGGCGTTGACGCAGAGGTTGAGAAGCACCTGGTGGAGCTGCGTGGGATCGCCGACGAGGGGCCACAGGGAATGGTCGAGGGTGGTGACGATCTGGATGTTTTTGGGGAAGGTGTCCTGGGAGATTTTCTCGACGTCGTGGATGACGTGCCGGAGCTGCACCTCGACGCGGCGGCCTTCCATCCCGCGGGCGAAGGAAAGCACCTGGCCGACCATGTCGGCGCCGCGGCGGGCGTTGGCTTCGACGGTTTCCAGCAGCGACCGTTTTTTGGGGTCGCGCTCGTCCATCATCAGCAGGTCGATCGCCATGATCACGGGGGAGAGGACGTTGTTCAGGTCATGGGCGATGCCGCCGGCGAGCGTGCCGATGCTTTCCATGCGTTGCGCGCGGAGGAACTGGTGCTCGAGTTTCTTTTTGTCGGTGATGTCGGTGTTGATCGCGAGGACGGCGCGGGGGGTGCCGGCATCGTCGCGCACGAGGGTCCACCGGCATTCGACGACGAGGCGGTTGCGCTGCTTGTTGATCTGGTGGAGCTCGCCGATCCATTCACCTTTGGCGACGACCTGCCGGGTGGCTTCGTGGAAGGCGTCCGGTTCTTCGTAGAGCAGCTTGGCGATGGAGCGTCCCAGGGCCTCCTCGGCGGTCCAGCCGTAGAGCCGCTCGGCGCTTTTATTCCAGAAGGTGATGTGGTGATCGAGGTCGCGCACGAGGATGGCGTCCTGCGCCTTGTCGAGGAGGGCGGCTTGTTCGCGCACGCGCGAGTCGACTTGCTGGCGGTCGAGTTCCGAGGAGGCGCGCGTTGCGAAGATTTGCAGCGTGGAGGCGATGAAATCGGTCTGTTCGAGCGGCCGGCGGAAGAGAACCGCCATCACACCGATGCGTTGCCCGGTGGCGGTGACGAGGGGATGCCCGACGTAGGCCTGCGCGTCGAGCTCGGGCAGGAGCTGGCTTGCGGGAAAACGTTGCTGCACGTCTCGCGGGATGACGCAGGGACCGCCCGGGACGACTTGTGCGCAGGGGGCGTTGGTGAGCGGATAGGTGAGGTTTTCCCGGCGGGTGCCGTCCGTCACGACCGAGAGGGTGCGGACCAGCAGGGGATTGGCGGGATCGATCATCGCGACGATGCCCGCATCGGCGCCGAGGGCGGCGACCATGCTCTGGGTGAGCTGGTCGAAGAAGGCGCCGCCAATCGTGGCGGACACGCTGCGCGCCATGGTGAACACCGCCTCCTGGGTTTTCTGGCGCTCGACGCGGGCACGAATGATGTTGAGGCCGAAGGCGAGGTCGTCGGCGAGCTGCTGGAGGAGTTTGATCTCATCCGGGCTGACGGCGAGGGTTTCGGAGGAGTGGAGGCTGAGCAGGCCGCGGGTGCGGGTTTCATCGCGCAAAGGCAGGCAGATGACGCCGTGGGTGCCGTGGTTGAGCGCGGAGGTCCGCCACCGGCTGAAGCGGCTGTCCAGGGAGATGTCCTCGCAAAAAACGGCGCAGCCGCTGCGGATGGTGCGGCCGGCGGGGCCCCGGCCGGTCGGCAGATCCTCACTCCAGCTGAGTTCGATTTCGGACAGGTAGCCGGTTTCCTCACCGGCGTGCGCGACGGGGCGGATGGTTTTGCCGGAGTCCTGCAAGGCAAACCCCACCCATGCCATGCGGTAGCCGCCGATCTCCACCGCGATGCGGCAGATGTCGTTGAGCAGGTCGTGCTCCGCCTCGGTGCGGATGAGGGCTTCGTTGCACGCGCTCAACATGCGCTGGGCGCGGTTGACGCGGGCGAGCTCGGTCACGTCGTGCGCCATGGTGAGGAAGGCGGCGCGACCATCGAAGACGATCTGGTCGGAGCTCATCTCGATGTCGATAAGGCTTCCGCTCTTCGTGCGATGCCGCTCGACGGGACCGTCCGGCCCGGGGACGCGCAGGCCGGTGATGGTCATGCCAAGGAACTCCGCCTCGCTGTAGCCGTAGTGGTCGCAGGCGGCGGCATTGACCGCAAGGAAGCGGAGGGTGCCGGCTTCGCAGACCCACATCGGGAGGGGGTTGTGCGTGAAAAGGAGGCGGTATTGGGCCTCGGAGGCGGTGAGTTTTTCCCGCGCCAGCTTGCGGTCGGTGATGTCCTGGAAGATGCCGTAGATTCGTTTGAGGACGCCGTCCTCCCGGTCGACATTGCTCGTGGTGCGGACCCAGCGGTGGTTGCCCCGGGCGGTGATCAACTCGAGCTCCAGGTCGTAGGGCTCGCCGGCGTCGAGGGCGGCCCTGAGCTGGTCGCGCGAGGCGGGGGTGAAGAACTTCAGCGCGCTTTCCGCATCAGGACGGTAGCTCGTATTCACTTCGTGGATGCGGAAAACCTCGTCGCTCCAGGTGACGCGCTTGCCGGGGAACTCGATCGCCCAAGCGCCCATGCCGCCGATGCCGCTGGCCATGCGCAGGAGTTCGGCGCTGGCGCTGGCGGCCTCCTCCGCCTCGCGACGCGCGGTGATGTCCTCGGCGACGACAACGATGCTGGCGGGCCTGCCGTCGTTGGTCCGCAAAAGGGAGACGCTGGCGCGTTTCCAGGTGGTGCCGCCGCCTTTCCTCAGGCAGCGGGCCTCGCTTACAAAATGATTCTTGGCCCCGGCCAAAAGACCGTCGACCAGCCTGCGATAGTCCGCCTGATCCTCGGGATGAAGCAGGGCGGTGAGGTTCAGGGTTTGCAGCTCGGCCTCCGAATAGCCGACGGAGGCGAGGTAGGCGGGGTTGGCCTGGAGAAAACGCCCTTCGGGGGTGGTCACGGCGATGCCGGTGGCCGCGCCGGCGAACATCAGGCGAAACCGTTCTTCGCTGGCGCGCAGCTCGGTTTCGACATGCGCGCGCAGCCTGACCTCGTCCTTCAGCTGGCGGGTGCGCTGGTTGACGCGGCGCCGGATCTGCAGGTTCCACAGGAGCACGAGGAGGATGCCGAACGCGATGCCCGCGCCCACCTTCAGCAGCCGTCCCCGGGTGATCGGGGCCGCAGGCTCGGGCGCATGGATGAACCCGTCCAGCGAGCCGCCGGGCGGCGCCATCTTGAGGTCGAAAAATGTCTGCGCGATCTGCCGGAAACGCGCGGGGTTCATGTGGCCGATCTGCACCACGTCGGGGAGGATGAACGGCCGCAGGGCCGCCGCCTCGGCGAGGAGGGTTTCACGGGTGGCGCCGCGTTGTTTCACGCCGTTGAGTTCTAGGATGAGGCCGGCGATCTCCTCCGGGTTGCGAAGGGCGTAGTCCCAACCCTTCAGGCTGGCGCGAATAAAGGCATCGGTGCGCTCCGGGTGCGCCCGGATCTCGTCCTCGCGGGTGAAGAGCATGTCGCCGTAAAAATCGACGCCATAATCGATGGCATGCAGCATCGCCGGCTCGATCCCGCGGGCGCGCATCTGCGGCGGCTCGACCGTGGCATAGGCCGAAATCGCATCGACCCGCCCCTCGATCAAGTCGTCCAGCCGCCACGTGTGCGGCACGCTCCGCAGCGAGTCCGCCGGAACCCCCGCCCGCATGATCATCGCCCACAACTGGGCGGAGCTCTGCCGGTCGGACATCATGACCTTGGTGCCCGCCAAGTCGGCGGGAGCGCGGATGTTCCGGTCGGCGCGGCTGAGGACGATGAGCGGCGAGTGCTGGAAGACGGCCGCGCATGCCACGAGGGGCTTGCCTTCGAGGCGGGCGAGCACGACGTCGGAATCGCTGACGCCGAATTGCGCAACCCCGTTGAGCACCGCGTTGATGGACGACACTCCGGGCCGGCCGGCCTCGATGCGCACGTCGAGCCCCTCCTCGGCGTAATAGCCCCGGGCTTGAGCGGCGTAATAGCCGGCGAATTGAAATTGATGCCGCCACTTGAGCCACAAGGTAACGGGCTCGTCGGGCGCGGCTTGCATCATTGCCGCGCCACAGGTGGCGATCAGCACCAGAAAAAGCCGGCGGCGGGCCCGTGCTCGGTTGCAAAGGTGTTGAGGATGACCCCCGTTGGAATCGTGAGATGGAGCCATGGGCGGAGTGCGCGAAAAGGAATCAGGCGGACTCCCGTAATGTCTGCCGAGGATAAGAGGTTTCTTGCAAAAGCAAGCAGGTGTGAGGGTCGTGCTGGCGATTTGGATACGCCTGCAAATTCCATTCCATGGGGCATTGGCGGGAGCTTTCCGCGTCCCCCCTGACGCGTTCCATAATCAAGCGGATGGCGGTATCGACCAGGGTGAATGGGGCCGGGGGCGTTGGTTATTGACAGGGTGAAGCCTCCATGAGGCAAGTTTACCCCGACACCCCTTGGCATGATGTGCCGAGCCAGACCCCCGTCCTTTCGCTCCGTCCCTGCCATGATCACGCCCAAGATTATTGATTTACGCCCGTTCCTGCCGTCCAGGGATTTTGAGGTTTCGAAGGCTTTTTATGGAGCCTTGGGATTCGAACTCACGTGGGAGGGGGACGGGCTGGCGATTTTTCAATCCGAAGGAGCTCAATTTTTCGTGCAGAACTACTACCACGAGGGCTGGGCGAAGAATTGCATGATGAACCTCGTGGTTGCCGATGTCGCCGCCTGGGCGCGGCACATTCAAGCGGCCGGCATCCTCGATCGATTCGAGGGAGTAAAAGTGAGCGACGCGAAAAGCGGGCCGCACGGGACGATCCTCTACCTGACCGATCCCGCCGGCGTGTTGTGGCATATCCAGCAACGTCCGGAAGCATAGTGCGGATGCGGTTGAAGCCACCCCTGTGCCGGGCTCGGCCGGCAATCGCGGCTACGCCGCCGGCGCGATCCTAGCGTGATTAGGTATCGACGCGGGCGTTGCTGAATCCTTCCTAGGCGCATCGTGAAAGTTGTCCTCGCCGAAAAACCCTCCGTCGCCCGCGACATCGCCCGGCATCTCGGCGCAAACCAGCGCGGGAATGGCTGGCTGGAGGGCAATGGCTGGACCGTCACGTGGGCGTTTGGGCACATGGTCGAGCTTCAGGAACCCGAGGACTACAACCCCGAGTGGAAGTCCTGGCGTCTCTCCCACCTGCCGATCATTCCGGAAAATTTCCTGTTGCGCCCCCGGGCTGATGGCTCCGCCACCGAGCAGCTCGAAACCATCAAACGCCTCTTCCTCGAGGCCGAGGAGATCATCTGCGCGACGGACGCCGGGCGCGAGGGCGAGTTGATCTTCCGCTACATCCAGACCTGGACGGGCTGCGAACAAAAGCCCTTCCGCCGCCTCTGGATCAGCTCCCTCACCAACGAAGCCATCGAAAAGGGCTTTGCCGGGCTCGCTCCCGGCGGCGACTTCGACCGGCTCTATCATGCGGCGCGCTGCCGCAGCGAGGCCGACTGGATCGTGGGCCTCAACGCCACGCGGTTCTTCACGGTCGAATACGGCCGCCGCAACCTGCTCCTCAGCCTCGGACGTGTGCAGACGCCCATCCTTGCGATGATCGTCGGCCGCGACCTCGAAGTGGAGCGTTTCGTGGCCGAGGATTTCTGGGAGGTCCATACGCGCTGCCGCGGAGCCGTGTTCAAACACACCACGGGCAAATTCACCGCCCGGCCCGATGCCGACGCGGTTGTCGGACGGATCACGGGCCAGGACCTTGTCATCACGGGAGTTTCCAAAAAAAACACCCTCGCGCATCCCCCGCTGCTCTACGATCTCACCACGCTTCAGCGCGATATGAACAAGCGCCACGGGTTCACGGCGGACCAGACGCTCAAGCTTGCGCAGAGCCTCTACGAAAAAAAGTTCCTCACGTATCCCCGCACCGACAGCAGCTACCTGAGCGCCGACATCCAGCCGACCATCGCCCCGCTGCTGGAGAAGCTTCGCGCAATCAAACCCGCCGAGATCGCCAGGCTCGATCTCGCCGCGCTCCCGTTCTCCAAGCGCATCATCGACGACAAAAAAGTCTCCGATCACCACGCCATCATCCCCACGCACGTCCTTGGCCGCGAACTCGAGGGCGACGAGGCCAGGCTCTACGACGCGGTCGTCACGCGCTTGATCGCGGTGTTTTATCCGGCATGCGTCCGCGCCATCACGACCGTGGACGCGAACGCCGCCGGGGAGCCGTTTCGCGCGCGCGGCGTGGTGTTGATCGACGCCGGCTGGGAGGCCCTTTACGGCGGTGATGTTTCCGATGACAGGGAAAAGGACGCCGAGCCCGCGCAAAAACTTCCCGATTTCCAGGAAGGTGAACGCAACCCGCACGAGCCGAAGCTCGCGCAGCTGAAGACCTCCGCGCCCAAGCGCTTCAACGAAGCGAGCCTGCTTCAGTTGATGGAAACCGCCGGCAAAAACGTGACCGACGAAACCCTCAAGGAGGCGCTCAAGGACAAGGGTGTCGGCACCCCCGCCACGCGCGCCTCGATCATCGAGGTGCTCATCACGCGCAAATACGTCGAGCGCCGCAAAAAAAACCTCGTGAGCACCGATTCCGGCCGGGCGCTCATCGCATTGGTGAAGGACGAACGCCTCAAATCCCCCGAGCTCACCGGCGAATGGGAGTTCCGTCTCAAGCAGATCGAACGCGGCGAATACGAGCCCCGCATCTTCATGCAGGAGGTCGAGGCCTACACGCGGGAGATTTTGCAAGGCAAGGCCGGGGCCACCATTGACCTCACGAATCTCGGCCCCTGCCCGTGCTGTCATGCCCCGGTCATGCGCGGACGCACGGGTTATGGCTGCACGAAGTGGAGGGAGGGCTGCAAATTCGTTCTGCCGGGCGTGCTCTGGGGTCTGGAGATATCGCCGGTGCTCGCACGGGAGATACTCGTCCACAAACGAAGCCTGACGCCGCATCCCATCGATGTGAACGGCACGCGGCACTTTGCGCATCTGCGGTTCGATAAAAAAGGGGCGCCCGCCTACGACGTTGCCGACGCCGCTCACAAGGCCACGGACGCCGAGGAGTCGCTTGGCCCGTGTCCGGTGTGCGCGGGCGATGTCGTCGTCGGCAAGAAAGCATATGGTTGTTCCAACTGGCGCAACGGCTGTCGCTTCGTCGTGTGGAAGGTGATCGCTCAAAAAGAAATCACGACCGATGTCGTCCAGCAGCTTTTGAAGACCGGGGTGACCGGGACGATGACCGGGTTCACGTCCAAGGCGGGCAAGACGTTCGATGCGAAGCTCAAGGTGATCGGCGGAGAGGTGAAGCTCGATTTCGGCGGCTAGTCGCGGGGAATCCGCCAGGTGCCGGAGCTTTCCGGCGGACGCATCCGATATCGGCGGTTCTCCCCACGAGGTCCCCGGGGAGCCGCCTGTTTTCACCTCCACGCCGTGACGTTCTTCCCGGCCGGGTGTTCGTTACGGAGATTATGAATACCAACGACACCCCTCCTTCGCTTGCCGGCAAAAAAATCGCCATCCTCACCGCTGATGGCTTTGAAGAAAGTGAACTCCTCAAGCCACGCGCCGCGCTCGATGCCGCGGGCGCGACCACCGTGATTGTTTCCACCAACCAGAAGTCGGTGAAGAGCTGGACCGGCGAAGGCTTCGGCCAAAGCATCGCCGTGGATCTTCACGTCGGCAAAGCCGATGCCGGTGACTTTGACGCGCTGCTGCTTCCGGGTGGCGTGCTCAATCCCGACAAGCTCCGCATCGACCCGGCGGCCGTGGAGTTTGCGCGCGCTTTTTTTGAGGCGGGAAAGCCTGTGGCGGCGATCTGCCATGGCCCGCAACTGCTGATCGAGGCGGACGTCGTCGAGGGGAGGCGCATGACTTCTTATGAGGCCATCAAAACCGACCTCATCAACGCCGGGGCCGACTGGGTCGATGAAGAGGTGGTGTGCGATCAAGGCCTCGTCACCAGCCGCAAGCCCTCCGACATCCCGGCATTCAATCGCAAGATGATCGAGGAGATCGCCGAAGGCGTGCATGCCGGCCAGCACGCCTGAGCACGCGCGTCATTCTCATCCCTGTAGCCTGCGGGTCCCGTGGGGCCGGCGCTTGCACCGCGCCTTTCCGACTTCTCAGCGCAACGACCTCTGTGCTGAAAATTTAATTGTCCGCACGCGGCTATGTTTACAGGTGCGCGCGGTTCCGCCCGTTTGCATAAACCGGGTTTGTCGGCTCCTTGCATCCATCATGACCACACTGCTCACACCCGTCTCGGGGGAGCCCGCCGCCGATCTCCTCCTGGATGCTTATTCGCTCGCGGTTTCCGGCGCCGCCGCCGCGGCCCACCCCGCGGTTGTTCACATTGAAGTCGGTGGTAACAACACGCCCGGTGGCTCCGGCTCGGGCTTTTTCATTTCGCCCGACGGCTATCTGCTAACCAACAGCCACGTCGTGCACGGCGCCCGCGAATTGCGGGTTTTTCTCGCCGACGGGCGGAAGCTCGCCGCCGATCTCATCGGCGACGATCCCGACACGGACCTCGCGGTGCTGCGCGTGAGCGCCGACGACCTCTCCCACCTTTCGTTGTTCGACAGCGATGCCGTGCGTCCCGGCGAGATCGCCATCGCGATCGGTTCGCCGATGGGCTTTCAACAGACCATCACCGCCGGTATCGTCAGCGGGCTGGGGAGATCCTTGCGCGGTGCCTCGGGCCGGCTCATCGACAACATCATCCAGACCGATGCCGCGCTCAACCCCGGCAATTCCGGCGGACCACTCGTCAACACCCACGGTCAGGTCATCGGCGTCAACACCGCCATCATCCGCCCCGCGCAAGGCATCTGCTTCGCGATCGCCAGCAACACCGCGCGCTGGGTGGTCGGCCTGCTCATCAAAGACGGACGCATCCGCCGCAGCTTCATCGGCGTCGCCGGGCAAACCGTGCCCCTGATCCGCAAGGTCGCCCGGTATCACCACCTCGCGCAGGAAACCGGCGTGCTCGTCGCCGGCCTCGAGCCGGACAGTCCCGCCGCGCGGGCCGGTCTGCTTGAAGGTGACATCGTGCTGAAGCTCGACGACGCCGTGACTCCGGCTGTCGATGCACTGCACAAGCAACTCACTGGCGATCGCATCGGCGAGCGCGCAATCGTCACGTTCCTACGCGGCGTCGAACTGCGCCGCCATGCCATCATTCCCTTGGAAATGCCCGTGCGGAGTTGACGCGGCGCGAACCGCTTCGAGTCTAGCCCTGCAGAAAACAAAAATTTTGCTTTTTGGACTTGTAGTTTACTAAATAGTAAACAATCGTCTGCCCATGGGACGCACCAGTAACGCCAAAGAAAAGCTGCTCGAAGCGGCGCTCGATCTCATTTGGGAGCGCAGCTACGGCGTCGTTACCATTGATGCCATTTGCGAGAAAGCCGGCGTGAAGAAGGGCAGTTTTTATTACTTCTTCGAATCCAAGTCGGCCTTGGCGGTCGCTGCTCTTGAGGCTGACTGGAACGAGTGCGGCAAACAGAAATGGGATACTCTCTTTTCTGCCTCGGTGGCGCCTCTCGATCGTATCAGGGACTTCTTCAAGCACGTCTATGACTCTCAGGCTGAGTTGCAGAAAGAGCATGGACAAGTGCTTGGCTGCCCGTGCTTTTCTGTCGGATCCGAGACCAGCACCCAGGACGAAACCATTCGCTTGAAGGTCCAGGAGATCCTCCAGCGTCAGATCCGTTATTTTGAATCGGCCATCCGTGACGCCCAAGCCGGCGGTTCCGTTCCCCCGGGCGACGCTGCCGCCAAAGCCAAATGCCTGTTTGCCTTGTTCGAAGGCAGCCTCGGTCAAGCCCGCATCCAAAACGATCTCGAGTTCCTCCGCATCCTTCCCGAAAGCGCTTTGGGCATGCTCGGCGCCGCGGCCGCCCACACCTCTTCGTAAGCCCTTTTTTTGCCATAATTGTTTACTATCTAGTAGTCTATTCTGACCGTCTTTTCACACATCCTGCCATGAGCACTCCCATCTCCGCCTCCACTTTTACCGCCGCGTCCCGGGTCGTCCGGCTGTCACGTTATCGCCTGTTCGTTTCCCTTCTCGGCCTGAGCTTGGTCACCGTGGTTGCGGTCTCCGCGGCGCCGGTCTCCGCACCTGCCGGACCCAAGGTCACCGTCGCCCCTGTCGAGCAACGCACCGTGGTTGAGCACCGTGAACTTCTCGGTCGGGTCGACGCCGTCGAATCCGTCGAGCTTCGTCCGCGCGTCTCCGGCCATATCGACGAGGTGCGCCTCCAGGCGGGTCAGCTCGTCAGCAAGGGAGACATTCTCTTCACGATTGATCCGCGCTGGTATCGCGCCCAGTTCGACCTCGCCACCGCGCAGGTTGAGAGCGCTCGTGTCCGCGTCAGCATCGCCGAACGTGAAGCGAAACGCTCCGACGAACTCCTCAAGGAGCGTGCCATCTCCGTCGAGGAGGCCGACACCCGCAGCTCCCGTCTCGCCGAGGCGCGTGCCGGCCTGCTCGCCGCCGAAGCCGCGCTCGCCGCCGCCCGCCTTGACCTTGAGCACACCGAAGTGCGCTCGCCCATCACCGGCCGAGTAAGCCGCGCCTACGTCACCGCCGGCAACCTGGTCTCCGGCGCGCCGGGCTCGGCCACGCTGCTCACCTCCATCGTATCGACGGGCGAAGTCTACGTTTACGCCGACGTCGACGAGGCCACCGTGCTCGCTTTCAACCGCCTCCAGGCCGCAGGACGCCTCGCGACCAATCCCGCCGGCCTTGTTCCCGTCGAGATGGAGCTCAGCGACGAAACCGGTTTCCCGCACCGCGGCGTGATCGAGTCTGCCGACAACCGCCTTGATTCCGGCACTGGCAGCCTCGTGCTGCGTATGGTATTTTCGAATACAAACGGCCAGCTCATCCCCGGCCTCTCCGCCCGCGTCCGGCTTCCGGTCAGCGCTCCCGAGCCCACGCTCTTCATCAGCGAACGCGCCATCGGCACGGACCAAAGCCAGAAGTTCGTGCTCACCGTGGACGCGGCTAACACCGTTGCCTACCGCACCGTCAAACTGGGCTCCATCATCGACGGCCGGCGCGTCGTTCGCGAAGGCCTCGCTCCCGGCGACCGCGTGATCGTCAACGGCCTGCAGCGCGTCCGCCCCGGCATGACCGTCGTCGCCGAAACCGCCCCCGCGCCCGCCGCCCCCACCAAGGTCGCCCTGAATTAAGTCAATCCAAGGCAAAGTAACCTATTGGGTTACTTTGATTCTTTGAAAAGCACCCGCCCTCGCAGCCTCCAGCCACTGCTTTGCCAACTCCCTCCGGTCCGCATCCCTCCGGTCTCTCGACTTTCATCTCTCAGCTCTCAACTCGTCGCGCGTCCCCGCGCGCCTCCGAAAATGAACTTCTCCGACTTCTTCATCAAGCGCCCGATTTTCGCCGGCGTGTTATCGATCATCATCTTCATCGTCGGCGCGATTTCGCTCTTTCAGCTGCCGATCAGCGAATACCCCGAGGTCATCCCGCCGACCGTCATCGTCACCGCGAGTTACCCCGGCGCCAATCCGAAGACCATCGCCGAGACCGTCTCCACGCCGCTCGAGCAATCCATCAACGGCGTCGAGAACTCCCTCTACATGTTCTCGCAGGCCACCAGCGACGGCCTGATGACGCTCACCGTCACTTTCAAACTCGGCACCGACGTCGATAAGGCCCAGGTCCAGGTTCAGAACCGCGTCGCGCAAGCCCTCCCCAAGCTCCCCGAGGAGGTCCGCCGTCTTGGCGTGACCACGCAGAAGAGTTCTCCCGACATCACGCTCGTCGTCCACCTCTTCTCGCCGGACGGCCGCTACGACGATGTCTATGTCCGCAATTACGCCGCGATTAACATCAAAGACCCGCTCACCCGCCTCCCCGGTGTCGGCCAGGTCAACATGTGGGGCTCCGGCGACTACGCCATGCGCGTCTGGCTCGACCCCAACAAAGTCGCCGCCCGCAACCTCACCGCCGGCGATGTTGTCGCCGCCATCCGCGAGCAAAACGTCCAGGTCGCCGCCGGATCCGTCGGCCGCCAGCCCAATCCCAACGGCGCCGAAACCGAGCTCCTCATCAACACCAAGGGCCGCCTCGTCAGCGAGGAAGAGTTCGGCGACATCATCGTGAAAAACGGCGCCCGCGGCGAACGCGTGCAACTCCGCGACGTCGCCCGCGTCCAGCTCGGCGCCTCCGACTACTCCCTGCGCTCGCTCCTCACCAACAAGACCGCCGTCGGCATCGGCGTCTTCCAGCTCCCCGGCGCCAACGCCATCGCGCTCTCCGACGAAGTCCGCGCCACCATGGTGAAACTCAAGGCTGATTTCCCCGAAGGCCTCGACTACGCCATCGCCTACGACCCCACCGTGTTCGTGCGCAGCTCCATCAAGTCCGTCGTCCACACGCTGATCGAAGCGCTGATCCTCGTCGTGATCGTCGTGCTGCTTTTCCTGCAAACTTGGCGCGCCTCGATCATCCCGCTCGCCGCTGTCCCCGTTTCGCTCGTCGGCACCTTCGCCGTGATGAGCGCGTTCGGTTTCTCCATCAACGCCCTCTCGCTCTTCGGCCTCGTGCTCGCCATCGGCATCGTCGTGGACGACGCGATCGTCGTCGTCGAAAACGTCGAGCGCAACATCGCCCTCGGCCACACGCCCTTCGAGGCCACCAAGATCGCCATGCGCGAGGTCACCGGTCCCATCGTCGCCGTCGCCCTCGTGCTCTCCGCCGTCTTCGTGCCTACCGCGTTCATCAGCGGACTCACCGGACAATTCTTCAAGCAGTTCGCGCTCACCATCGCCATCTCGACGGTCATCTCCGCCTTCAACTCCCTCACGCTTTCGCCCGCGCTCTCCGCACTCCTCCTCCGCTCGCACCACGCGCCCAAGGACCGCGTCACCCGCGTGATCGACCGCCTCTTCGGCTGGCTCTTCCGTCCCTTCAACCGCTTCTTCGACTGGGCCTCACAAAAATATTCCAACGGCGTCGCCCGTCTCATCCGCGTCAGCGCCCTCGCCCTCGTCGTTTACGTCGGCCTGCTCGCGCTCACCGGCTTCACCCTCAGCAAAGTCCCCTCCGGTTTCGTCCCTTCGCAGGACAAGCAATACCTCATCTCCTTCGCGCAACTCCCCGACGCCGCGTCGCTCGAGCGCACCGACGAAGTCATCCGCCGCATGACCGAGATCGCCATGCAGCACCCCGGCGTCGCCGACGTGATCGCCTTCCCCGGACTCTCCATCAACGGCTTCACCAACAGCCCCAACTCCGGCATCGCCTTCACGATGCTCAAGCCCTTCGACGAGCGCAAAGGCCCCGGCATGTCCGGCCCCGAGATCGCCGCCGACCTCCAGGCCAAGTTCAATGAGATCCAGGAATCCTTCGTCGCCATCTTCCCGCCGCCCCCCGTCAACGGCCTCGGCACCACCGGTGGCTTCAAGCTCTACGTGCAAGACCGCGCCGCCGTCGGTTACGACGAACTCTACCGCGCCACGCAGGAGCTCATCGCCAAGGCCAACCAGACTCCCGGCCTCGCCGGCGTCTACTCCAGCTTCACCGTCAACACCCCGCAACTCGAGATCGACGTCGACCGCGCCAAGGCCAAGCAGCAGGGCGTCCCGCTCTCCAACATCTTCGAGACGCTCCAGGTGAACCTCGGCTCGCTCTACGTAAACGATTTCAACCGCTTCGGCCGCACCTACCAGGTCGTCGCCCAGGCCGACGCCGAGTTCCGCACGCACGCCACCGACATCAACCGCCTCAAGGTCCGCAACGCCGCCGGCCAGATGATCCCCCTCGGCACCCTCGCCACCGTGAAGGAGTCCTACGGCCCCGACCGCGCCATGCGCTACAACAGCTACGCGGCAGCCGACCTCAGCGGTGCGCCTGCCCCCGGCTACAGCTCCGTCGAAGCCGAGGCCATCATGGAAAAACTCGCCGCCGAAGTCCTGCCCAAGGGCGTCGTCCTCGATTGGACCGATCTCACCTACCAGCGTATCATCGCCGGCAATACAGGTCTGTTCATTTTTCCGCTGAGCATCCTCCTCGTATTCCTCGTCCTTGCCGCCCAATACGAGAGCTTCCGCCTCCCGTTCGCCGTTCTACTCGTCGTTCCCATGGCGCTGCTCTCCGCGATGCTCGGCATCTGGGCAACCGCCGGCGACAACAACATCTTCACCCAGATCGGCCTGATCGTCCTCATCGGACTCGCCGCCAAGAACGCGATCCTGATCGTCGAGTTCGCCGTCAAACTCCGCGAGGAAGGGAAGGGTATTGTCGAAGCCGCGCTCGAGGCCAGCCGCCTCCGCCTACGTCCGATCCTGATGACTTCGATCGCCTTCATCGCCGGCGTGATTCCCCTCGTGTTCTCCTCCGGTGCCGGCGCCGAAATGCGTCAAGCCATGGGCGTGGCCGTCTTCGCCGGCATGATCGGCGTGACGATCTTCGGCCTCTTCCTCACGCCGATCTTTTACGTCGTCCTGGAAAAACTCGGCGTGAAAAAGCCCGCGCCCGCCGTCGCCGAAGTCCCGCAGCCCGAACCCGCGGCCACCTGAGTTCGATCTTCGTCACAGAGTTACACAGAGCGCGGCCCACAGAGCACAGCATGAGTCCAAACCACCAATCCGTCCTCTGTGACACTCTGTGCAACCTCCTTCCGCCTCTGTGACTCACTCCCGAAAAAACCACCCATGAAAACATTTTTTCTCTCCCTCACCACCGCAGCCTCAGCCATCGCAGCGCTGCCTTCCGTCGGTCCCGATTACCAGCGCCCCGACGTCTCCGCTCCTGCCGCCTATCGCGACATCACCGATACTCCCTCCGTCGTCCTTTCACCTGATTGGTGGCGCGCCTTCAACGACCCGGTTCTCGACGAACTCGAAGCCCGCGCCCTGGCCGCCA
Source organism: Rariglobus sp. (assembly GCA_029266495.1). Taxonomy (GTDB): domain Bacteria; phylum Verrucomicrobiota; class Verrucomicrobiia; order Opitutales; family Opitutaceae; genus Rariglobus. The sequence continues at coordinate 21,863 of JAQSWS010000013.1, read as the reverse complement.
ACCAAGACCTGCGCGCCGCGCTCGCCCGCGTCGAGCAGGCCCGCGCTCTCGCCGGTGTCGCCCGCTCGGCCTACCTGCCGTCCGTCTCCGCGGCTCCTTCGGTCGACCGCGAACGCACCTCCCGCACCGTTGACAACCGCTTGACCGATTCGCCCGCCACGACCCACACGCTGCCGTTGAATCTGAGCTGGGAACTCGATCTTTTCGGCCGCGTGCGTCGCCTCAACGAAAGCGCCCGCGCCGAGTTCGCCGCCGCCGGTGCGACCTACCACGCTGCGCGCCTCGCCCTCACCGCGGAGGTCGCCACCACGCACTTCACGCTTCGTGCCATCGATGAGGAACTGCGCATCGTCAACCGCACCGTCGGCGTTCGCCGCGACGCGTTGAGCCTCACCGCCTCGCGCTTCAAACAAGGCACCGCCGGCGAACTCGACGTGGCCCGCGCCGAAACCGAGCTCGCCTCCACGGAAGCCGATGCCGCTGCGCTTGCGATTCGGCGCGCGTCCACCGAGACCGCTCTCGCCGTCCTCCTCGGAGAAGCCGCCCCTTCGTTCTCCGCAGGCATCGCCACCGCTTCCGTCGCCACGCCCGGGATTCCCGCCGGTCTGCCGAGCGACCTTCTCACCCGCCGTCCGGACATCGCCGTCGCTGAACGCGCGCTCGCCGCCGCCAGTGCCCGCATCGGCGTGGCCAAGTCCTCGTTTTTTCCCGCGATTTCACTCACCGGAAGCGCCGGTTACGCCAGCGCCGATATAAGCGATCTTTTCAAAAGCGACAGTCGTCTCTGGTCCATCGGGCCGAGCCTCTACCTCCCGCTCTTCCAAGGCGGACGGAACAAGGCCAGCCTTGCCCGCAGCCGCGCCGCATTTGAAGAGTCGCTCGCTGTTTATCGCCAACGCGTGCTGATCGCCTTCCGCGAGGTGCAGGATGCGTTGACCGCCTCGCGCCTGCTTGAAGACCAGGCCGCCGCCCAAGCCCGCGCGGTCGAGAGTGCCCGCCGCGGCGCGAAACTTTCCCAGATCCGCTACGATGCCGGCTACGTGAGCTATTTCGAAGTCGTCGACGCGCAACGCACCGCGCTTGATGTTGAACGCGCCGACGCCCGGCTCACCGGCCAGCGCTGGATCACCCGTGTCTCCCTTATCAAAGCCCTCGGCGGTGGCTGGTCCCAACCCACGTCATAGCCAGAATTACAAAGTAACCCAATAGGTTACTTTGGATCGATGCTTCCTTCGGATTAACGAACACAAAAATCAGAAAACAAACCATCATGAGCACACAAAAACTCGCCGGTAAAACCGCCCTCGTCACCGGCGCCTCCAAAGGCATCGGCGCCTCCATCGCCAGGCACCTCGCCGCCGCCGGCGCGTCCGTCGCCGTCAACTACGCGTCCTCCAAAGCGGGTGCCGACAAAGTTGTCGCCGAGATCATCGCCGCCGGCGGAAAAGCCTTCGCCGTCGCGGGCGACGTCTCCAAGCCCGAGGACATCACGCGCCTCCTCGCCGACACCAAAGCCGCTTTCGGCGGACGCCTCGACATCCTTGTGAACAACGCCGGCGTCTACGAATTCGCCCCGCTCGAAGCCGTCACGCCCGAGCTCTTCCACCGCCAGTTCAACATCAACGTCCTCGGCCTCCTCCTCACCACGCAAGCCGCGTTGCCGCTCTTCCCCGCCACCGGCGGCAGCGTGATCAACATCAGTTCCATCGTGGCGAAAAACGCGCTCCCCCACACCTCCGTTTACAGCGCGACGAAAGCCGCCGTCGATTCGATCACCCGCGTGCTCTCGGTCGAACTCGGCGCGAAAAAAATCCGCGTCAACTCCATCAACCCCGGCATGGTGGACACCGAAGGTGCGCGCACCGCCGGCGTCATCGAGAGCGACCTGCACAAGAAGGTCGAATCCGAGACGCCGCTCGGCCGCATCGGCCAACCGCAAGACATCGCGACTGCCGCCGTCTTCCTCGCTTCTGACGACTCTGCCTGGCTGTCGGGTGAAGCCATCGTCATCGCCGGCGGCATGCGCTGAGTCTCCAAACCGGTTTAACCACAGATTGCACAGATGGGCGCAGATAGAAAACCCGAGGGCATCCCTGTCTTATAAAATTTGTGCAATCTGTGGTTAAAATTTCTGCATCCGACTACGGCTCTAAACACTCATCCCTCAACTCTCAACTTCTCAGCACATGTCCATCGACCTCACCCAACGCCCGCCCCGCAGCCACCGCGTCCGCCTCGGCGGCTACGTCATGCTTCCGCGCATCCTCGACAAAGGTCGCGCGCTCAACGCCGGAAAGATCGGCGCCTACCGTTACGGCGCGAAGAGCATGGATCGCCATTTCTTCAACTTCACCGGCATCGATCCCGACGCGCTTCTCACCGAACTCGCCAGCGGCAAAGGTGACGGTGAAATCCTCGCGTGGATCGAAGCCAACGCGAAACACACCCGGCAACCTTGGGAAATCGCCGCGTGGAGCGAGTATCACCTCCACCGCGGACCCGACAGCGACGCCGAGACGTCCGCCGACTTCGCCAAGAGCCTCGCCAAGTTCACCACCACGCGCGAAGACATCAAAACCTGGTTCGACCTGCTGGACCTCGACGACCATTGCACCTTTGGCGGCAAAGCCTGACTCGATCCGTTGAGCCGGGTTTTGTCCGCGGGAGTTCTGGGGCATGGGGTGGGGCGACCGCTGGGCGCGCCGGATTAGAAGCGTTTCCCCTCTGTGGATTCGTGGCGGCCTGGAAATCCGGGCGTCTGTGAAGATCCCGGAAAATAACAAGAGAGATCAAAAGACGCTGCGCACGAGGCCTCCGTCCACGCGCAACGCCGCGCCGTTGATCGCCGACGCCCGTGCACTGCTCACGAACGTGACGAAGTCGGCGATTTCCACGGGGTTGATCAGACGCTCGAGCAGCGATGTCGGGCGGTTTTGCTGCATGAACTTTCGTTGTGCCTCGACCGGCGACAGATCCGGAAAAATATCCTGCACGAACGTCTCGACGCCTTCCGTGAGTGTGGATCCGGGCAGCACGGCGTTCACGGTCACCGCCGTGCCCTTCGTCAACTCGGCGAGGCTGCGCGCGAGGGAGAGCTGCATGGTCTTGGTCGCCGCGTAGTGCGCCATTTCCGGCGACGGGCTGATCGCGGATTCGCTGGAAATAAAAATCACGCGGCCGGTTTTGCGCGTGAGCATGCCCTTCAGGTAATGCCGCGCGAGACGCACGCCGCTCATGATGTTGACCTCGAACAGGTGTTGCCACGCTTCGTCGGTCTCGTCGAAAAAGCCGACGGCTTCGTAGATGCCGAGGTTGTTGACGAGGATGTCCACCTCGGGGAACTCGCGGAGCGTAGTCTCGACGCCCGCGGCGGTGCCGTTGTCAGCGGCGAGTTTTTTCAACTTCGCCGCAGGCACGCTCGCGAGGATGTCGGCGATCGCGGCCTCGACGCTGGCGACGGAGCGTCCGTTGACGATGACGGTGGCGCCTTCACGGGCAAGCGAGCGGGCGATTTCACGGCCGATTCCTCCGGTGGAGGCGGTGACGAGGGCGAGTTTTCCGGTGAGTTGAAGGTCCATGGTTCGGGAGTCTACCCGGCATGGGCGAAAGGTAAACAGGCGGAGGTATTATGAACCGGAGTTTTGACCGCGGATCACACGGAGCGGCAGGGTGCGGAGAACCACGCGGGGTTGTTCTGCCTTCGCTGGTTTGAGTGCGAGGGCTTCAAGCGTCAGGTCGTCCGGGATATTACAAAATAACGCCGAAGCCTTTCATTATTTTGACATGGGGGGTGCTGTCGGTGCCCGCATCTGAGCCGCCTGGGTGATATGTCCTGCGTGTAATAGAGACCGTTCTTCCGATGGCGCACGGATCTAGGTCGGGCTTGGATCATCCGCTTAACAACGCCCGCAGCCGCGCGGTCGTGTGCTCGCGGTCGAGTCTTGAGGCGGCGACGTCCAGGACCAAGGCCTCCCACGCGGCGATCTCGGCTTCGTTGCGCGGCGGGCGGTCGATGACATTGTTGCAGCGTAAAAACACCAGGCACGCGCCCAACGCCACGCGTTTGTTGCCATCGACGAACGCGTGATTGCGACAGAGATAAAACAGATAAGCGGCGGCAATCTCCACCAAATCGGTCATGACCGGCTCGCCAAACGCCGTGGCTTGGGGTGCCGCGATGGCGGACTCCAGCATGCCGCGATCTCGTAACCCCGCACCGCCTCCATGCGCACGCAAGGCCGCGGCATGAATGGCCTCGGTCGCGGCCACCGTCAGATGGGCGATCGGGGTGCTCACGAGAGACGACGAAAGACTTCGTTGTAGTCCCGGATCACGTCTTCAGCGACCTCCTTGGCCCGTTCCGGCGTGATGACCGGACGCAAAGGCGTGAGCGTGATCGCGCCGCTGTCATGCACCACCACGTCTACCGCATCTCCGACCTTGAGGCGCGCCAACTCCATGAGCGCACTATCAAAAATCACGCCCTGTGAGTTACCCACCTTCGAGATCGTCTTAATCATGGACGTAAAACTATGTATTACGGTTTTTGCGTCAAGGAGTCGCGGGACATTTTTTTATCAACAGAACGCATTCCGCGGGGAGAGCGCGCTCGTTCTTTCTCCGGTGGCTTCACCACTCAAGCCGGCAAATGACTCTGCGCGGTCGCGAGATGCCGCAGTTTGTCCGGGTTGCAGACGATGAAGACGGCCTGGATCCGGGCGCCCTCCACTTGGAATGACAGGGCGTAATGGACTTGGCTGCCAGAGCTTACGACAAAGCCCGGGGCGCCGTTGATGTTGATCAGGCTAGGCTTCACGCCCGCCATGAAGCGAGGCCAGATGCCCAGCAGGAACCGGCTCACGTGGTCGGCTCCGCGGATCGCGCGGCCCGCGGCCTTCACCTTTCCGCCGCCATCGCTGTAAACCGTGCTCTCCTCCGTCAGCAACGAGAGCACGTGCTGCACATCGCCGGATCCGGTGGCGGCGAGAAATTCCTCGACGAGGCGCCGCGCCTGATCCGTCGACGGCGAGGGGGGCCGGGCGTTCGCCTGCAAATGCTCCTTCGCACGTCGCACGATCTGGCGGCAGTTGGCCTCGCTTTTGCCCACGATCGCCGCCGTTTCGGCATAATCATAACCAAACACCTCGCGCAGGAGAAACACCGCGCGCTCCGCCGGCCCGAGCGCCTCGAGCATCAGCATGAAGGCCATGCTCAACGAATCGGCGAGTTCCGCCGTCTGCGCGGGATCGGTCTCCGTGGCGGGGGTCAAGGGCTCCGGCAACCACACGCCATAGTAGTCTTCGCGCTGGCGCCGTGCCGAGCGCAGCTGGTCGATGCACCGCCGCGTCGTTGCCGACACCAGCCAGGCCTTCGCCGACTGGATGGCGGCGGCGTCCTGTTTTTGCCAGCGCAGCCAGACATCCTGCACGACGTCCTCGGCTTCGCCCACTTGGCCCAACATGCGGTAGGCGATGCCGAAGAGCAGCGGACGATGGGTGTTGAAGACATCGATCATGCCGGGGAAGAGACTGCCCGGGCCGCCGCGTGTTTGGCGAGCCAGTCGGTATAACGCGTCGCACCGAGCAGCGGGGCGACGCCGGGCGTCGGCACGAGGCTGTGGTCGTCCACCACCGCGCCGAAATAACCGGCGGCAGGATCGGCGACGACGGTGCGGGTGTCGCCGGTGGCTTCAAGGAGGCGGCGCACCAAGGCGTCCTGGGTGATCGGCTCGGGGCCGGCGAGCTCGACGATGCCGTTGAGGGGAGCGGCGAGCGCGATGTCGGCGAGGGCGGCGGAGACGTCGGCCGCGGCCACGGGCTGCATGCGGACGGGCGGAACGCGCACGGTCGTGCCTTCGGTGGCGACGTAGGCGATGCCTTGGGCGAATTCGAAGAACTGCGTGGCGCGCACGATCGTGTAAGGCACGGGCGAGGCTTTGATGAGCGACTCCTGCGCGAGCTTGGCGAGGAAGTAGCCGCTGTCGGGCAGACGGTCGGTGCCGACGACCGAGAGCGCCACGTGATGGCGGACGCCGGCGGCGGCTTCGGCGGCGAGGAGATTGCGGCTGGAGCGCTCGAAAAACTCGAGCACGGCCTGGTCCTCGAACGAGGGGGAGTTGGCGACGTCGATCACGACCTGCGCGCCCGCGAGGGCTGCGGCGAGACCTTCGCCGGTGATGGCGTTGATGCCCTTGGAAGGCGAGGCGGCGACGACCTCGTGGCCGAGGCGGCGGAGTTTTTCAACGATGGGCTTGCCGATGAGACCGGTGCCACCGATGACGACGATTTTCTGGCTCTTGCCCGAAGGCGTTGGGGAGGAGGAGTGGGTGTTCATACACCAATCCAGACGGGCCAGCGTTCTCTTTTGTGACAGAGGGGCGGGAAGAGGGGAAAAGTAGCGAGTGGTGAGTAGCGGGTAGCGAGTAGTCGAACTCCGAACATGCTCCTGCCCGCTCCGGGAAAGCGGGGGTTATTTTTCCTTCGGCGGCACGTCAGGCGTTGTGGGTAGTGCGCTCCAATTACCCTCTCCAAGGTAGTCGGTGACAAGTTCTTCCAAGGACAGTCCGAAGTGTTTCATCAGCGCCTTACTGCCGGCGTCGGCAAAGTGTGCTTCATGCAAGAAGGCTTGGAAGCGGGAAGCCTCACCCGCGAGTTTGCCGGTGAGCACCTTGGCGAGATGGTAACTCTGGAACTGCCCTTCGTCCTGACGGTTAAAACCCTGTCCGGTCCAAAGGTCCTGAATGGTTTCGGCAGTCCAATACGTTTCCAAGGTTTCCCGGATCTGTTCGTAGTCGGCGGTGTCGCGACCGGTTGCGGCTTGCTCGCAGAGTTGGGCGATTCCCTCGTTGACCCATGCGGGCAGGGGCAGATGGGCAACCAGCGAATGGGTGAGTTCATGCGCCAGGACCAACTCCGCCTGCCCCATGTCCAGATAGGTGAAAACAAAATGTCCGTAGCCCTGATTGATATACATGCCGCCGCTCAGCGCGTGCTCGCCTTCCTCCAAATAGCCGGACACGTAGTCGTAATAAGTTTCGAGGTCATGCGTCACCAACACCGGGCACTTGCCATAAAGATGGGCTGAAACATCGAGCTCCAGGGCCTTGAGCACCTTGGTGCGTGTAGTTTCCAACCAGGGAATGAAGCGTCGGGAGATGGATTCGGGCTGACTCGAAATCAGCCAGAAATGCGTGGATTCGTAGCCGATGTAGCCTGAACCGAGCGCCTGGCGAAGTTGATGAACCCATTCACGTCCGCGTTCGGTCCAGAATGCATGCGCATCGGCATCGGCCAAATTGGAAGCTGTAGCCGCAACCTCCTCCCACTCGGGGATGGGAAAACGGGAATCGATGTTACGCAATGGGAGCATCCAATGATGAGTTCCGAAAACGATGGATTCGATCCCGCTTCCGCCGCCTAGGGCTGATCGTCCCGGATGCGGGGCAACTTCGATGGGTCGATCGTCTGACCAAGGGAGGAGGCGCGGGCGGGGGCGGCTTCTTTGGAATCAGCGATTTTCCTGACGTGATGAGACAAGGTCGTGAGGTTGTCCGCCACACGTTCGTGCGCTCGCATGGCGCGCCAGCCAATCACCAGCCACAGAATGGTAACGACCAAAGTAAACAGAGCGGAGAGAACGGCGATGCCTGCCATAGGGTTGGAGCGTCGTAAAGGGTGGGGTGATGACGATGGTTGATTTCCAACCGGTTCGGCAGACTTGAGACCGCAGGAGCGGGCGCGTCGAGTGTTTTGGGGACGCCCGATCCGGGTGGCGGCGGGCTTTTTCCAACCAGGGGACGGGCTGACCTGTGAGCCGAGGTGTTGACAGCGGGTGCACGGTGGGTGGAGTGGGGGCTGCCGGTCCGCTGCTGAATTCCGCCCTCCGCAGCGTGATCGCTGACGCTTCGGCGTCTAAGTGCCGACGATCGAGCCCCGCCCGCTCTCGTCGGCACTGCTTTTTTTTAACTCACACGGTCTCGGTGGGTGGGGGCCACGCCGGGTCCTTGAGCCGCGTTAGATTCTGCCAAAAACAGATCAAGGTGGGATCATAACACGGTCTCACACACCCTAGTCCTGCACGAGCGGCGCGCAGGTGATGCGGATCGCGACGGCAAAGGCCTCTTCGAATTCCTCCTGCGTGTCGCAGCTGTGCTTCAGTCCGCGCGCGGTGGCGCAGAGGTTTTCCGCGAGCTGGCGGGGAGTGACGCCTGCAGGCTTGTAGGCTGCCGCGAGCCCGGCCTCACGCAGGGTGGCGGCCACGGCATCGACAAACAGTTTTTCCTGATCGAACACCAGCGTGCCAAGCAACCCCTCGGCCGCCTGCATCAGGTCGGAGGCATCGGCGCCGAAACGCCCGACATACCGTCCCACCCACGCGTGAAACGCCCCGCGCAGGCGCTCAGCAAGCACGGCGCCTTCGACCGCCAGGGCGCGTTTGGCGTCGGCGAGCGAAGATCCGATCGTGTGGCGCACCGTCGCGCGGAAGAGATCCTCCTTGTTGGCGAAATGAAGATAAAGGCCCTGGCGCGAAACATTCGCCGCGCGGGCCACCTCGTCCATCGACGTTTTCCGGTAACCGAAACGGGCGAAAACACCGAGGGCGCTTTCCAGCAACTGCGCGCGACGGGAGTCCTCGGCGGGCACCCCTTCGGACACGGCGGATTTTTTGGCAGTTGACATTTTGTTAAAATAGACAAATTATGCCCATATTGTCAATTGAGTCCATTTTACGGTCGGTCCTTTGATTCATTAAAATCAAGTTACGGGCCGGTGCCCGAGGCCGGCAAGCCCGCCGGCAGCGCTTCTTTCATTCACCCGCATTTATCCTTCACGACCATGTCCACGATCGCCGCGCTTTCATCTCCACCGCTGATTCAGGCCAAACCCTCGCTCCACCGCCGGCGCTGGTTGTGCCGCCGGACTCTCGGAGCCGGTGCCGCACTGCCGCTGGCTTTTGCGGCCGGCCTTGCGGACACCTGGACCGGGCTGGGCCGCCGGCCCGACGCCGGGCGCCGCAAACGCATGGAGCGTTCGCCGCAATGGCGTGACGGACGCTTCCATAACCCCCAGCCCATCCGGAGCGATTTCTGGAAAGCGATCGGCGCCGCGATGAGACCGTCTCCTCACGCCCGTCCGCCCGGGCTTCTCGCGACAGCGAAGGTCGATCCCTCCGCGCTGCGCGTCGCGCCCGAAACCGGCCTGCGCATCACCTGGCTCGGTCACTCGACGACCTTGATCGAGATCGATGGTTTTCGCGTGCTCACCGATCCCGTTTGGGGCGGACGAGCCTCGCCGGTCGATTGGCTCGGCGCGGAGCGTTGGTATGAGCCGCCCCTTGCGCTGGCGGAGTTGCCGGAGATCGATGCGATCCTGATATCGCACGACCACTACGACCACCTCGATCACCGCACGATCATCGCCCTCAAAAACAATCCGGCGACCTTCATTGTCCCGCTCGGGGTCGGCGCGCATCTCGAATACTGGGGCGTGCCAAAGGCGCGCATCGTCGAACTCGATTGGTGGGAGACGACGCGCATCGGTTCGCTGCGGATTACGAGCACGCCCGCGCGTCATGCTTCCGGTCGCGTCGTGTTCGACAAAGACCTTACGCTCTGGTCCGGCTATGCGCTCACCGGCCCCGGGCACCGGGTGTATTTTTCCGGCGACACCGGCATGCAGGCGGCGTTTGCCGACATTGCGGAAAAGCTCGGTCCGTTTGACGCGACGCTGATCGAGGCGGGCGAATACAACGCCAGCTGGCCCGACTGGCACATCGGACCCGAGCAGGCGGTCGCCGCGCACCGCATCGTCAAAGGAGGGGTGCTGATTCCGATCCACTGGGGCCTCTTCAACCTCGCTCCGCACACGTGGACCGAGCCGGTCGAGCGCGTGCTCGCCGCCGCCGCGGGCGCGGGTGTAACCGTGGCCACTCCCCGTCCCGGCGAAAGCGTCGAGCCGGCCGCGCCGCCTGCCACGACGCGCTGGTGGCCGGAGCTCCCTTGGAGCCGCGCGGACGAGACGCCGATCGTGTCCACCTTCGACGGTCGGAAACCCGCTGCCTTCGCCCAATGAACCTTCCTGTCTCCCTTCCGATGGACGCGCGCTGGATCCGGTTGCAAACCGAACTACGCGACCTCGCCTTTGTGCTCGACCGCCAGGGCAGCCACGCGGCCGCCGATCTCGCCACGATTATTGCGGCGCGGATTGACGAATTGCACACTGCCGAACTGGAGCAGGATGCGGGGGCCTGCGGGTGACCCGGACATCACGCCGGGCGGGTGTTGTCCTTCGGCGGCACGTGCCGCTGGTCCGCCTTCGCCTCGACCGCCTTGGCCGAGCATGGCTTCCCTCTCACCGGTTCATTTAAATAAAACCGATACGGGGTTGGCGGTGATGATGCCTTCCCAGTAATTTTGCGGAGTGGTTTTGTGCGGGTATCCACCCGACAGGAACGTGTAGATGATCGTGTAGAGGCCTTTTTCTCCCAAGGAGGGGAAAACGTCCGGTTTCAACTCAATCACGCCCTCCGTTACGGTGTGCGGTGCCAGTTCAATAAATGCGCCCGTTCCGAGAACGTAGCCTGCAATGGGGCCGCGATACGGAACGACCCCGCCAGGACCCACAATGCTGATGCCTGAGGTCTGCGCATACCACCTGTCTCCGAACGGACGTAGAATGGTCAGCGGCTTGCCGGTATTATTTCTGAGGGCGCATCGCAGGGGAATCGATTCCGTTGCGCCAAAGGTCGTTTTGTCCACATAAGCGCAAACCGAGACCGCTCCATCGCTCGAACTACGCCATTCCGAGAGAATCCGTGGTGTCTGGCTCTCGTGATAGGTTTGCGGAGGTGCGACGGGCGGCGCTGACGGGACCCCGGCCTTTCGGCAGCTGCTCATGACGATGGCCAGAGACCAAAGCAAAGTGCCGATAAGAAGAGTGCGGTTCATGAGTTCAGGTTTGGGGCTCTTCCCTGTATTTCTCCGAAATGAGATCGCGGGTAAATATCACGTCATCCGGAAGCCCTGTGAAATCTGCATGGCTGATTTTCGCACCCTTCATTTTGGGCCGGATGATATAGGCGGCAATAAACTGGCCTTTGCCCGGGCTCCAACTTCTGGTTCCGGACGTTTCAATCGCTTGAAAGCGATCGTTCTGTTTTATGCCGAGCGTCTTGAATTCCGACTGGTTTGTGAAGGTCGCCGAGACCACCAGGATGATATCATTGGAGCCTCGTTCGGGAACCATGCCCAGGAGTATTTTTGTGTCGGACGCGCGGGCTACGATGCCGGACAGGAGAAAGGCAAGGATGAGGAATTTTTTCATTTTTGGGGCGACTATCCTAGTCATAAATTTCTTGGAAAAATACTGATTCGCCGGGTGTGACTGTAATCGATCCGAACACCACGTCTGCTTCCTCGTCCTTTATTCTTCGCTTGAACTCATATCGTCGTGAAACGGTGAGGATCTCCGATTCCTTTTTCGTGATAATGATCACTCCTCCCCATAACCGGTCTATGCCGCCGGCGGACTTAACAAGCGCATTAAGGGACGTAGGCCCCTCGACTCTGACGGCTTGAGGCTGCTTGACCTGTCCGAGAACATTGATCGCAAGGAGCGGAGTATCTCCCGCGTGTAAAAGCGATAGTGAGAAGACCAGAAGCAGGACGATTAATTTGAAGTTCATCAGTGTTGTCGATGTTGCGACATGGGATCCGTAGCACTTGTCAGGCTTTTTAGGGATTCCTGCAGGAGTGGTAACTTATCGTCGTAGTTGGCGACCAAGGCCGGGATTTTTTCGGATAATGGGGCCCAGAAAAAATCGAAGGGATGCACCAGATTGCCGGCGTCATCGAATTCGCCATGTCTCCACTTTTCCGGCGGGGTCTCGTCACAAGCGATGTGATAAAACCAGCGATGTTGCAGTTCCTCCACGCCGCAGTCACGCATGTCCCGAACGTCCTGATCTAGAAACTTAACAAGTCGAAGCGCAGTGAGTCCGGTCTCCTCGAGCGACTCGCGCAACACGGCGTCCGCTGGGTTTTCACATTCTTTCACGGTTCCAGCCGGCACCTGAATTCCTGCCTTTGGATCGGGCTGTGTGAATAATAACAGGCGCGATCCGTGCGTGATATATGCGTATGCTCTGTGCCTGATTTTCATTTTTTTAAGCGTTTCAGGTCAGACATACCGGACTGGAATCTCCGTCCAACGCCTGAGGGCGGAGGTGGCCGCTGTGGTCAGCAGCTTGTTAAGCACCTTTTCGGATGATTTGCAGCGCGACATGTCTACTGGAAATGCCCGTGGCATCGTCGTTCAAGTGGTATATGAGTATATCGATGCTTAAGTCTGCTCCTTGTAGCCGGACAAGCGTGTGCTTTTTCTGATCGAGTCCCATCCCGATTGCCCAGGCAGAGAGAAACGTCATCTCGTCCTTTATGACAGGCACTTCCCGGATTTCTGTTCCCAAGGATTTCTGCAGGCACTCCTTAATAACAGGTATGTCGTCAGAGCCCACATACTCCGAAAAAATTATACCGGAGGGGGTGCTCTTCAGCACAGAGGTGCGAACATGCTTTGAGTTCGGAAGAAGTGCTTCCAAAAACTGCAGCTCCGCAGGGGCGGCAATCGCCGCGGTGAGGAGCAGGAGCGATAGGATGGCGAATTTCATTTTGCTGACGTCGACCACCAGCGCTGCAGCTTTGCTGTCCGCTGGACAAAATGGTTAGCGCTCTTCCACCGGGGTTCCGAAGCTGATCAGATTTCCATCAAGGTCTTTGATTTGGAAATCTCTCATCCCGTAAGGGTAGGTGTTGAGCGGTGAAGTTACTTTGGCGCCCATGGCGGTGATCTCTGCGTGATAGGAGTCCACCTCGTCGCAGAAGATGTAGACCGATCCCATGCCTGCTCTGGTTTTGTTTTCGCCGGACGAACATAGATGAAGAATCAGACCATCTCGTTTAACGCCGCCATAAAAAGGGGGTTCTCCGTAGGCGAATTCTTTCGTGAAGCGGAGGACGTCACAATAAAAGGAAATCGATTTAGTCAGGTCATTCACCTGAAGAATGGGCGAGGCTGAGGTGATTTTCATGTTTTGTGGCCAATACAAAGGCGCCGAAATGGGACGGGGTGGCGGGGTCGTGCGGGGGGAATTGAAGCTGCGGGATGCTGCACGTCGAATCTTAACGACTGCGGCGGAACTGCATGAGTTCACGCTCAGGACGACATCCGAATTATAGCCTGCTGCGTGAGCGGCGGGAAGTCCGCCGAACTCAACGGGGACGCAAAACAGGAATTAATTCATGTCACACATTGGGGGCTTTAATGAAGACCGAACTTCGCGGTAAACGCAGGGGAGGCGCGCGCCGCAAGCGGCGGCCCTGCATGCGAGGATTGGGAGATCCGTCAGCCGAGGACCGCCTGCGGTTCGCGGCCTTCCTCGAAGTCGTGGATGTCGACGTAGGTCTGGACGTCGGCGCGATGGCCGATGCCGGCGGAGGCTTTTTCGGCGACCACACCGGGCGTGCCGCTATCGCGCCAGCCGCGTTTGAGAAGGAAAAGATTCCATACGAAGACCTGCTCGACGTTGAGCGGCGGACGCCCGGCAAAGAGATCGTCGAAGATTTCCTCGGCGGTGCCGCCCTTGAGCGTGCGGGCCTTCACCTGTTCGTAATCGAGTCCCCAGAAGCGGCAGCAGCGGGCGTCGAAGCTCGTATTGTCGGCGAAGCCGAGGTGGCCGATGTAGGCAGCGGGGAGCTGGCCGGCGGCGTGGAGACGGATTTTGTCCACCATGCGGGCGAAGTAGACGATGCCGCGGGTTTTGACGTGATCGCTGACGGGGAATTGGGTGCTCATGGGTTGGAAAACAAAAGCATGAATGGGGAACTCAGGAAATCAGGAAACAGAGGTGGCCCGCTGATTGAGGAGGTGGTGGAAGGTGGCGGTCGGTGCACAAAAAAAGACGGGCTCCGGAGAGCCCGTCTTGCGATGTAGCCGCGGCCGTGTCGGCCGCGCGGTTCGAAATCGGGGATGTAGCGCGGAACACGCCCGGCACGGGCGTGGCTACACGACAACCCGACTGTATTTGGAAGGCTCTAGTTTCCGACCTTCAGGAAACGCACGGCGTCCACGACGACGTATTCGTTGGCGTCATTGGTGATCAGCACGCTGCCATTGGTGGTGCTGGAGCCGGCGTTGAACGTGTAGGTGCCCAAAAGCTGCCACTGTCCGCCGCCGGTTTCCTGGCTCAGGCGGATGGCGGGTGCGGTGCCGCCGGCATGGCTCACGGTGAACGGCGTGTTGGTGGCGCGGTTGAGGTGGGAGGTCCACCAGACATAGACGGCGTATTGGCCCGAGGACGGAATGGGCGGAGTGAAGCGCACCCACTTGGTTCCCTTGGCGGAATCGCCATCGTGGTAGGAGTGGGTGCCGTAGGGCGTCGGGGTGGTGGTGGCGGCCCAGCCGCCGTAACTGGTGATGCCGGGCGTGTCCGCGGACGCTTTGTCCATGATAATTTCGACGGGCGTTTGATAGACGAACTTCACGGCGTCGGCCGTGACCCAGCTGGTGGTGCCGGTGTTGCTCACGAGGACGTTGCCGGTGGTGCCGGCGTTGAACGTATACGTTCCGAGCGACTGCCAGGTGCCGCCGTTTTCACGCTGGTTCTTGGGCACCGTGGTGGAGCCGCCTGCGTGGGTGATCGTGTAGGGCACGGCCAGATCGCGGCTGGTGGGATGGGCGCTCCAGATGGTGAACACCTCATATTGGCCGGCCTGCATGAGGGTGGGCGTGTAGCGGATGGACTTGGTGCCCTTGCCGCTGTTGCCGTCGCTCACCCAGCGGGAGCCGTGAAAGCCGGAATCGTTGGCGTCGGCCCAACCGGTGCTGACGATGCTGCCCGTGCCGGAGTTATCGATGATGATGACGTTGTCGTTCACGCCGGGACCGCTGTCGTCGCCGGTGAAGAAAAGCATCGAGGCGATGTTGCTGTAGCCGCCGGCGGGGCCTTGGTAGCGAACATACCGGTAGGTGCCGGTGTCGGTGACGGGCATGGTGGTGTAGGTGCCGGTGTTGCCCACGAAGGTGTCGACGGGTTCGGTGGAAACCGTGTGCAGGGTGACCACGCCGCTGCTGAAGTCCGCCGAGTTGGATCCTTGGAAAACGCCGCCGATCATGAGGTGGCCGTTGTCCTTTCGCGGCATGTATTTGATCTGCGTGATGCGCTTGGGCGCGCCCAGGTCGAGACCGCTCCAGCCGTTGAGAACATGGTAGTAGTAAGTGTTGCTGTTGTTGAAGGGCGCGGCCGGGCCTTGTGAAACATTGAAGAGGTCGCCGATGCCGATGGGTGTGCCGCCGACGACGCGCTGGGCGGCGGGATCGGCGTAGGACTGCATGTGCGCGCGGGCAATCTCGCCCCAGTAGGAAGTGGGTTGATAACTCCAGTCCACCAGCATGGCGGGATGGGAGCCGTTGCTGAAATTCCAACCGGTCCAGTGGAGGTTGTTGGTGTTCACCCAGTCCATCATGCGCGGCACCCAGGTCACGTCGGACTCGAAGGAGGACTGACCGGAGAAGGTCGTGCCGCCGGGGTGGGCGAACTCGCCGAGCAACACCGGATAAAGGAACGACGCGTTGCCCACGTTGAGCTGGATGTTGCTCTTCCACGGATACACATGGCTGTCGTAGACGATGCCGTTGCCCGAGGTCGTTTCAGTGAGTGCGTAGCCATTGGTCAGGCCGTTGAAGCCGGGCATAATCCCGCTCAAGTTGTAGCCCCATTCGCCGCCGCCGGCCAACACGATGTTGTTAGCGCCGGTCGCGCGCACGGCATTGAGCAAGCCCTGCATGCCCGGGCCCTCGGAGTCGCCGTTGCGCCAGATTTCCCAGCCGGTGCCATGCGGCTCGTTGAGCAGGCCGAACAAGACGACGGGATTGTTTTTGTAGCGATTGGCGGCGTCGGTCCAGAACGTGGCGTCCGCAGTCCGGGCCTTCTCGTAGTTGTGCAGATCGAGGATGATGTAGACGTTCAACTGGCGGGCGCGTTCGATCAGCGCATCCACCTTCGCCTTGTAGCCGGGGCCGATGGTGGAGTGGAACCAATACGAGTTTTTGACCGCCAGGCGGAAGACATTGGCCTTCCACGTTCCGGTGGCCACATCGAGCGAGTTCATGAAATTGCGGTCGATGTTGTCTTCGAGTCCGCTGAGGTTCACGCCGGCCAGACGAACGCGTTCGTTGGTGGCCTTGACCACGATTTGATTGCCCAGGGTTTTGAGTTCGGGCGGGTCGGCCTGGAGCTGGGTGGCGGCGGCCAGGGTGACTGTGAGTGCGGACCAACGGACCTTGCGAGCCAGGGATCGCCGCAGCGATTCCCAGCGCATCATCGAGGGGGTATTTGATCGAATCATGGGGGGATTATTTGTGACGGTTCCCCGGAGGATACCGGGGAAAAAGGGCAAGCCGGAGGCTGGGGACAGGCGGGAGCCGGTCGGATTTGACTGCTTGAAGAGCAGTGAGCTTTCGGGGTGTCGGGGTGGGCGGACGCGCTGCGGCGGGGCGACTGATTACGCGGGCGCAGGCGGTGAAGGCGGGTGGGGGATAACGACCTCAACCGTGCACAATCCAAACGAGAAGTAATGGCGATTTGGCTGCAAAACCGCGATTGCAGCTATGAAATTTTAACTTCCGCCCGGGAGTCGCCTCCAAGCGCTCCGTGGAGGGAAGACCGGCGACCGAGGGATGCTCTTGGGCGTGTCGCTGACACGCGTGGGTTGAGAGAGGAATCAACCAACGGGGTCGATGGACGGGCGCATGCCGACGCCGAAGCGGTTCCAGGCGTTGATGGTGGCGATGGCGAGGGTGACGGCGGCGATTTCGAATTCGGTGAACTCGGCGCGCATGGCGGCGAAATCGGCATCGGAGACGTGTCCGCCGGGAAGGCGCGTGAGCACTTCGGCCCAGTTGAGGGCGGCGCGTTCACGAGGAGTGAAGAGGTTGGTCTCGTGCCAGGCGGAGAGGAGGAACAGGCGTTGATCGGATTCGCCGTGGGCCTTCGCCTCGGCGGAATGCATGTTCATGCAGAAGGCGCAGCCATTGATCTGGGAAACGCGAAGGGTGATCAGGAAGTGAAGGCTGCGCTCGATGCCGGCGGAATCAGCGACTTTTTGCAGGTCGAGCAGCCCCTGCATGAGCGCGGGGGCGACTGACCAGTGGTCCATGCGAGGCTTGAGGACCGTGGCGGGTGCGGAGGCGGTGGTGGTGCGAGTGTTCATCACAGAATCAGACGAAACACGGTTTCGTTTTGTGACAGCCGCCCGAAGACCGACAGGTTGCTCCTGGCTATCCGATGACGTGTGTCGGGAGAGAAAATCAACAATTAGCGGCCGGACCCTGTTGGCTCCTAAACCTGTTGGCTCGAGGCCTCTGACGCCTTTTTGGGCCCGGTTTTTATTCCTGCGGGTCGGGCGGATTTTTATCGAAGGCCGCCACGTCCGCCCGGGGCGGGTCCCACGACAGAGCATCGCAGGTCCAGAGTTCCATCTCCGGCGCGAACCAGCCGGCTTCGTCCAGGCTGCCGGCGGTTACACCGATGAAATCGCGCGGCTGATCGGGATCTTCGCCGCCGGTGAGCCGTGAGCCGCATTCGCTGCAAAAGCCGCGCCGGTGCAAGCCGCCTCCCTCGCTCGAAGTGCAGTAGTATTTCGGCATGCCTTGGGTAAAGCGGAACGCGGACGAAGGGAGCAGGACCGCGCAGACATGGGGTCCGCCGGAGACTCGCTGACAGTCGCGGCAATGGCATTTCAACATGGCAATCGGACGCGCGTCGCACTGGTAGCGAACCGCACCGCACACGCAGCCGCCGGTAAGGGGAAGATTCATGGGAAGAGGTGGAGAGGATTTTTATTGCCCGGTTCCCCTATTCAACGAACGGCCCCGCACTTTTCGGACACCGCCGGTCAAGCAGGCCGTTATCTTGAAATGGAAAGACGCGGCCGCCCATCCCGCTGGCGGTCGTGATCGCAGTCCCCATCGAAACCGAGCCGGCGACGAAGGCTTTCTACGCGGGCAAGGGTCGTTTTCGTTTTGCACGCAAAGAGATATCGCACATCGCCTGATCTTTGCCATTACCCAATCCGTTTTTCACCCCGCCCTCCCACCATCAGCCCATGTCCACTCCCCTCACCCCGCTGCTCTCCACCAGTGACTCCATCTCAAGCCTGCTCTTCTCGGCCGACGGTCGCTATGCGTATGTGGTCACGACCGATATCGCCGGTTGCTCCACGCTGCAGGCGTATGCGGTGACCGGTGCTCCCGCTCCATCCTTAACCCCCATCGGCGCCGCGATCCCGCATCAGCAAACCATCCAAAGCATGGCGCTCAACCCCGCCGGCACGCTGCTGGTGGCGGTGGCGCAGCTTGCCGTCTTCAACTACACGGTCGGGACGGATGGGACTCTGACCGCCTCGAGTGAGATCTCCGGGCCGCCTTATCCTCCCAGCTGTCTTTTTTGGCTGTTGTTCAACACCGCCGGCACCTTCCTCTACGGGCCGACTTCGATCAACACTACGAGTGACTCGCTCGCGATCTATCCGGTGGGGCCGACCGGCGTCACGCAGGCCAATCCAGCCTCCACCGTTTCCCTGCAAGGCACCGTTATCAGCATGCTCATGATGGGCGGCTATCTCATCACCGCCCAATACGCGAACGATTCGACGCAGCCCTGCTTCCTCCAAGTTTTTTCCCCGGATGCCACAACCGGCTCCCTGACCTTGGTCCAAACAACCACCCTGGTCGGCTCGATACGCTGCTGCGATATGAAGCTCTGCGGTTCGGGGGCCTTCGTCTATGCCGTCCTCAACCCTTACTCTTTCCCGCCGAGGGACGGTCTGCAGTTCGGTGTGGGCACGGCACAAGGATTCGTCCTCAACAGCGACGGCACCCTGACTGCGATCCCGGGCAGCCCGTTCACTCTCTCCAATCCGGCGGCATCAGGTGCGGTGTCCATGGCCGCGCTACCGATGGAATCGCTCGCCTGGTGTGTCTCGAACAGCGGCTATTCCGACGCCCTGGGGAATCTTCAATGGCTGTCCGCCGCCCAGGATGGCTCGCTGACCGCGGGTGCTTCCTTCCTCACCGATGTCTCCGGCACGATCCATCATATCTTCGCCCACCCGTCCTCCAAGCTGGTGCTGGTCGACGTCGTCAACAGCACGCACACCCTTTACGCCTGCCCTACGCGTTCGCCCCTGCTCCAAACCACCGTGCAGGTCACCCCGCAAGGCGTGGTGCTGACCTGCACCTTGGACCCCGCTTTTTCGGCCGGTTACACGTTCGGTGCGTATTATTCGACCACTCCTGATCCCGGCATCTCTGCATCCTCAGCGGCGACCACCACTGCCGGCACGAACTCTTTTCAAGTCACCATTCCGCTGAGCGCGATCACGTTCTATACGCCGATATATATTCGCGCCTACGCGCAGCCCACCGCCACCACTGCCCAATATTTGGGCGAGGTGCTCACCTTCAGCGTCAACTACCCCGTGGTCACGCAACTGCCCTCCGGCCCGCAAAAAATCGGCGCCACCATCCAAATCGTCGGACAGGGCTTCGATGTGACGAATGCCGCCGCCAACGGCGTGTTCTTCACCAAACCCGGTCAGCATGTCTCGGCGCTCGCCCAGACCATTCAAGGCACCACGGCCAGCGCCACGCTCACGGTCACGATTCCGTCGGGCGCCTTCTCGGGCTCCGTGTTCGTCCAGGCGAATAGCGTGAACGGCCTGCTCTCGGCCACCCCCCTGCTCATCCAGCAGACCCCGGTCATCACCGCTTCAACGCCCGCCGCCGGACTCGGCGCCACGATCACGTTGCAAGTGCAATACCTCGATCCATCCGTCGAAAACGTGCAGATTCAATTCGCCGGCGTCGACGGCCCCGTGTCGCCCGCGAGCATTTCGGGCAACACCCTGACCGTTGTCGTTCCCGCCGCCACGCAGACCGGCATGATCACCGTCGCCTGCAACGGCGTGCAGAGCACGGGCGTTTCCTTCATCGTGCAGCAGCCGCCCGTCATCACCGAAGTGGACGACAACGGAACCGGGCCCAACACCGGCTTTGTATTGGTGGGCCAGCACCTCATCCTCTTCGGCAAGAACTTCCGGGCGTCGACCGGCGCAAAACTACCCGGCGAGACGCTTCAGGTTTTCTTCGGAGACCTTCAAGCCAGCTACACGGGGTCAACCCCCATAACGATTTCCGCGGTGGTGCCCGCCGGCATTCGATCCTCGACCGTCACCGTCATTGCGAACGGCGTCTCCAGTGCGCCGTTCACGTTTTCCACCGTGGTCTTGCGTGCCGTCTCCAACGTCTCCGTCGGCAACAACACGCAACCCATCAAACAAGCCGCCTACGGCAACGGGCAGTTCGGCTTCTGGACCGGCACCGCGATCTACTACGGAGCCGATCCGGCCGGCAGCTTCAACAATCTGCCCACGCAGGACTCTCCGCAGGCCTTTTGTTTCGACGGCCTCGGCTTCGACCTGATCGGAAACTACTCCGGGAACGGCAAGACCCTGGTGGACACCTACACCCAGCTGCCAAGTCACAGTGGCGGTTATTTCAGCACGCTCGCCCTCACGCAGATCGCGCAGATCGCCCCCAACGGCGTCGTGCTGTGCGCAGCGCTGGCGGTGGTGAATGGCATCACCTCGCTCTACGCCGGAGAGACGATCAGCACGCTCCAACTGGTGCATCAGGCCCAAAACGTCCTCACGTTCAAACGCCTGCTGCGCAACGGCAGCCAAGCCGTGGGGATCGGCGGTCGCAGTTACGCGGTTTATTACCGGTCGGGGACCCGGCAATGGGTGGAGACGCCGCTGTCGCAAGGGGTCACCGATGGCATCTGGGACGCCGCGCGCTCCCAATTTGTGGCCTTTGGACAAAGCGTGATCGCCACCAGTCAGACCGGAGTAATATGGACGAACGCCAGCTTGCCGTCGGGGTTGCCGCAGAAGGCCCAAACGGTCGTGGCCATGGCCGCCTTCACGGCCGGCCTTGTGGCGATCACCTCCACCGGTGACCTGTGGGTCAGCAAAACCGGCGCCAACTGGAGTCTGCGCGAGCTCGGATTCGTGGCCCAAAATTCCGTCATGAGCATCGTCGGCGACGGCGCCAACCTGTGCGCCCTCCTCTTCACCAACCAATCCCGAGTGACGACCATTGCCCCCGTGCCGCTGTCATAAAGAACGCCGGAACCTTAAACGCCCGCGGGATGGGGCGACGGTGTAACTGAGGAGGTGAGAACAAACGAATGGGAAAGGGGGGTGCTCTATCATTTCGTGAGCCGTTTGGTTGCCGCGCCGTTCCCGAAATTACGAAAAACTCCCCGACTCCTTTTTAATCCCCCACAGGTGGAGAGGGGCTCGGCGAGTTATGCGTTGGACCTAACGATAGCCGCCTTCGAAAAAATATTTAACAGCCAGGTCGATTTGTTCGTCGGACAACAATTGAGGATCGGAGCGTTCCCGCACGGTTGTCCGCTCACCGGTGTAGCAGGCGACCAACACTCGGTAACATTCTTTGCGCTTTTGGAGATCCAGAGAAAACCGGTCGGTCATGGTTGTGAGGATCGCGGCCAAATGGAGCCATCCGGCGATTTCTCTGTCCGGAGTCCGGTCTCTCCGAAAACCATCTTCCCACTCTTCGAGCGACAGAGGGCGGACTTCGGCCAGGTCGATGACCAGCGACTGGATGGCCTCTTTCATCTCTCCTTCAAACGGGGGATGTTTGTAGTCGCCCGGCTGGAGTTGGGAGCCATCCGCATAGACGGAGTGGGGCTGGCCTTGAATTTGGACGAGCACGGCACCGGGG